>CAIMWS010000109.1 GCA_903845125.1 uncultured Verrucomicrobiota bacterium
CAGCCGTGCGGAACAGAACCGATCGGCCTTCGAGCGCTACCAGCAGGCCCAAAAATCCTTGCAGTCCATTCGGGAAACCTTTCCGGAGTGGAATCCCAAGCTGCTGGAATTCCGGATCAGCTATGTGAACGACCGGCTGAAGGCCTTTGGGGTGAATCCCCCCGCCGCTCCCGCCACACCCGCCCCGGCCTCCACCGTGCCTCCCCCCTCCTCCCCGACTTCCCCCGCTTCCCCGGCACCAGCCAGTCCGGTGAAACCAGAACTGACCGCCGCCGTGGGCAGCATGGAACGGCAGGTAAGCGCGCTGATGGAGGAAAATCGGGCGCTCAAGTACGACCGGACGATTTTGGAGGCCAAATTGCGCGAAGCCCTGGCCGCCCAACCGGCCACCGTGGATGCGCGGGAAGTGGCCAAAGCCGAGGAAAAAGTACGCGGTCTCCAGAAAGAAAACGAATTGCTCAAGGTAACGCTCAAACAAGAGCAGGACCGCCTGAAAAGCATGACGCCCGAAGGCGCCCAAAATGCCTTGAGCGAAGCGACCAAGCAGGTTGCCGAACAATCCAAGTCCATCGAAATTTTGCGGCAGGAGAAACAAATTCTGGAAACCCGGCTGCAGGCCACCGGCGAAGGGGCCCAATTCAAGAGCCTGCGGAACGAGAATGACACGTTGAAGCAACAGATCGCCGATTTGCAGGCCCGACTGCAAGCCGCCAACACCAACGCCCCCGCCGCCCAACCGGCCCCGGCCAAGCCCGCCACCAAGGCGGAAGCCAAAGCCGCCCGCGCCAATGCGCAGCAAATCCAGAAACTGGAGAAAGAACGCGATGACCTGAAAAAGCAAATCGCCGCCTTGAAGAATGAGTCGGCGAAACAGAAGCCCAAAACAGCCACCGCGGAAAAACCTGCCAAAGCGCCCAAAAACGCCCGGACACCGGTTCAGAATGACTTGCAGAACCAGGTCAAAGCCCTCCAGGCCCGCCTGGACGCTTACGAAACCCAAAAAATCCCCTACACGGAGCAGGAACTGGCCTTGATGGCCAAAGTCGAAACTCCCGCCCGCTCTGAATCCGCGGCCGCCGGCGCACCGGATAAAAAATCGCAGGGTGAAATGCCCGCCGAAGCCAATGCCCTGGTGGCCGAAGCTCAACGCGCCTTCGCCGATGGCAAGATGGAGGAGGCGGAAAAGAAATACAAACAGGTGCTGCGCATCAATGAAAAGAGCATCATCACGCTGGGGAATCTCGCCACCGTCCAAATGGAGGCCAACCGGCTGGCTGATGCCGAGGATACCTTGAAAAAAGCCATCGCGTTGGATCCCAATGACGGCCACAACCTTTCCCTGTGGGGCCTGCTCAAATTCCGCCAGGAAAAATATGACGAAGCCCTGGAATCGCTAAGCCAGGCGGCCAAGCTGGATGCCAATAACGCCTCCATCCAAAACTACCTGGGCCTGGCCCTGAGCCAAAAGGGTCAGCGGGAAGCCGCCGAGCGCGCCTTGCGGCGGGCCATCCAATTATCCCCTGAATACGCCACCGCCCATTACAACCTGGCCGTGGTCTATGCTTTCCAAAACCCACCCTTCCTGGCTCTGGCCCGCTACCATTACGACAAATCCATCAAGCAGGGTTATCCCAAGAACCCCGATTTGGAAAAAATCCTGGACGGCAAATAGAGCCGGCTCGGCCGGTTGCGATAATCGCCCTGGTTCCCGCGGGAACAAAACTCACCCTGGGGAACCGTCAGCAACTGCCTTAACCAAAGCCGGCGGAGATCCCTCCCTGAGCTCGCCCCGCAACCGGGCGGGAATATTTGAGCCGCTACGGAATTTGGACACCTTCCTGTGGCGGCGCGTTAAAAGACCACCTTTTTGGAACCGTTTATGGCACAAAGGAATGGATCCTTTTTTTAGCTTAACACCCTCACGCGGCTGCGGCCTTGCCACCGCCGGGCACTCTATCCGAAGTCGCCGCTGTTGCCAGGCAGGCCGAGGCGGCTACGGCGGCTATGGGGACGTCATCCTCGGCATCCATGTGAGCGTGATCGCGGCTACCTTGTCAGACAGCTCTGGCAACCGAACCTCTTGACCGGGCGTCAAGAGCCAGCGTCCACAATCACCCCGACCCAATCTCATCTGGTAACTTGAGCAAGAGGCGATTCCCGGTGTTGACACGCCTTCACCTTGCCAGGTGGCGTGTAGCTCAACAGCGCCCTTGTCACCAGCCACAATCATACCTTCGATCATCATCGCCAACACGTGCTGGCGGAGCCTCGGCGGAGACGGCAGCACGGCTGGTTTCCTTACACTCCCTGGCGGGATACCAGCGGTTTAGTGTCATGCGAGTAACTGCTGAAACGTCAGCGCAAATCGTCCCCGTTGCTTCCCCAAGACATCGCTTGGGTTGACGAACGACTGCTTGCCGAGAGCTGCAACCGCCTGTTCGCGTGCTTCGCAGGTCACCGATTGTGGACTGTCGCCCAAGACGATGGTGATGCTCCCTTCGTTGCCACGTTCGACACCGGGAAGCCCATCGAACTTCTGGTTGCCGAAGAACGCAACGTAGGCGGCGTTGAAGTAGGTGAGCCAAAAAACGCCCAACAGTTCAGCTTGGATGTCCACCGCGCCGAACGATTTCTTCTTGCTCGCGATTTGAGCGACATCGTCGCTGTAGGCGTAGAACGGTTTGAAGGCTCGGTTTCCCAAGTCGAATAAGGCTTTGATTCGCAGACGATTCTCTGGCTTCTCGATAAACGATAGCGGCACATGCCATTTGAGCGTGTTCGGGTAGTGGCCAAGCTGGCGGTAGTGCTGAACCGAAAGTTCGATGCCGATGTCCCCGAACTTCCCGAACAACCACCTGCTGTCTTCGCGAGCCTTGAAAGCACACACGAAGTCTCCTGCGCCCACCAGCGAAACAACCTTGCGTTTCACGGGGTCGTTAACATCAAGGTGCGTCAGTGAAAAACCGAGCAGCCGCTGTGCTTCCTCGAAGTAGCCAGTCCATCGGCTCGGTTCTTGCCAGGTGCCAATCGAGTGATGGGCTATCCAGAGTTCCGTCATAAAAGCTTCATCAAGGTCTTGGCGGCACGCGGCCTTCCTGCAACCAAGGTTTCATCCACGACGCCGTGTTTGGATTGTCAGCCAGTGACCTCAAGTATTCAGAGCGAGCCGCCATGCTGCGGGTCCTCCCTGTAACGATTCCATTGGCGTCCTTGTAAGCAGCCCACGCCTGTCCAGCCTCCGCTCGTGATGCGAATTGACCCCTCGTTGCCGCTTGGAACTCATTCCAGGTTGCCGGCGCTCCCTTTGCGGCTAGAAATTCAGCATTTACAGCCGGTGAGGAGCTAGGAGCGCCTACAACGATAGGGCTCACTTAAATTGACCCACCTCTGCTCAGATAAACTGAGCCACTGATGCTACAGAGGAAGCGGTGCTTTTTTCTTTCCAAGTAGCAGTTTCCAATGAGCTGCCAGGAGGCAGGAACTGATCGATTGAGTTCC
>CAIMWS010000110.1 GCA_903845125.1 uncultured Verrucomicrobiota bacterium
AAGCCCTCGTAAAAAAACTGCACCGTGAAGGTGATCGCAAATACCAGCACGGAGGAACGATAGCCACCCAGCATGCTGACCAGACCGCAAGCGATCAGCAATAATATCCGCCACGGTTTTTTCAGGTCGAAAACCCCGGTAATGCCGTAACGGACGAGCAGGAAGTTCAGCGCGGCGATGGCCGCCCAGCTTAGGCCCGAAAACCGCTTCAAAGTGGTTTCGGTAAAGGCCTGGTGGGCCGCGATATCCGCTGGAAAAAAGGCGAACAACCAATAAAAATTCGAGCCTGCAGCATAGGCCAAGTCACTGACAAATGCAGTAACACCGCCGAGGAAGAATAAGGAGGCCAGCCACTTCGCATTCTCCTGAGGCAAGCGGGTGGCGGTAAAGGCATAATAACTCAGCATGGCCGTAAACAATCCAATGTAGCGCTTGGCTCCCCAGGTTTCCGCACCCAATTGCCGTGCACCCAAACCGCCGGTTAGTTCGGCGGTTATGAACACCACCGCCGCCATGAAAAACAAAGGCCCATTCAACGCAGGCACCCGGATGAAGTCGCTCTCTTTATTGAGGGTACGAGTTACAATGGCAATGAAAATGCTAAGAATGGCCACTAACTCCCCAATCCGCGGTTGGCCGGGAATGAAATAAATGATCATCGTGGCATTCCAGCACGCGATCAACGCCGCATGATGCCAGCGCAATAAGACGGGAACCACCAAAACCGCAAAGGTAAGGCTTAATACGGCCGAACTCCCAAAAGTAAAGGGAGTGGCCATCAAATAACCGATAAAAATAGCCAGCGCTGCGCAGATCGGCAAAATGAACAGCGCTGTGGGCAAACCAGATCGACCTATCATTTCAGTTTATATTATTAAACCCAGCAACCCTGCTCCAAAGACCGGGAACAGTCAACTCTGGATTCCGCGTGAAACCGAAGCTGTTTTTGTGCCAATCCCGATCGAAAATACAAAGCGTGGGCGACCTTTTTTTATCCCCAAATGGCCATTGAATTTTAGGGGCAGCTTTCTAGAATGGGGAGCGGGCTGGAATAGATTTTTATGTTGAATCGCGCAGAGATTCGTCGAAAGCTGGATTCCTTGTTGCCGAAAGCCGCTTCGCAGGGCCGGGAAATGGAATATTACCTCCGTTATCACTACCGGCGCTTTGAATACCTTGCCCAACTGGTAGACCGATTGCTGGACGATCCTGCAAAGGATGGCCAAACCGGCCGTCTGCTGGATGTGGGTCCTTCCTTTCAGACCGACCTCTTCCATCTGGCCTGGCCCGAATTGAATATCGACACCTTGGGATTTTTCGATCCCAAATGGCCAAAACCGCCCACCGGCGAGCATGTAACCTTTGATTTGAACGACGCTGATGATCGCAGCCGATGGCCGCAAAACAACGGTTACCAAGTGGTCGTGGCGGCGGAAGTAATCGAGCATCTATATACCTCACCCCGGCAAACCTTGGCATGCCTGGCGTCCCTGGTTCGCCCCGGAGGATATTTGGTCATTCAAACCCCCAATGCGGTGGCCTTGCGCAGCCGCCTTCTGATGCTGCTCGGCCGCAATCCTTTTGAAATGATTCGAGAGGAACGTACCAATCCCGGCCATTACCGGGAATATACCGGCTCGGAACTGCAAATGTTGGGCCGGGACCTGGGCCTTGAGGTCCGGCAAATCCAGTTTGCCAATTACAGCTCTTCAGGAAGCCTCGGCAGCCGGGTATTCGGTTGGATTTCGCCGGTGCTCCCCCCTACCCTGCGCAAATGCGTCACCATTGTTTATCGGCAACCGGATCATTGATTTTGCTGTTTTCCTGAGGATTGACCATGAGCACACCAAAACTCCGCTGGGGATTCTTGAGCACCGCCGGGATTGCCCGGAAAAATTGGAAAGCCATCCAGCAATCCGGCAACTCCACCGTGGTTGCAGTGGCGAGCCGGAACCAGGAACAAAGCCGCCGGTTTATCGCCGAATGCCAGGCCGAAGCCCCAATGGACCAAACGCCGAAGGCTTTCGGCTCCTACCAGGAGTTGCTGACATCCAACTCGGTGGATGCGGTTTATATTCCGCTACCCACCGGCTTGCGCAAAGAGTGGGTAATGCGGGCCGCGGCGGCAGGTAAACATATTGTCTGTGAAAAGCCCTGCGCTGCCAGTGTGGCGGATTTGCAGGAGATGATTGAGGCGTGCCAAACCCATGGTGTGCAGTTTATGGATGGCGTGATGTTCATGCACAGTCGGCGCTTGAACCTTCTGCACCAGGTTCTTGGCGATGGCCATAGCGTCGGGGAAGTCCGCCGTTTGGCGAGCGCTTTTACTTTTCGCCAATCACCCGAATTTTTCAAAAGCAATATTCGATCCCACAGTGAACTCGAACCTTTCGGCTGCCTGGGCGACCTTGGATGGTATTGTCTCCGGCTGGCGCTTTGGCTGCGGAATTGGCAAATGCCCAGGGAAGTCCACGGCCGGCTGCTGAGCCAGCATCAACGTCCGGACAGCCCGGCTCCAGTGCCCACGGCCTTTAGCGGAGAGCTGGTTTTTGCGGAGGAAGTTTCGGCGAGTTTTTACTGCTCATTTTTAACCGAAACTGAGCAATGGGCGAAAATCAGCGGCACCCGGGGATGTCTGCAAATCGAAGACTTTGTTTTGCCTTGTGCCGGCCTCGAAACCGGCTTCGAGGTTTCTCATACCGACTTCCAAGTCAAAGGCTGCGATTTCCGGATGGCGGTTCATTCCCAACGGCGGGCGGTTGAGGAATCCAGCCATGGCACCGCCAATTCGCAGGAGACCAATCTTTTTCGCAATTTCGCCGTCCAAGTCCGCAGTGGGCAGCTTGACCCGCTTTGGCCGGAAGTGGCCTTGAAAACCCAAATGGTGATGGAGCTTTGCCTTGAATCTGCCAAGGCAGGGGGCAAACCCGTTATTCCAGCTGGTTGAGCACTATCTCTGGATTTTGAATGGAAGGGATTGCACCGCAAATTTTTGCGCCTGACCAGAAGGAATTCATGAACCCTGAACTGATCGGGGATAATTGGCGAAAGACCCAGGATTTGCGTCAGAAGATTCAAACCCCATGGTTTGGACACGGTTAAGGGTTGGAGACGGTCCTTTTGTCAAAACGGAGGTTCTTCACCCGCTGGCCCGAGATCTTAAAACCGGTGACCCGGCCTGCGGTCCGGATAAATTGCAAGTTCAGGCCGTTATCCAAATCAAAACAGTCGGTGTCGGAGGGGGTAAAGCCAACCCATCCCGAAGCCCCATGCCAAGCCATCAGCCGGCCTTGCCGAAAGGACAACCGCCAAGCGACCAGGAGTTCCTCGCTCCAATAGTCTCCAGCAAAAAGGGCCAATTGTTCAGCATTCATTTGCGGCACGGTAACCCGTGGTGCGTGCAGGCCACGATAAAGCAGACTGTTGACAGCGCCGGAACCATCCCTTTCAAATTGAATTGGTGCATTATACGCCTGCACCATGAAGCAATCTTTGGCGGTGAATTCCATGCCGAATTTGGCCTCACGGGAGGCTCGGGTCATCAAATGGCCATTTTCAAGAGTGATGGTTAAAAGCCACCCCGGCTGCAAACGATAGGTGCCGCAATACGCCTGCCAATCGCCTGCGGCTGAGGATTCGGTTTTTGGTTTTTCATTGGCGGCAGGGCTAGACTCCACCTTGGGAAGCGCCGCCAAATCCAGGCAAATTTCGGCGATCTTGCGGGCCATCCTCAGCGTGTCGAGGTTGCCCGCGTTGGATAAAATAGCCACTCCGAACCGCTTCTCCGGAATGCGGAAAACCACACTCCGAAATCCCGCCCAACCGCCGGTATGATCGACCGTTTTAAGGCCATGAAACTCGCCCAAGCTTAAGCCGAAACCGTAGCGGACAAGCTCCCCGGAATTGGCTTTGGATGGCAGGTGCATGGCCTCGATTGCTCCCCGCCCGCCTGCCGCTCCTGATTCAAAATTCAGCATCCATTTCGCCAGATCGGTTATCGTCGTAAACAAAGAACTCGAACCGGGGGCCGCTAATTGGTTACCAGCTTTATGGAATCCCCCCCAGCTAGCCGGCGTATAGGATTCAGCACCGTTTAACACCAAGGCGTGGGGATCATCCAAAAACCGGGTTTGGCTCATGCCCAATGGCTGGAAAAGGTTGGCTTGGGTCCAGTTGGCGAACGATTGGCCGGTCACCTTGGCAATGATGGCCGCCAGCAAATTATAGCCGGTATTGGAATAGGAATATTTTTCACCGGGCACAAAATCCAGATCGCGCTGGCGCCTCACCATTTCCAAAATCGCCTGGAACGTGATCCGGTCCCCCATTCCCATACCGGAAACGGAGAACACCTCGGGCCAGTCGCGCAAACCGCTGGTATGGTGCAAAAGATGGCTTACCGTGATCACACGGCCAAAATCCGGCACATCGGGCAGGTAATGCCGCACCTCTTCATCCAACCGGATCCTGCCCTGCTCCACCAGCATGGCCGTTGCCAGGCCGGTGAACTGCTTGGCTACTGAGGCGGCATCGAAAACGGTGTTGGAGGTGATGGGAATGCCCAATTCCAGGTTGGCGGCGCCGAAACACTGCTGATAGCGAACGGTCCCGTTTTCCAAAACAACCACCGCCGCACCGGGCGAATTAGTTCGGTTCCAAGGGGCAAAAAGCCCATCAATTTTGGTGTTTTGTGCCAGGCACGGCACGCCACCAAGAAGCAGGCAGACCCATACTGCTGCCCCGGCCAACACGTCAGGATGCCGGAGCTTCCGGCGGTTTGGTTTCCGGTTTTCCGTTCAGCATGAGCCGTTGATGCAGATCTTCAGGCCAGTCCTCGGTAAGCAGGCGGAAAATCCAATTTTGATTGGTTCGCAACCGGCGGTAGCCCTCCTTTAAATCCAGGATCATCGTGATGCGCCGGTTGGGGCAGTTCAACTCCCCGGTGTCGTGGGTGGCCACCTGTTCGAAACCCATCACCCGGCGGTGGAATTCGTAAGGGCTGTGGCGTTCGCCCTCGAAAATGTCCGTGATGTAGTGAGTATACCCCATCTGCACCGTTTCCTTGCTGGCCGCGCTCATGAGCATCACCACCACGACAATATATTTCCTGAATTCAGGAAGCACCGCGAAACGGCCGATCTCAGCGATGCGGTGGGCTCGAACGAATTCCTCCACATCCAGGTTATCAGCGATTTTCTTGAAGCCATATTCCCGGTAGAGATCCAGCGGTGGGCTGTATAATACCCGCACCACGCCCACGGGCCGGTCATCCACCAGCACCACAAACCATGACACATCCTTCTTGGTCAGATCCTCAGGAGGAAATACTTTTTCCTCGTTGTTTACCCAGTTTTTTTCCTCGCGATAAGTGGCTTGCAAGACCTTCAGCGCGTGAACCCGATCAGCTTCACCCGCCACCCGCAATACTTTAACGCGTTTCTTTAAGGTCATCATGGTCGTCTTTTGGTATGGGGATCCCACGCTTTATGGCATAAACCGCTGATGGCACGCATTATGGCTTCGTGCCATTGGCGGACCATCGCCAGCGATGGTTCGTCCGAAATTGGCGGGGGGGGCATTGCTTCACCGATGTCTAACTGCATGGGCAAGCGATCACTGATCGGTTGTCCCCGTTGATGGTCAGGAAACCAGATTCCTGCGGGCACTACCGGCGTCTGGGTTAACAGGGACAAACGCGCCGCTCCGGTATGGCCGCGCAGCATGGTCGAGGGATCACGGTTGATGGTGCCTTCTGTGAAAACACCCACAGCTCCCCCCTCTTTTAATTTATCAGCCGCCCGAACCCACCCTGGCGTACGCGGAGCGAACAACGGTTTCAGCACATTTAAAAACCGCGGCCGGGCAGGCTTGTTCATCAGCACAATGGTCTGCGACCGTCGCAAGATGAACGCCAGCCCGGGAATCATGCGAAAATTCCAATCCGACAGAAAGTGAACCAGTTTCCCTTGCCGCTTGAAAATCAGAAAGGAGGGAACGAGCACCGCCTCCATCCGCTGGTTATGATTCAAAGCCAGGATGAACGGATCCTTCTCGGGGCCAACATGTTCCAATCCACTGACGCCGCAGATATATCGCCCGAATTTCCTCAACAGCAGGCGCAAAACCAAACAGGATAGCGGCTCGTGGGCCAGAAAAGGCATAGGCTGGCGCCAGATCTCCCGGGGGGATAGAACTGATTGCTCCACGTTCTTCGTTTCCGGAATCCCGTCACCAGGAAAAACTGACTTTGATTTTTCCTGAGCCATTATCACTTTATCAATACTGCCAAGGCTTATACCACTCTGCCAACTCAAGTTCCGTTGTAACGCGATTGCTCACCGATCCCTCAAGGGAATGCGGTTTTTCGCGTTGAGTTTAAGGATAGAATCCAAAAAGGTGGGATCAAGCCTTTTTATCAGGTCATGGACATCTTTTTCTGGGATGCACATCGGATGGTTTAATCCACTCCCGGGCAGCCATTTAGATAGTTTCAAGCGATGGCTGGAGGCTCCTCGATTCCATGAGTTTATCCCTTCCCTTAAAGAAATGGTGCAATATTGAAAGCTTTCCAGTAAGAGTTTAGCCCATCATTGTATGAGAAGCAAAAAACCTCAGGTTAAACGCATCATTAACAGCGTCGCACCCATCCGCATTTGCGACAACGGTGGATGGACTGACACCTGGTTCGCCGGGCATGGAAAAGTATTCAATATCGGGGTTTATCCCTACGCTGAGGTGCAAATTGAGGTCACCCCCTTTGCCGGGCAGAAAAACCGCATTATCATCAACGCGGAAAACTTTGGCGTCCGTTATGCCCGCCAACCGGAAAAACCCGGCTGGGATCGCCACCCGCTCCTGGAAGCGGCGATCCAGATGATGAAAATTCCCAAAAACCTCGCCTTCCAAGTCACCATCTTTTCCGAAGCCCCGGCCGGAGCAGGCACGGGTACCTCGGCCGCCGTTACGGTGGCCTTGATTGGGGCGTTGGACCGCTTGACCCCGGGCCATCTGACTCCCCATGAGGTTGCCTATCTGGCCCAGTCCGTGGAAGTCGATTTACTCAAACAGCAATGCGGCATCCAGGATCAGCTCTGCTCGTCTTATGGCGGGATTAATTTCGTTGACATGTATAACTACCCTCACGCCTCAGTTTCCGCCATTCAAGTGCCTAATTCCATTTGGTGGGAATTGGAACGGCGCTTGGTCCTCATCTACCTGGGCCGCTCGCATAGTTCTTCCGATATCCATAAAATGGTGATCCGTGACTTGGAAAATGCCGGGCCGGATTGCCGCAAAATATCAGATTTACGCGGCACAGCGGAAAAATCGCGGGATGCCCTTTATGCCGGAAACTTTACTGAACTGGGGAAGGCAATGTCCGAAAACACCGAGGCACAGCGGCGGTTGCATCCCCGTTTGATCAGCGAACACGCGCAACAGGTTATCGATATCGCCAAACAACATGGTGCGGCCGGCTGGAAAGTGAACGGCGCCGGCGGCGAAGGTGGCTCAGTTACCCTGCTCTGCGGCCCCAATTCGGAGATCAAACGGAGCATGATCCGCGAAATTGAACAAGCCAACGAGCTATTCAGCCACATTCCCATTTACCTTAGCCGCTACGGCTTGCGCACCTGGGAAACGGAGGTCAAACCGGGCCGGGCCCAGGTTTAGCACGCACCCAGGTAAATCATGGCCGCCATTGAATACCGTCCGGAAGTTGACGGTCTCAGAGCTGTCGCCATCCTGGCGGTTTTATTTTACCATATCGATTCGAAATGGCTGCCGGGCGGCTTTGTGGGGGTGGATGTCTTTTTCGTGATATCC
>CAIMWS010000111.1 GCA_903845125.1 uncultured Verrucomicrobiota bacterium
CCAGGGGCAGGGCGCGGGCCAGGCACAAAACCAACCTCAGCCCCAACCCCAGCCGCCCCAGTATCAGCCGGGCCAGCCCATGCCACCCATGCCACCCAAGATCAGCGTGGTGGCTGAGTCCCGCACCCGCAGCCTCGTCATCCGTGCCAAACCGGCTGACTTCACTTTGCTCGAGTCCCTGATCCAGCAGTTGGATGTCCCGGGCTTGAGCTCCCAGTTGGCTTTCCGCCTCCTGCCGCTGACCTATGTGCATCCCGACAAAATCATGCCCATGGTTCGCCAGATGATCGACCAAATGGAAGAGGTGCGCCCTGGTGAGCCGGTGGCCGTGGCCCGCGATCCCCGCACCCGCGCCATTTTTATGATCGGCCGGGAGACCGTTCTCAACCAGTTGGAAAACCTGGTCGATGAGCTGGACAGCCCGGCCCCTTTCGCCGAGATCGAAATTAAGACCTTCAACCTCAAGAATTCCTCCGCACCCCAGGTCGCCCTCATCCTGCGGGAAATGCTCCGGCCCAGCCCCGCCTCGGAAATGACCACCGAGGCCCGTGAATTGCAGGACCAGGTGTCCCGCTTGAAGGTCGGTGATGACCAGGGCAAGCCGCTGGTTTTGAATCTCCAGGAGCCCATCAAGATCATGTCCGATCCCGCCCAGGGGGGCCAGGGTGGCGCCAATCGTTTGATCATCGGCTCCACGCCCGGCAACCTCAAGGCTTTGGGGGCGGTGATCCAATTGATGGACACCGTGCCGGTCCTCGAGGGGCTTTCGGTCCGCATCCTCGGCTTGAAATACGTGGATGCCAATGTCGCGGTCCAGACGTTGAACAACATCTTCCAGCAAGGCCTGCAGCTGGGGCGTTCCCGGGGCCAGGGGCAGGGCGGTGGCGGTGGGCGCCAGGCGGTGACCAGCGCCGTCAATTTCGCCATCGACCAGCGCAGCAACGCCATCATTGTCAGCGGCCAGAAGGAGTCCATCGCCCTGGCGGAAAAAATCATCAAGGATCTCGACCGGGAACTCGACTCCTACATCACCGAGGTCAAACTGTTCCCCTTGAAGAATGCCTCCCCCTCCCGCCTGTTGCCCATGCTCCGGGCCGTTTTCATCGAGAGCGGCGGAGGGATGTCCGAAGGCGCCCGCGGCCTGGGCGCGCAGGTGACCCGGCTGCGCACGGTCCTGGGCGACAAGTTACCCAAAACCACCGAAAAATCCTCCGGCCGTCCGGCGGTCGCCATCCAGGCCGACGATTTGTCCAGCATTCTGATCATCGCCGCCCGCAGCGACCTGATGCCGCTGATCGAGGACTTGGTCAATACCTTGGACAAGCTGACCGTCTCCGGCGCCGACTCCATCCGCATTTATACGCTGGACCACTCCGATGCCACCACCGTGCAGCGCGTCATCAACGATTTGCTCCGCGGCTCCGGCGCCCAGAAATTGCGGCCCGAAGAGCGCCCCAGCCTCACGATCGACGACCGCACCAACGCCCTCATCGTTTCCGGCACCGACAAGGCGTTTGAGTTTGTCGATAACCTCGTCAAACTGCTCGATCGCGAGCTGCCCGTCGGCCTGCGGGACATTCAGATGATCCCCCTGGAAAATGCCGACGCCCTGACCGTGGCCCCCACCTTGCAGCGGCTCATGGATGAGCGTATCAAGCAAAAAGGTTCCCTGGGCCGGCAGACCACCGAAACCTTGCGGGTGATCATCATCGCCGATCCCCGCACCAACTGCCTGCTCGTTGGCGGCAACAAGGAAAACTACGAGCTGGTCAAAACCCTCGCCCAGCAGTTGGACCAGGCGGCCCCGGGCCTGGGCGGCCAGGTGCGGTTGGTCCCGTTGAAAAACGGCAATGCCCAGTCCATCAGCACCACCCTCACCACCTTGTTCGTCCGCCGTTACCAGGCTTCCCGCGCCGCCGAGACCCAGCGCAACCGGCCGGTGATCATGGCCGACCCCCGCAGCAACAGCCTGCTCGTGGCCGCCAGCGTGGAGGATAATAAAACCATCGATCTCCTCCTCGAAAAACTCGATCGCAAGCTGGAGAATCCGGCCGTCACCGTCAACGTGGTGCCCTTGCAGCACAATGACGCCGCCCGCCTTGCCAACGTCGTGGAAAGCGTCCTGGCCGCCCGCCTTCAGAGCATGACCCCGCCCGGCCAGCCGCCCCTCCCGGAGGACCGCGTGAACGTGGAGGCGGACCTCCTGAGCAACTCGCTCATCGTCTCCGCCAACAAGGACAATCTCCAGGTGGTCAAGGATTTGATCGCCAAGCTGGATGCCGAGCCGGTGGCCATCGGGGGTGTCATTCAGATGTTCACCCTGAAATATGCCGACGTTCAACGCCTTTCCACCATGCTGCGGTCACTCATCGAACAGGGTGTCTACCGCCCCGGGGCCATGGCGGGGGGCGCCGGCGGACGCCGGACCTCGCGCGATGCGCTCGCCATCACCTCCGACCTGGCGTCCAACACGCTCATCGTGTCGGCCAGTCCCGAAAATATGATGATCGTCAAGGAGCTGATCCGGCAGATCGATACCGCAGATTACAAGGATGGGGGCGATATCAAGCTCTACCATCTCAAGCATGCCAAAGCCTCCCACCTGTCCCAGGTGCTCGAGCAGTTCTTCCGCGCCAAACGGACCGGCGAGGCCACCCTGGGGACCCGCGAACGCAGCCTGCCCATGACCGTCACCGCCGACGACCGGACCAACACCCTGCTCGTCACCGGCGGCAAGGATAACTTCGCCGCCATCGAGCGGATGATCGAGCAGTTGGACAGCCAGGACGTGGCTTCCAAGACCAATTTCCGCGTGTTCACGCTCAAGCATTCCACCGCCTCCAAGCTCCAGAGCACCTTGCAGCGCCTGTTCGCCAACCGGCCCGCCCGCATCAAGGGTGAAGCGCAGGACCCCATCACCATCGTCGCCGATAGCTGGGACAACGCCCTGATCATCGGCGCCACCGTGGACGACCTCGGCATGGCGGAGTCCCTCATCGCCCAGCTGGATATCGCCCAGCCGGACGCCAACGTGCAGGTCCAGGTCTTCCCGATGAAGAAGGCCGATGCGCGCCGCGTATCCCAGACAATCCAATCTTTGTTTCGGGGGTCCGGTGCGGCGGGTACCGGCGTCAGCCAGGTGGCCATCAATGTGGATGACCGCCTGAATGCCATCGTCGTTTCTGCGGGGGAAGCGGACCTCAAGCGCATCGCCGAGCTGGTGAAGAAGCTCGACACCGACCAGGTGGCGCGCATCGCGGAGATCCGCGTGTTTCCGCTCGCCTACGCGCGGGCTTCCGCCCTGGCCACCATCCTGAGCGCGGTGCTCAATGGCAAGCCGCAGTCCTTGACCGAGGATAATCCGAACCGCCAGTCCCTGCTGCAATTCATCACCCGGTCCCAGGAAGGCCAGGATTTGATCGCCTCCGCCTTGAAGGAGGGCATCCTGATCACCCCCGATCCGCGGACCAACGCGCTGATTGTTTCCGCGCCGGTCGATTACATGGACCTGCTGGAACAGATCATCAAGCACCTCGACCAAAGCGCCCCGCAGGTCGCCAAAATCCGCGTGTTCAATCTCCGCAACGCCGATGCCCGCCAGATGGCGCTCGTCCTGACCACTCTGTTCCGGCTGCAGCGGACCGGCCCGGTCCAGGCCAACGAGCGCACCGTGCAATATACTTTGGTTAAAGGGTCGGAAGGCGCTGCCGCCGGCACCGGCGAGGATTCCGAAGGGCCTTCCGCCCTCGTGGGCTCGGCCGAGGAGAACGCGCTGACGGTCACGGTGGATTTCCGCACGAACAGCCTGCTGGTGGGGGGGACCGAACACTACGTGGCCCTCTCCTCCGAGATCATCGAAACCCTGGATTCAACGCCCGCCCAGGAGCGTAAATCCGAGGTTTACCGCCTGCGCAATTCCCGTGCGCTGGATGTCCAAAATGCCCTCCGCACCTTCCTGGCGCAGGACATCCAAAAGGTCATCAGCGTCCTGGGCCCGCAGGGCGTGGGCTCGGCCGAAAGCGTCCTCGAACGCGAGGTTTCGATCGTGGCCGAAACCAACAGCAACACCCTGCTGATCTCCGCCAGCCCGCGCTATTTCGACGAGGTGAAGACCCTGATCGAGCAGTTGGACCAGCCCACCCGGCAGGTGCTGATCCAGGCCTTGATCGCCGAAGTCACCTTGGACAACACGGATGAGCTGGGTGTGGAATGGACCTATACCTCCAAGGGGCAGGACCAGTTTACCGGCACTTCCAGCATGGGCCTGGCCGATATGATGAAGAGTTCCGGCGGTGGGGGATATTCGGCGGCGGTCACCGGCGGGAATTATAACTTCCTGATCCGCGCGCTCCAGAACGAGGGCCGCCTCGAAGTTCTCAGCCGGCCCCAGATCCTCACGGCTGACAACCAGGAGGCCTCCATCAATATTGGCCAGCGCATTCCCACCATCGATACCAGCCGGGCCTCGAATATCAGCGACACCACCGTGACCGCCGTCCGCTATGAGAACGTCGGCGTCCTCCTGACCGTGACGCCCCGGATCAGCCCCGACAATTTTGTGAAAATGGATATCAGCACCACCAACAGCCAGGTCAGCAGTTCCACCGTGCAGTTGGGCAAGGACATGAACCTGCCCATCATCAACGAGCGCCGCGCCACCACCACGGTCACTGTCCAGAGCGGCCAATCCATCCTGATCGGCGGCTTGATCAGCACCACCAATGACAAACGCACCCGCAAACTCCCCGTCCTGGGCGATATCCCCGGCCTCGGCTATCTTTTCCGTAGCAGGAAAAACATCACCGAACGCCGGGAACTGCTCATCCTGCTCACCCCGCAAATCATGCTCAAAGGCGCGGATATGCTGGGCAAAACCTTCGACGCCAAAACGGTTACCGAAGAGCAATTGCGCAATTCCACGATCAAGGATGAAATCAAACGCGATAAGCTGCAGCGGATGATCCTCGATCCGATCATGCCGCCGCCCATCACGAATGCCCCCCCGGCGCCTCCCATCAAATCCGCCAAACGGAATAAATGATCCGGCCCTGGCCGGGTTTTGCCGCGCCCTGCATTCCGGATCCTTTTTTGGAATGCGGGGGGGAGGAGCCGTCAGAAAATAAACCAGGCCAGTCTGGCCCCAAAAGTTCCAGCCAGATGGCCAAGTTGATTTCCTGATGGCTCCTTAAAACATGATTCTGCGCGGGGTGTGTTTGGCCGATTTTTTGGGGTTTGGCATATGGGATGCGGAGCAGCGGTTGATCCCGCAGGAGGTGCCGCCCGCCACGCTTCGCGGTCGCTGGCAGCTTAAATCAAGAGGTCTGTCTTACACCCCGCATGCCCGGCGTTCGGTTTTTTGCCGTTGCATGCTTTTCTGCCTGCGGTAGAGTGCTGCTGTGCGCCGGTTGGTGAAAATGGTCGCCGCGCTCTTGCTGGCGATGTGGCTCCCAGTGACTTTCCATTGTCTGCTGGAGGCGCTGCCCGGTTTCGGTTTCTTGGCCTGCTGCCACCACCAGGATGTGGCCCCCCATCAGGATTCGGATTGCGATTCCGATAGCTGCGCCGTGGTGGAATCCGGGCATTACCTGGTGGAAGACAATCCCGTCCTGATGCCACCGTCCGCCGCGGTTCTGTGCTTCCTTTTCCCCAACCTCCTGCTCCTGCCTCCGGCTGTAACCTGGCTTGGGCTGCCTTTGGGTGGGACGGCTCCACCCGGGCTCGCCAATACCTGGCAATTTCACACCCGGGCCGTTTTGCCCGTCCGGGCCCCATCGTTCCTTTCTTAAGTTCTGTTTTCGGCCCGATCCATCCAGTGGGTGGGATTGCGGTTTTCCTGCAGTAGTCCTTTAAACGGAGTTTATGAAAGTGAAGTTATTGTATTTGCATAGCTGGGTAATTGTGGCGGCCACGCTGGGTTTGGCCACGCGGGCAGTCCGGCCGGGTCCGGCGTCCGATAGTCCGGTCGGCGTTCCGGCCACCAACCAGGTTTTGAACCTGGACGAGGCGCTTAGGCTCGCTTTTGCCAGCCATCCTGAATTGCGGGCGGCCCAGGCCAGGTTGGATGCCGCCGCCGGGCGCCAGGCCCAGGCCGGGCTTTGGTCCAATCCGGAATTGGAGCTGAGCGCGGAGGAATGGCGGGTCGACGGATCCGGTTTCTCCCGCGCCACGCGGTTGGTGGGGGTGTCGCAAACGGTGCCGTTCCCGGGCAAAAAACCGCTCGACCGCCAGATCGGCGGCCAGCAGGTGCGGGTGAGCGAAGCGGAGTTGAGCCTGCGCCGCCTGGAATTGGTGCGGGATGTGAAAGTGGCTTACTGCCAGGTCCTGGCTGCGGACCGGCTCGCCGCGGTGGCCGCGGAGTTGGTGCGCGTGGCCGGCCGTTCGGCTGAGACCGCGCGCAAACGGGTGGCCGCGGGCGCCGCCCCCGACCAGGAACAGCTGCGGGCGGAAATCCAGCTCGAGCAGGCCAACAATGAACTGGCCGGCTTCCGCGGCGGGCAGGCTCATTCCCGCCAAAGCCTGGCTGCCAGCCTGGGCCAGCCCGGTTTGACGTCGGTCACCCTGGCCGGGCAGTTGGAGGAACAACCGCCCTTGGCCTTGCTGGATCAGGATGCGGAATCCTGGCTGGCGGCCCACCCCGCTTTGGTGGCGGCCCGGGAAAACCAGAAGCGGGCCGGTTTGGAATGGCGCCGGGCCCGGCTGGAACCTTACCCGGATGTCAAACTCGGCCTGGCTGGCGGCCGGCTGGGCGAAAGCTCCGAAGGCATCGTGGAACTGCGTCTTTCCCTGCCGTTGCCGATCATCGACCGCTCCCGGGGCCGGCAGCGGGAGGCCCGCGCCAATGCCACCCTCGCCGAGGCCGAAGCGGCGGCGGTGGAGCAGCGTTGGCGGCAGGCTTGGGAGGCCGCCCGCCGGCGCTTGCGGACCGCCGCGGAACAGGCCGCCAATTGCCGCGAGCGCATCCTGCCCAAGGCCGATGCGGCCCTGCGCCTGGTGCAAACCGGGTTCGAGCAGGGCAAATTCGGCTTCATGGATCTCCTGGACACCCAGCGCACCGCTTCCGAGACCCGGCTGGTTTACCTCCAAAAAGTACTTGACCTGAACGTAGCCCTGGCCGAATTGGAGGCGCTTTCCGGTTCGCCTTTGGCGGCCGCTTCGCCCGGGGTGGTTCCTCCCCCGCCCAGCCGGTAATTTCCCAACCCAGGTTTCAACCAATGAATAAAATGAATCGATATTTTCCGCTGGTTCTGCTGGTGGCGGCGGCCCTGCTGCCGGCCTGCTCCCGGAATTCCGCCCCGGCTGCCCACGATGAACATGCGGGCCACGGCCACGAGCCGGCCGGGGAGTCTGCCAGTGCCCCGGGTGGCGTTAAAATGTGCGCCGAGCACAACGTGCCCCTGGCGGAGTGCGGCATCTGCAAGCCGCAGCTCGCCGCCGGTCTGAAGGTCGGCGAGGGATTGAAAGTGCGCCTGGCCGCGAAGGAATCGGCGGCCATGGCCGGCATCCAGTCTGCCCTGCCCGTGCTTGGCCCCATGGCTGACGGCGTGGAGTGCTACGCCGAGCTGGTTTTCAACCAGAACAAGCTGGCCCAGATCGCCGCCCCAGTTGGCGGCATCATCCAGGAGGTGCCGGTGGACTTGGGCGGCAAAGTGGAGGAAAAACAGCTGGTGGCCAAAATCTGGTCCGCTTCGATTGCCGAGGCCGTGGCCAAGGCCGTGCTCAGCCACCAAACCCTCGACCGGGAGCGCCGGTTGCGGGCCGACCGGGTCACTTCCGAGAAAGACTTGCAGCAGGCCGAATCCGATCACCGCGCCGCCTGTCAGCAGCTCCGCACGCTCGGGTTCACCGAGGAGCTGATCGATACGCTCGGCTCCCGGCCCAATGAGCAGGTGCTCATGGAGGTGCGCGCCCCCTTCGCGGGTGAGATTGTCGAGCGGACCGCTGTGCGCGGCGCCTTGGTGGAATCCGGCAAACCCCTGTTCACCTTGGTGGACCGCTCGGTCATGTGGGCCATGCTCAATCTCCCCGAAGCCGTTCTGGCCCGCGTAAAAGTGGGGCAGACCGTGGAACTGGCCGTGGCTTCCCTCGACGGCCAGACCTTCACCGGGAAATTGACCTGGATCGGGGCTGAGGTGGATGAGAAAACGCGCCTGGCCAAGGCCCGGGCCGAAGTGGCCAACCCGGACGGATTGCTCAAGGCGCGCATGTTCGCCCAGGCGCGCATCCTCACCCGCGTGACAGAGCGGGCACTGGTTTTGCCGACCGCCGCCCTCCAGCGCATCGAGGATAAATCCTTTGTCTTTTTGAAGCTGGCGGAGGATTTGTTCGAGGCGCGGGTGGTGCGGACCGGCGCTAGGTGGGATGGCAAGGTGGAGATCGCCGAAGGCCTGAAACCGGGGGAAGAGGTGGTCGTGAACCACGCCTTCCCGCTCAAGTCCGCCTTCCTCATATCACGTTTGGGCGCCGGTTGCGCCGATGATTAGGATCTTATGCTGCACTGGCTTATCACCGCTTCGCTCAAGAACCGCCTCCTGGTCGCCGTGCTGGCGGCCCTGCTGATCATCGTGGGCGGCCGATCCCTGCTCAATTTGCCGATCGACGCCTTCCCCGACACCACCCCGGTGCAGGTGCAGATCAACACCACAGTCCCCGCCCTCAATGCGGAGGAGGCCGAGGCCCAGATCACCATTCCCGTGGAACTGGGCATCGGTGGCCTGCCCGGCCTGGTCAACATCCGGTCCGTTTCCAAGTTCGGCCTTTCCCAGGTCGTGGCCACTTTTGACGATGACACCGGCATTTTCCGCGCCCGGCAGCTCATCATGGAGCGCCTGCAATCCGTCGAGCTGCCCGCTGGCATCCAGCGCCCCCAGCTGGGGCCCATATCCTCCGGGTTGGGCGAGGTCTTCCATTACGTGGTCCGGTCGGACAATCCGCATCGCACCCTCACCGAGCTGCGCGAAATCCAGGATTGGCTGGTGAAACCCCAGCTGCGCAAGGTGCGCGGCGTGGCTGAGGTCAACACCTGGGGCGGTTTTGAAAAGCAGTTCCATGTCATCACCGAGCCGCAGCGCCTGGTGAAGTATGGGCTCACCTTGGAGCAGTTGGAGGAGGCCCTTGCCGCCAACAATCAGAACGTCGGCGGCGGGCAGGTCGTGCGCGGCGGGGAATCCCTGCTGGTCCATGGCCTGGGCCTCACCACCAACATCCAGGAAATTGCCGGCATCGTCATCGCCGCCCACGCCGGGGTTCCGGTGCGGGTGGGGGATGTGGCCGAAGTGAAGGTGGACCACGAAATCCGCCGGGGTGCCGTGACCGGCGCTGGCCAGGGGGAAATCGTCCTGGGACTGGGATTCATGCTCATGGGCGAAAACAGCGCGGTGGTCACGCGGGGCTTGAAAACCCGGCTGGCCGAGGTGCAGAAAACGCTGCCCCGCGACGTGAAATTGGAGGTGCTTTACGACCGCACGGAGCTGGTCCATAACGTCATCGATACCGTCTCGCACAATCTCCTCGCGGGGGCCCTCCTCGTGGTGGCCATCCTCTTCGCTTTCCTCGGCAACCTGCGGGCCGGCCTGGTGGTGGCGGCCGCCATTCCGCTTTCGATGTTGTTCGCCGGCAACCTGATGATGCAGGCGGGCATCTCCGCCAGTCTGCTGAGCCTGGGGGCCGTGGATTTTGGCCTCCTCGTCGATGGTTCGGTGGTCATGGTGGAGAATGCCATGCGCCGCCTGGCCGGGCGCCAGCATGAATTGGGGCGGCCTTTGACCGAGGCGGAGCGCGACGAGACGCTGGCGAGCGCGCCGCTCGAGGTGGCCCGGCCCGTGGCTTTCGGCGTGGGCATCATCCTGATTGTGTTTTTGCCGATTCTCGCCTTGGAGGGAGTGGAGGGAAAACTCTTCAAGCCGATGGCCATGACCATGATCTTTGCCCTGGCCGGCTCGTTGATCCTCGCCCTGGTGGTGACGCCGGTGCTGGCCGGCTTCTTCCTGCCCCGCCAGGTCCGCGAAACCGAGCCATGGCTGGTGCGGGCCACCCGCCGGATTTATGAACCCGCGCTCGATTGGGCGCTCCGGTGCCGCCGCCGCACTCTGCTCGGAGCGTTGGCCGTGCTGGCGGGAGCCGGTCTCCTGGCCTCGCGCATGGGGGGCGAATTCCTGCCCAAACTGGGGGAAGGCGCCATCGTGGGCACCAGCGTGCGGTTGGCCGGCATCTCCGTGGAGGAGGCGGTGGCCGGCAACCAACGCATCGAAAAGCTGCTGCTGGCGGAGTTCCCGGACGAGATCACCAATATCTGGACCCGTTTGGGCAGCGCGGAGATTGCCACCGATCCCATGGGCATCGAATTGTCCGATTTCTTCCTCGCCTTGAAGCCGCGCTCCCAATGGAAAAAAGCGCATACCCAGGCCGAACTCGTGGAGCAAATGCGCGCCTTGTTCGCCAAATTCCCCGGCCTGACCGTCGCCTTCAGCCAGCCGATCGAGATGCGCTTGAACGAACTCATCGCCGGCATCCGGTCGGATATCGGCATCAAGATCTATGGCGATGATTTGGAACAACTGCGCCAGCTTTCCGACGAAGTGCAAAAAGTGCTGGGCGGGATTGCCGGAGTGGGGGAGGTCACGGGGGAGCAGTTGACCGGTCAACTTATTCTCCAGGTCCATCTCGATTCCCAAGCCATCGCCCGGTACGGTGTGGCCACCCGCCATGTCCTCAACGTCGTCGAAGCGGTGGGTTCCCGCAAAGTCGCCGAGGTGCGGGAGGGGCAGCGCCGTTTCCCCTTGGTGGTGCGGTTGCCGGACCGCCAGCGCACCGATCCGGAGGCCTTGGCGGCCACCCTCATTCCCACCGCTGCCGGCTCCGTCCTGCCTGTGAACCAGGTGGCGAAAGTGGTGGAAACCGAGGGTCCGGCCACCATCAATCGGGAGTGGGGTCGGCGCCGCATCACGGTGCAATGCAATGTCCGGGGCCGCGATGTGGCCAGTTTCGTCGCCGAGGCGCAGCAAAAGATCGCCAGCCAGGTCAAATTGCCGGAAGGCCTCAGTATTGAATGGGGCGGCCAGTTTGAAAATATGGAGCGGGCCAATGCCCGGCTGCGCTTTGTGGTGCCGCTCGCTCTGGGGCTTATTTTCATGCTCCTTTATTTCAGCCTGGGATCCCTGCGGGAAGTGATTGTGGTGGCCACCGGCATCCCTTTGGGAGCCGCCGGGGGTGTCCTGGCCCTGTGGTTGCGCGGCCTCCCTTTTACCGTGAGCGCCGCCGTCGGTTTTATTGCCCTCAGCGGGGTGGCCATCCTGAACGGGTTGGTGCTGGTGACCTTTATCCAGCAAAAACTGGCGGTAGGCGCTCCTTTGCTGGCCGCTGTCCGCGAGGGTTGCCTGGTCCGCTTGCGGCCGGTGCTGATGACCGCCTTGGTGGCGGCGGTCGGTTTCATCCCCATGGCGGTGAATGTCGGGGTGGGGGGGGAGGTGCAGCGTCCCCTGGCTACTGTCGTCATCGGCGGCATTGTCACAAATACCTTGCTCACGCTTTTGGTGCTGCCGGCCCTGTTCGCCTGGCTGGGGGGCAAATCCAAAGCTCCCGCTTGAGCCTCCTGCACCTCGTGGCGTTATGGTCCATGGGCGGCTGCGCCAACCGCTCCCGTGCAAAAACGGCTAAAGGTTTTTCCCTTTCTGTCGATAAACTTAACAGCCCCCAAGGCGGGTTCCTTGGGCGGGAAAGGCGTCGTGGAACGCCTGGATCCAGCCCGTTGCTGGAGGTTGAAAAAATTGTGCGGAGTGGGTGCATGCAATTAATGGCCAAAGATTTACAAAGGGACAAGGGCGCTCCTTGTGAGCCGGCTCCATGGGTGATGATGGAGGCCATGGTGTTTGAGCGGAAGAATCCAGGAGAATGGATCGTTGGCTTGGCGACTTATGACGGGTCAGTGGTGCGGACCAGTGTGGATCCCACCCTGATTTTGGATTTCAACCCGCAAACCCAGTCCGGCCGGATCCGGGTGCCCTGCCTGGCTGTTCACGACGATTTTTCCATCCTCTTGCTGCCCAGCGAAGTGCTGGAAACGCAAACCCGGTTTGTCAAAGTCCGCTCCGGTCAGCTGGTTCGCTAAAGAATTTTCCTGCCATCCGGGGCTGCCTTGAGCTCCGGAATTCCAACCAATCGTTGACAGGGGCCGAGTCCACTGGTTACAAACGGCTGCGTTGACACCCGAAATCATGATCGGAGGCCCCGAATGAGCGCAGTTGGCGACGTCAAACCCTCCGCCGCCGGCGTTCCTGAAGCGGCCATTTTGGCGGACTTGACTCCGCAGCAATGGCGGTCGGGGGCCGCCGCGTGGCTGGGTTGGCTGTTCGACGGCCTGGATATGCACCTTTACACCTTGGTGGCTGGGACCTTCGTGGCCCAGTTGCTGGGGGCGGCTTCCCCGGCGGATCCCTTGGTCAAGCGGTACAGTTCCTGGATCCAGGCGGCTTTCCTGGTGGGGTGGGCCTTGGGTGGCGCCTTTTTTGGGCGCTTGGGCGATCGCCTCGGGCGCAGCCGTGCCCTGGCCCTGACCATCCTCACTTATGCCCTGTTCACGGGGCTCTCCGCGGCCGCCACCACTTGGTGGCAATTGATGGTTTTTCGGTTCCTCGCGGCCCTGGGGATTGGGGGCGAATGGGCCGTGGGTTCCTCCCTTCTGGCCGAAACCTGGCCGCGGCGCTGGCGGCCCTGGATCGCGGCGGTGCTCCAGACCGGGGTGAACATTGGCGTGCTTTTTGCCTGTGTGACGGTTTTTCTCTTCGCCGAGTTGCGCAACTACAATCCGCGCTATGTCTTCCTGGTGGGCATCCTGCCGGCTTTGATCGTGTTTTGGATCCGGAAATCCGTGCCGGAACCGGAGGAATGGCGCCAAGCCAAACAATCCGCGGTCACCCGCGATCCCCCCATGCGCGATTTGTTCCGCGGCGAGGTTTGCCCGATCACTCTGAAAACCATCCTTTTGTGCTCGTTGGCGCTTACCGGGTGGTGGGCCTTCATGTTCTGGCACCCGCAGCACATCCGCAACTTGCCGGAACTGGCTACCTGGTCCCCGGCCCAAAAAGACCAGTTGGTGAGCCTGGTCTTTTTCCTGGTGATTGGAGTGTCCATCGGCGGCAATTTTTTCGCCGGCTGGTTGGCCAATTTATTCGGTTACCGGGTAAGCATCGGGATCATGTGCCTGGGCTTTTTCCTGGCCATGTTTGGCAGTTTTTGCGTGCCTCGGAACCACGAGGCCCTTATTTGGTGGCTGCCTTGGGTGGGGTTCTTTTCCGGCGTGTTCGGCCTGTTCACCATGTACCTCCCCCCGTTGTTCCCCACGCTGCTGCGCACCACGGGCGCCGGTTTCAGCTATAATATCGGCCGCCTTGTCTCCGCCTTTGGGGTCGTTTTTTTTGGGCTCTTCGCCCAGGTCGGGGATTTCCGGAAAACCCTCCTCTACATGAGTTTCCTGTTTCCCGCGGCGATGATCGTCTCCTGGTTCATGCCCGAACCCCGGGAGTGATTTTCCCTTTTGCCCTTCGCCGCGCGCCGGATTATTCTGGCGCCATGCATATTTCGACTGCTGAACTATTGGATGCCACCGGATCCGGGTTCCGAAGGGGGCGGAGTTGGCCGTGGCTGCTCGCCCTGTTTTGCCTGCTGCCGTTTTCCCGGGCCTGGCCGGCCGCTGCCTCTGCCGAACCCCATCCTTTTAATGTCCGCGACTTGGTGGACCTGGACCGCCTCACCGATTTCAAAGTCTCTCCGGATGGGAAAACGGTGGTTTATAGTGTCAGCAGCCTGGATCTGGCGGCGAACCAGCGGCGTTCCCACCTGTGGCTGATGGCCGCCGATGGCTCCCAGCCACGCCAGTTGACCTCCCGGCAGGGATCGGATTCCAGCCCCCAATGGTCGCCCGACAGCCGCCACGTCTGGTTCCTTTCCTCCCGGTCCGGTTCCCAGCAGGTGTGGCAGATCGCGGTGGATGGCGGCGAAGCCCAGGAGGTGTCCCGGCTGCCGCTGGATGTGGGATGTTTTGCCCTTTCGCGGGACGGCCGGCAGCTGCTGGTCAGCCTCGAGGTGTTTGTGGATGAACCCACCCTGGAGGGAACCCGGAAACGGCTCGATAAGCTGAAGGAGTCCAAGGCTTCCGGACGGATTTACGACCGCCTGCTGTTCCGCCATTGGGATTCCTGGAGCGATGGCCGCCGCGCCCATCTGTTCGTGATGCCCGCTGCCGGTGGCCCGCCCCGGGATATCATGCCCGGGATGGATGCCGACGCCCCCTCCAAGCCGTTTGGGGGGGACGAGGAATTCCAGTGGACGCCCGATGGCCGGGGCATTGTCTTTGCCGCCCGGAACGCAGGCACCGCGGAAGCCTGGTCCACGGATTTTGATCTCTGGCTCGCCCCGGCCGACGCCTCCGCTCCGCCCCGCAGATTGACCGGCAATCCCGCCTGGGATACCCAGCCCCGGTTTTCCCCGGATGGATCGCGCCTGGCCTGGCTGGCCATGAAACGTCCTGGTTTCGAGGCGGATCGTTATCGCGTGGTGGTGCGCACCTGGCCGGAAGGCAAGGACCAGGTGCTCACTGAAGAATGGGATCGCTCCCCCTCTTCGTTGGTCTGGTCTCCGGATGGCCGGGAACTATACGCCACCGCCGATCACCTGGGCCAGCTTTCCCTGTTCGCCATCGACGCCAGCACCGGGCGGGTGCGCACGGTGCTCGAGCCGGGGTCCATCCACTGGCCCGCTCCCTGCGCCGGTCGCCTGCTCTTCGGCCTCGATACCCTCGCCGCCCCCATCGATTTGTTTTCCATCGGCACGGATGGTTCGGGCCTCAGGAAATTGACCAGCCTGAACGCCTCCCGGCTGGCGGCGGTGCGCTTGGGCGAAGCGGAGCAGTTTTCTTTTGCGGGCTGGAATCAGGAGCGGGTTTACGGTTACGTGATGAAACCGGTCTCTTTTGATCCCGCCCGGAAATACCCGGTCGCCTTCCTGATTCACGGCGGGCCGCAGGGATCGTTTGGCAACCATTTCCACTACCGGTGGAATCCCCAGACCTACGCCGGCGCCGGTTACGCCGTGGTGATGATCGATTTCCATGGCTCCACCGGGTATGGCCAGGCTTTCACCGACGCCATCCGGGGCGATTGGGGCGGCAAACCGCTGGACGATCTCCAGTTGGGCCTCGCCGCCGCGCTGGAGCGTTATCCGTTCCTCGATGGCGGGCGCGTGGCCGCCCTGGGGGCCTCCTACGGCGCCTATATGGTCAATTGGATCGCCGGCGCCTGGCCGGATCGTTTCCGCTGCCTCGTCAGCCACGATGGCAACCTGGACGAACGGGCCGCCTATTTCATGACGGAAGAACTCTGGTTTCCCGAGTGGGAACACCAGGGCACCCCTTGGGATAATCCCGAAAGCTACGAGAAACACAATCCGCAGAATCTCGTGGGGCGTTGGAAGACTCCCATCCTGGTGATCCACGGCGGGCGGGATTTCCGGATCGCTGATGCCCAGGGCATGGCCACCTTCACCGCCGCCCAGCGGCGGGGCATCCCTTCCCGGTTGCTCCATTTCCCGGATGAAAACCACTGGGTGCTCAAGCCGCAAAACAGCATTTTGTGGCACGACACCGTCCTGGCCTGGCTCGACCAGTGGACGCGGCGTTGAGGCGTCCGGCCCGGAGCGCCGCGGCTTACTTCCGCTGCGGGCTGTTCATCGCCGCCTCGATGCGGCGGTAGGTCCAAATCAGCTTGGAATCCTGCAGGCTTTCCTTCGTGCCGATATGCCCTTTTTTGACGGCGTCCTGCAGGAGTTCCCAGGCGTCTGCCGCCTTGCCGGATAGCCAGAGCGTATCCGCCAGGCGGGCGAGGATGCGGGAGGGGGCTTTGGGATCCTGGGTGAATTGCAGCGGGCCGCCTTTTTCCACATCCGGATCGAACGCCTCCTGGCTCAACCGGAAGCACGTGGTGTCGTCGCCTTTGTCCCAGGCGATCTCCGCCAGTTGCAGCCGGTAAACGCGCCGGTTGGCGGCGTCGATTTTGACCAGGCTTTCCAGGGCCTGGCAGACCTCCTCCGCGGGGGGCAGATAAATCACCGAGCGCTGCGCTATATAACGCTGCCATAAATGGCTGGCATAATATTGCAGGAGCAACGGATGCTTCGCCGCCTGGCGGTAAATTTCCTCTTTCACCCCGGTCATCCGGGTCGCTTCCAGCTCCGATATCGGCCGCGGATCACCCAGCTTCGCCGAAATTTCAATCGCCCATGCCGACTTGGGAAAATCCACCTGCCAGCGGTTGACGAGGCTGCGGAACAGGCGGGAATCCGGCACTTTCTGCGCCGTTTGAAACAGGCTGAAGGCTTGGTAATCTTCCTCGCTGAGCTTGTGGGAGCTGAGGTACATTTGCATCAGCGTGGTGGACCGCGGCCAGTTGTTTTCGCCGAACAACCGGGCGAACTCGATCCCCGTGCGGGTGAAAAATGCCCGCTGGGCCACGTATTCCAGCGTTGGGAAATAGTCGCTGTGCACCATGCCTCCTGGGTCGGCCAGAAAGGCCCCGTTGACGGAGGAAATCAACTCCTGGCACAGGAACACCGGGAATCGTTCGAGATCCACCCCTTTGTAATCTTGCGCCAGCTCCGGGCGGTTGAACCGCTGCTCCATTTGTTCCAAATTCACCGGCAGCGGCCGGTTGGAGCCCAGCAGGATGATGTCCCCCGCCGAGCCCTGCCAGATGCTGATGTCGGCGAAGGCGGTGGCGAAGGTGCCGAGGATCATCTGTAGCATCGCCTCGTTGGATTCATAGATCTGCACCCATTGCGCCATGATCCCATCCGGTCGCAGGCGTTGCCGGCAGGTCTCGTAATACTCCCGGCTGAAGATGCCCGATACGCCCGCCATCCACGGGTTGGAAGGCTCGCTGATGATCACATCGTATTGGCGGTCGGTCATCTGCAGAAAGGTCTTGGCATCCTCGATCACCAGCTGGCATTTGGGGTTCTTCAGGACTTGGTGGTTGTGGGGGCCGTAAAACTGGCCGGCGGCGATGACGTCCGGCGAGATTTCCACCATGTCCAGGTGTTCCAGGCTGCTGTGCCGGGCCACCGCCCCGCAGGTGGTGCCGCTGCCAAAGCCAATCACCAGCGCCGTTTTCGGATTGGGATGCAGGAGCATGGGGATGTGGCCCAGGTTCAATTGCGTCAGCATATCCCCCAGGGTGCCGGCGTCCGTCTTCCCGTTGACCTTCAGGAACAGGTTGGTGGCCTTGCCTTCCATCTTCTCGTGCAGGCTCACCGTGGTGCCCGAGCCGTCCGCGTAAAACCGCAGCTTGCCTTCATGGGCTTTTTTCCGGAATTCCGCCATCGTGGCCGGCGGGTTCGGGTGGCGCCAGGCTCCCAGGGTGAAAATGTGGCGCCATTGGCTGTCCAGGCCGATGCTCGCGATCCCCACCAAAGCCACGATGCCCAGCGGCAGCGCGGGCCTCAACAAACGCTGGACCGGCGGGTTGTTGCGGTAGAGGATCGCCAGGCCCACCGCCGCGTTCAGACCGGCGCCGAGGGCGAAAGTGCAGGCCATCCCCAGGCGGGGCATCAGCCACAACCCGGTCACCGCCGCGCCCAGCACGGTCCCGACCGTGTTCACCGCGAACACCCGGCCCACTGACCGGCCGGTTTTGGCCAGCTCGGCGGTGGCGATGCGGCTCACCAGCGGCAGCGTCATGCCCAGGCACAGGGTGGGAATGAACATGACCCCGAAACAAATCACCCCCTGCAGCAGCTCGTATAGCGCATAGGTGCGGTCGTTGCGCACGATGAATTCCGAAAGCTGGCAAAACCAGAACGGCAGGTATTCGTAGAAAAACATGGAAACGGTCACCGTGCCCGCCAGCGCCAGCTCGGCCCAGCCGAAGGCCGTCATCGTGGAGGGCAGGTTCCGCCACCGCCCCACGATCCACGCCCCGGCTGCGATGCCCGTGATGAAGGTGATGAGCATGATGGAGAAGGAGTGCGTGCTCGACCCCAGGCTCAAGGCCAGGATGCGGGTCCAGACCACTTCGTAGAGCATGGCGGTGAATCCCGAGATCCCGATGCTGATCACCGCCAGCCTCAGCTCGCCGGGGGTGAAGGTTTCCGTCTTCTCCGGGGGAGGGGGGGTGGACGCGCGCTGCAGCGGCGCTTTTTCCTCGTTCCAAAGCCCGCTGAGGATCAAAGCGGTGAGCCCCGCCACCAGGTTCATCGCGGCGCCGGCCCAGGCCGTCATTTCCAGCCCGAAGGACGGGATCCACCAGAAATCGGCCAGGATGCAGCCAATGACCGCCCCCGTGCTGTTGGTGGCGTATAGGTAAGCCACCCGGCCGCGCAACTCCCCCAGGGAGCGGGTGACCAGCCGGGTCAGGACCGGCAGGGTGCCCCCCATCAGCACCGTGGGCAACAGGATCACCAGCAGGCTGAAGGCGAAGCGCAGGTAGGACAACGCGCCGGACCCGGGCCCGAGGCTTTTGGCCAGCCCGATATAGGCCCGCTGGCACCCATCGTAATACCAGGGGAACAATAGCGCATAGGCCGCGATGCCGATCTCCAGCCAGGCGTAGAAAGCCAGCGGCCGCCGGGTGCGGTCCGCCATCCCTCCGAGCAGCGCGTTCCCCAGCGCCAGGCCCCCCATGAAAGCCACCAATACCGCCACCACCGCCAGGCTGGTGTGGCCCAGGAACAGGGCCAGGTAACGGGCCCAGACCACTTCATAAACCAGTCCCGCCGTGCCCGAAAAAAGCAGGCAGAAAACCGCCACCGCAAACAGGATTCGGCTCGATTTATTCACGCCCGTGGATACTATCGGGAATCATGTTCAAAGCAATTGGATTTCAAACTCCTGGCAAGTCTATGAAAAGAATGATAGGCCATCCGCTGGCCGCCCTGCTGGCCATCGGCTTGGCCGGCTCCCCGGCTCCCCTCTCCGCCGCCGAATTGCTTGGCGTGCAACGAATTTGGGATGCCGCCCCCCATAACGCCTTCACCGACCTCGTCCATCACCGCGGCCAATGGTTTTGTGTCTTCCGGGAAGGGCAGGGGCATGTGTCGCCGGATGGCGCCATCCGGGTGCTTTCCTCCGCCGATGGCACCAACTGGCAAAGTGCCGCCCGGCTCACTTCCCCCACGGCCGATCTCCGTGATCCCAAAATCACGGTCACCTCCCAGGGCCGGCTTTACTTGAGCGCCGCGGGCGCCTTGCACCAGCCCGCGGCTGGCAAACACCAGTCCCTGGTCTGGTTTTCGGACGATGGCCGCCAGTGGGGCGAGCCGGTTCCCGTGGCCGAGGTGAACCAATGGCTGTGGCGCATCGTCTGGCACAAGGAGGCCGCCTATGGAGTGGGTTACGACACCCTCGGCGAACGCTTCATCCGCTGGTATTCCAGCCCGGATGGCCGCCAGTTCAAATCCCCCGTGCCGAACCTGTTCTCCGCCGGTTATCCCAATGAAACCGGCCTGGCCTTCCTGCCGGACGACACCGTGCTGTGCCTGCTGCGCCGGGATGGCGAAAAAGCCTCCGGCCAATTGGGGATCGCCGCTCCGCCGTACACCCAATGGCAGTGGCGCGATCTCGGTGTCAAAATCGGCGGCCCGCAGCTGATCCGCCTGCCCGACGCCCGCCTGGTGGCGGCCGTCCGTTTGTATGACGGCCAGGTGCGCACCTCGCTGGCGTGGCTGGATTGGCAGAAACCGGCCCTTACCGAATTCCTCAAGCTCCCCTCCGGCGGGGATACCAGCTACCCCGGCCTGGTTTGGCACGCTGGCTTGCTCTGGGTCAGCTATTATTCAAGCCACGAGGGCAAAACCGCCATCTACCTCGCCCAAGTCCGGCTCTGATTGCTTTCTGGATCACCGCTCCCTGGGAGGTGGATCGAATTTTTCCACCCACCAGGCCGTGCGTTTCAGATAATAATCCGCCGGCCGGGGGCCGTAATCCTGGTAAACAAAGCCGGGTATGGTCTTGGGCGCCGCCGGCTCGATCTGCGTGCCCTCGTGCCATTCGTTGAAGGAGGTGATGGCCACCAAAGCGGGCTGGCTGCCGATGGCGGCCGCGAAGCAGCGGTCATAGTAGCCGCCCTCCTCCCGGGACCGCGTATTGGCGCCGTTCCATGGCCGGATCCGGGTGTCCACATAGCCGGGCCCCACACAGGGGATGAACAGCAGGCCTCGGTCCCTGGCCCAATCCGCCAGTTTCCGCCAGTTGGCGGTGCTCGATCCATAGGTGAAACCATCGGTGGCAAAGTAGGTGTAAAATCCGTCAAAGCCACCTTGAACCATGAACTCCGCTTCCCGCTCTTTCACCCATAAACCGATGACCACCGCATCATAGGCTGTGCCCCGGATGCTTTGGGGGCCGCCGGGCGCCAGCAGTCGGGACCATTCCGCCGCCGGGGACAGGTAGGAATCATACACGTAAAACATCGGCCGGTTGCCGCGGGTGGGCAGGCGGTATAGCGCCGGTGAAGTGCCATGGCGGTCCAGCAAATAACGGATGGCTTCCAGGGTGGTGGCGGCGTTCCGATGGGGAAAAGGTTCCAGGTGAAAGTTGATTTGGAGGCCGTGTTTCTCCGCCAGGGCGAACAAGCGGGGCAGCGCCTGGTCCGTGTAGGTGCCCTTGCCCCACCAGGAGGCACAGATCACTCCCACGCGCGCCTGCTTGAGGAATTGGAAGTGTTTTTCCAGGTCGTTGGGGTTGTTGGAGCTGTATACGCCCAACTGGGGATAAAAGTTGGAGCCGATGTCCTCCCCGCCGGGAAATGCTTTGGGTGGCCCCTGGCGTACCGCCACCGGGTGATTCCAATTGGCCCAGCGGCCATCGGTTTCCGGGTTGCCATACCACGGATAGTAAAACGCGTGGACCCGTGGGGACGGCCCGCCATCGTCGCCGGCGGGCAGTTCCCGGATGCGCAGCTTCCGGTGGCGCACGGTTTTTCCATCCGCGTAATTCTGCAGGCCGATATAGCCCGACCGGCTCCTGCGCTGGGGATCGGTCCAGGCGTTCACCGTCTGGCCATTGATCCGCACGGTGTAAGTTTGGTTGACGCAGGCCAGCTCGTAGCGGTTCCATTGCCCAGGCGGCTGGACCGGCACGGAGGTGGGCGCGCTGAATGGGTAAATGGCTCCCGTCCGCCAGGTGGGATTCCGCGCCGCCCCGTCGCCGATTTCCATTTCATGCCCTTGGTGGACGGCTGCCCAGGGATCGTTTTTCGGGTCCGGAAAACGCACAAAGATCCCCGAATCGGCGAGGTCCTGCTCCTGCAGCCATTCGCCCCGTAGCACGAAGTTGGTGTATGGGCGGCGGGTATGCCACCACAAACCCATGCCGCCGTGGCCGGTGGCCACGCCGTTTTCCAGCGTGAAATGGCCCGGGCCGCATTGCCGCCAGCCATCCGCGGCTCCCGTCCCAAACAGATCCTGGAATCCGGTTTCATCCTGCTCCGCCGGGAGGCGCGGCGCTATCTCGGCGGGAATCGTGGCCGGGGCTGGCGCTGGGGGCTGGCCCCCCCATCCCAGCCCGGCCATCATCAGTAATAGGGTTAAACAGCTTTTCATGCGGTGATGATGGGCCAGGGGAATTTTGATTCAACCACCACCCGCCGCCCGGTCCGCTGGGATTCATGGCAGGCATTCATCACTTCCAGCACGTGCAGGCCATGCTCGGGGGTGATCAGGCTGGGCCGTCCTGCCAGCAGACATTCGGCCGTGTAGGCCGCGCCGCCCACCCACTCGTATTTCCACGGTTCCCGGCATCGCGTCTCCAGCTCCATCAGCTCTACCGTCGCCACATCCACCCCGGCGGGACCCCAATCCCACCCTTGCAGGTGCATCGTTCCCCGGGTGCCGGTGATGTCCATGGTGTAAAGCTTGCGGTCCCGCCCCGGCAGGTGTTCCCCATCCAGGTAACCAAAACCGGTCTGCACGTGGGACAGGGTCCCCTGGGCGTGCCGCATGATCAGCATCGTGTTCTCGTCAGCCTCCACCCGCACTTCCCCCAGATCCTCCACCTTGCGCGTGGGGTATAAGGTGCCGGTCATCCCCACCACCTGCGTCACCGGTCCGAATAAGCCGGTCAGCGTCGTGACATTATAAACCCCCAGGTCGTACAAAGACCCCCCGCCTTTTTGGTAAAACCAGCCAGACCAGCCCGGTCCGTTGTGCCCATAGGTGCCGTGGGCGGCGGTCACCTGGCCCAGCTTTCCACCCGCGATTTGTTGGGCCATGAACTTAAACTGCGGGCTGGTCACGCAATTGGGGGCCGCCCAGAATCCCACCCCCTTCTTTCGGGCCAGTTCCAGCAGTTCCCGCCCTTGCGCCACTTCCGTGGCCATCGGTTTTTCGCTCCAAACATGCTTTCCGGCCTCCAGGGCCTTTCGGTTTACCGGATAATGCGACGGCATGGAGGTGGTGTTGACCAGTAAATCAAATTCCACTCCCGCCAGCATCGCGTCGAGGTGGGGATAATGATGTGGCACCTTGAACTGGGCCGCCCGGTTGCGCGCCCGTTCCGGACGAATGTCGCACACGCTGGCTACCTCGATGAATGGCTGCTTCGTCAAGCTGGGCAGGTAGGATCCGGATACGTTCCCGCAGCCGATCAGTCCCACTCGCACCTTGTCCCGGCTCACCCGTGGGGCGTTTTGGGCGCTGGATGGTTCCGGGTAAAGGGCTGCCGTGGCCATGAGCGCACCGGCCGCGGTCGATTGCTGGATGAATTCCCGCCGATTGATGCCATTCTGGTTTTTCATGCGTGGCGCCATTGTGCCCTGCCCGTCTCCTGATTCCAAGGCTTATCCCAACCCGGCTTATCCCAAACCGGTTTCTCCAGCCGCGCGCCTCGCCGCTGGCCGCCAGCTGGCTGGGATGCTGGCTCCAAAAACCCCCATTTTTCCCGGGGTTATGCGATGTCGGTGGGTCTGTAAACGATAACCCTTGAACCGGGTCAAAGTTCTGGTCCGCGGTGGCAATACGCTGAATGCCGAGGCGTTTGGCGGTGGCGAGGTTGAGCGAGTCGTTCGTCAGCAGGCCATACCGCTTTGGGAGTTCCAGGGCGGTCTGGAAATCCTGCAGATGGATCGGCTCAAAGGGGATGGTGCTGTCGAGCAAAGCGCGCAGTGAGTGGCGACCATGTCTGGAACGGGTCTGTAAGTTGCTAATATAGGACTATTGGGTGCAACAAATCCAGCAACCAAGACTGAGCCGACGGCACGGGCACGGCTGGGCATCGATAATGCGTTCAATATCCATGTGATAAGGAACCGTTTAATGTGCTGCGTGTCAGTTTTTAATGGTTCCACACCAGGGCTTTGGACAGCGGAGTTGCGCGCCCTGGCCGCTTCTGCACCATTGATTTGGTAGTGATGGCAGACGCTTTTTTTCTATTGCATAGAGGGAGTATGAGTGCCTTAAAACTACCCTTTAAAGGGTAAAATGATTTGTTTTATCCCCTGGCATATCTGATAGCGTTTCCGATGCACAGCCTGGGGATTATAGGTTCCGGTGGACTTGGTTGGGGGGCCAAGGCGGCCTGGAGCGCGCTGGCGGGTTCATTGCGATGGGATTTTCCCTGATCCCGGGTGAAGGTGCAGGAGAAAGACTGTCGTATGGATATCAAAATCACCAAAGCCTCCGGCTTTACGCTCGTGGAAGTGATGATCGTGGCGGCCATTATCGGTTTTGTGGCGGCGATTGGCGTGCCAAACTTCATGCGCTACCGCGCCACGGCGCAAGCCAAAACCTGTATCGCCTCACTGAAGCAACTGGAAGGCGCCATGGAACGCTGGGCCATAGAAAATAAGTTGAAGGACGGTGATCCTTGCGCCCTGGCCGACTTGATCCCCAATTATCTGAAGACCAAGCCGAAATGCGCAGCAAGTTCCGCCGACTACGTCCTTACCACGGTCGGCGCGCCACCGCAGTGCCCCAACTATTCGGCCGCTGATAACGAATTAAAGATGCATTCTTTGGCGGCCGCCCAATAGCCTGCCTGCCGGATCCGTGCGCGAGGTTGGCCCGGGGGAGAAGAAACCGCGCGGGAAGGTCTTTCCTTAAGCCGGTGGCGGCCCGGCGCCACGATCATGGGGCGGATCCGCTGCCGGCGCTGCCTGCCCTTTTTAATCCTGCTTGCCATGAGCCGGGGATTCAGAATAAAAGGGGGGGCATGAATCGCCGACAATTTCTGCAAAAGAGCGCCGCTGGCCTGGCCTGTTCCGCCATCGGCAACCTGTCTTCAACCTATGCTGATGCGCAGCCCCGCCGGGTGGGGTTGATTGGCACTGGCTGGTACGGCAAGTGCGACCTCCTGCGGCTGATCCAGGTGGCGCCGGTGGAGGTGGTCTCCCTGTGCGACGTGGACCAGCGCATGCTCAACGAGGCAGCTGAGATCGTTGCCAGCCGGCAGGCTTCCAAAAAGAAGCCGCGCCTCTACAAGGATTACCGCGAGATGCTCAAGGAGAAGGATCTCGACCTCGTCCTGATCGGCACCCCGGACCACTGGCATACCCTGCCCATGATCGAGGCCGTCAAAGGCGGCGCCGATGTTTACGTGCAAAAACCCGTCAGCATCGATGTGGTGGAGGGGCAGGCCATGCTCGCCGCCGCCCGCAAATACAAACGCGTGGTCCAGGTGGGCACCCAGCGGCGGAGCACCCCCCACCTGATCGAAGCGCGGGACCGCATCATCAAGGAAGGCAAGCTCGGCACCGTCGGGTTGGTCGAAATCTGCTGCTACTGGCATATGCGCGCCCGGGATAATCCGCCGGACACCGCCCCTCCCGAATACCTGGATTACGATATGTGGGTGGGGCCTGCGCCCATGATGCCCTTCAACCGCCTGGTCCACCCGCGCGGATGGCGGGCCTTCATGGAATACAGCAATGGCATTGTGGGCGACATGTGCATCCATATGCTGGACATGGTGCGCTGGATGCTGGACTTGGCCTGGCCGCTTCATGTCAGCTCCACCGGCGGCATCCTGATTGATAAGAAAAGCCGCGCCAATACCTCCGACACCCAGACTGCCACCTTTGATTTTGGCAACCTCCAGGTGGTTTGGCAGCACCGCATGTGGGGCCAGGCTCCGGATCCCAAATACCCCTGGTCGGCCACCTTTTACGGCGACAAAGGCACCCTCAAGGCCAGCGTCTACAACTACGAGTTCTTCCCCCAGGGCCAGGATAAACCGGCCGCCCAGGGCGAGCCGCTCTACGAGTATGAGCGCTATCCCGAGGACCGCACGGAAAAAGACCTGGAGAAACATTGCGCTTCCGCCATCCGCTGGCACATGAAAGACCTGCTGGCAGCCATCGAAACCCGGGGCAAACCGGTGGCCGATATCGAGCAAGGCTTCATCTCCACCGCCTCCTGCATCCTGGCCAACCTCTCCGCCAAGCTCGGCCGCTCTTTGACTTGGGACCAGGCTGCGGGGCGCGTGGCGGGGGACGAGGATGCCAACCGCCTCCTGCTGCGTCCCTATCGGGCTCCCTGGGTGCATCCCACGCCCGAGACCGTTTAAGCCAGGGATTGGCCACCAGGGACTAGTGCCCCCATCCATTCGGGCCGGCTTTTGCCGGCCTTTTTCGTGTCCGGCTCCCGGGGGGCGCTGCCCCATCCGCCCCCTGCCGGCCCGCTTTGAACCTTCGGATTTGGTTTGACTGGCGGGATCGGATGTTGTACATTACTCCTCACGGTTAACGTTACGAACCTGGAATCCCATGCCACCCAACCATATGAATCTCAAACTGCTCCCGGTTTTACTTTCGCTGCTGGCCGTCGCCAGCCATGAATTGCGTGCCACACAGGCGACTGTGCTCTTGAACAATTACGATACCGCCAAAGTCGTCTACTACCGCACCGTGGGTACTTTGGCGCCCACCGGCCAGCAGATTTATCTGCAGCTCATGGGCGGCCCGGTGGGGGGCACCCTGAATCCGGTGACCGTGGCTGGCTCCACCGTTTCCATTATCCAGCTCAGTGAGCCCGGTTATTTTGATGGCGGTTGCGGCGTGGTGACCGGGGTGACGCCCGGCGGCCAGGCCCAGTTCGTCCTGCGGGCTTGGAAAGGTCCCTCCCCGTATGCCACGGCCACCGAAAAAGTGGAAACTGCCAGCTGGACCCAGGCCACGGGTTCCTGGAACGAAGCGTCAGTGCCACCCACACCCCCGTCCGGGCCTGTTTTGCGGATCCCGGCGAATTTGCTGGTTACGACGCAAACCGTTCCCCCGGTCCAGATCACTTCCCAGCCGGTCGATTTGACCGTGGATGTCATGGGAACAGCCACTTTCCGGGTCGCCGCCACGGGCACCGGCCTCACCTACCAATGGAACAAGGATGGCCAGCCGGTTGCGGGGGCCACCAGTGCCACTTTGACCCTCTCTCCGGTCCAATTCCCCCTGCGGGGCGTCTATTCCTGCACCGTCAACGGCACTGGCGGGGGATCCGCCACCACCCGCGGCGCTCTTTTGACCGTGCGGATGGTCCCCTTCGTGACCCGCCAATTGCCCGCCGGAGCTGCGCCTGGTCAAAAAATAACGGTAACCCTGGCGGTCAGCTTTCCCGCCAATTTGAGCGTGGCAGCCTACGCGGTTGAAGAAGTCCCCCCCGCGGGCTGGGTGGTCGGAGCGATCAATGAAAGCGGCTCGTTTGCCGGGGGCAAAGTCCGCTTCGGCGCCTTCTTCGATGGCCTCGCCCGCAACCTCACCTATGAGCTGACCGTGCCGGCCACCGCCACCGCCACCGCCAACTTCACCGGCACCGGCTCCGCCGAAGGCTTCAGCAGCGCCGTGGGTGGCGCTGCTACCTTGAGCATCATCCAATATCATCCGGCCGACAATAACCCCGGCGACTGGAAAATAACCATGGATGAAGTGACCGCCTACGGCGCCGCCTGGAAACGCGGCCAGGCGTGGCCCGTTCCGCCTTCCACCATTCCGATCGACTATGTCACCCGCGCGGTCGCGCTGTGGAAAGCCAATGAGTCCTACCGGGTGAATCCGGCGGTATCCTCGCCCCCCTTGTGGTGGGTTCCGGCCACTGGCTCGGGCAGCTATGATGGCTCGGGCCGCCCGCACATCACCCCCATGAGCACCCCCGGCGATAACCGGGTGACCGATCAAACGCCGGACAAATATGTCCCCACGGTTCCTTTCAAAGTCGCTTTGCTGGTGACACCGGTGCCCACCGTGGCGGGATACGCGGTTGAAGAAAAAATCCCCGCCGGTTGGGAAGCCCAGGACATCAACGAAAGCGGCGCGGTGGATACCGTCAATCAAATGATCAAATGGGGCCCCTTCTTCGATGCCAAACCGCGCACCTTGATTTATCAAGTGATGCCGCCCAAAGGCGCCAAAGGGCCCATCTCCTTCTCGGGCACCGCCTCGTTCGATGGCCAGAATGTGCCGATCGATCTCGTGGCCCATTCCACCAGCAAACTGGGGCATTTGCGCGTGAAACCCAATGGCCAGGTGGAAATCCCCGTGGTCGGTGTCGAAGGCGCCAAATACCGGATCGATGCCTCCAATGATTTGGGCAAAACTTGGGTGCCGGTCGGTTCCGTCCTCAATGACTCCGCCGCGGTCCCGCTCTTGGATCCGAACCTCCAGCCCCAAACCGTGCGCATCTATCGCGCCATATTGGTGGAATAGGAGCCCGCCTCCCGGCCTTCGCGCCCAGGTCCGCCTTGCTTCGGCGGCTGGGCGCCTTGGGTGAACGAACCCTCCCGTTGCCTGGGCAAGCCCGGCGCGGGCAGCCGCTGAGGTCCCGCGGCGGATCTGGCGCGGGCAAATTCCGATCCGTTTGGAATTTGTCCAAAACCCGTTTCGCGGGGCGGCCCGAATTGCCGGCTCGCGCCAGCCCGAAAAGAGGGGAAAATTTTTTATCCATCCCCAATCCAGGGCTTCCGCGCGTTCCCCCTGGGCGGGGTTATTCCGCCCCTGCGGGGCTTTTGGCGGACGGCAACCTGGCGAATAATTCGCTTTGGTCTGATACCTGGGATTCCGAGAACCGGCCTCCCCCCGATCCGTTTCCGCCATGGCTACGGTCCGGATTTGCCCGGAGCTTGGCCTGTGGTTCCATCCGGCGTGCGCCCAAGCAGCGCCCGGTTCCCAAACTGGTTTGGCTGCCGATAAATGCTGATATCCGGCTCCCACCGGATTCCCATTGGACTCTCAATAAAAAGCCTCAACAAAATGGATTGACGCCATCAAACTAGAGGTTAAATAAAGAACCACCATGCCCATTCCAGCTGCACCGCCTGCAGTCTGGCGGG
>CAIMWS010000112.1 GCA_903845125.1 uncultured Verrucomicrobiota bacterium
CGCGCAGGATTTGATCGAGTTTGTGGCGGGGGGCAGCCTGAGCAGCGGCGGCAGCGGCAGCCTGTCCCTGACGGCCAGTGGGACGAACAGCGAGATCCGGCTGGTAACGGGCGGGGATCTGACGGTCAGCACGACGCTGCGGGCGAACCGGCGGATTGAGCTGGAATCCACCACGGGCAGCCTGACCGTGAGCGGGACCATCGGGGGCGCGGGGGGCACGCTGCGGGAGGTTTCGTTGATATCGGCGCGGGCGCTGAGCCTGGCGACAACGGTGAGCGTGTCGGACCTGATCCTGATCCACGCGGGGACGACGCTCACGGCTTCCACCCTGAACCTGACGGCCACGGGGGCGACGGGGATCATCGACCTGGCGGCGGGGCAGGACCTGGGCATCAGCGGGACTTTGCAGGCGAACCTGCTGATCTCGGTGGCTTCGAGCGCGGGCAATCTGGCGGTGTCGGGAACGCTCTCGGGGACGGCGGGCAGCACGGGCAAGATTCTGCTTTCGGCGGCGGGAACGCTGACGCTGAACTCGGATCTGAGCGCGACCCAGCTGATCAACTTGTTTGCGGGTGGCGATCTATCGCTGGGCCGGGTGCTGCGGGCGGCGGACCGGATCGTTTTGGATGCGGGCGGCATGGTGACCCTGGGTTCGGCGTCGGCGGTGGAAGGCGTGGGGGGCGGGTTGGTGGCGCAGGCGGTGGTCAAGGCAGGCACAGGCCTGACTGTGGCAGGGCAGATCCGGACAGTGAACGACCTGGCGCTGGTGACCAAGGCGGGCAACCTGCTGGTGGACGGTGGCCTGGTGCACACGAATGCGAACCTGGAACTGTCGGCGGCCTTGGGGACGGCTGGCTCGATCAACAGCGGCCGGGTGGAGGCCTACGGGCTGACGGTGGTGAGCCAGGGCGGGGTATCGCTGCTGAATATCGCGGTGGCGAACGTCGCGGCCCAGGTGTCCGCGGCGGGGGATCTGACACTGGTGGAAGAGGATGACCTCATCCTGACCACTCTGGCCACGGCCAACGGGAATATCAGCGTGACGGCCGGCGGCACGATCTATTATCAGGTGGTGACCGCCGGGAGCAACCGGAACATCACGCTCAACGCGACGGGCGGCGGGGTGGTGCGCAATGGGAGCCTGCTGACCGCCGCGCTGCTGACCGTTTCGGCCAAAGGTTCAGCAGATCTGAACACGACGGTGGCGCAACTGGCGGTGACGCTGACCGGGACGGGCAGCCTGAAGGTGACGGAGGCGGACGGGTTGGTGCTGTCCGGGTTGTCGCTGGCGGCGGGGTCGGTGAACCTGGCGGCGGGCGGGTCGGTGAGCGCAACCGGGGCGGTGACCGTCGCGCAGAACACGGCCGGCTATGGGGTATCGATCACGGCGGGCGGAAGCCTGGCGCTGGGCCAGGTGACGGTGGGTGCCCTGGCGCCGGTGACGCTGGTGGGCGGTGGGGCGGTGAGCGGGACGGTGGCGGGCGGCACCTTGAGCGCGACGGCGGGCGGAGCACTGACCCTGACGACGGCGGTGGTGGAGGTGGTTTTGGCGAAGACGCTGGCGGCGGGGGCCATCTCCCTGACCGAAACGGACGGGGTGACGCTGACGCGGGTGGAATCTTACAACGGCAGTGTGACGGTGGCGGCTGGAGGCGCGGTGACCGCGGGGCAGATTGCCAGCGGGACGGACGGCGAGGCCAACGATATTTCAGTGACCGCGGGCGGGGCGTTGACGGTGGCGGGGATAGCGGCGGGGCTGAAAGGCGATGTGACGCTGGCGGCGAATGGCGGGGCGTTGACGGCCACCGTGGCGGCAGACCAGCTGACCGCGACGGCGGCCGGGGGCGCCACGCTGAAAACGACGGTCCACGAGTTGGTCAAGGTGCAGTCGACGGCGGCGGGGGCGGTCACGGTGACCGAGACGGACGAACTGCTGATCACCAGCGCCCAGACGCTGGCCGGGGCGATCACGGTGAATTCGGGTGGCAGCCTGCGGGTCAGTTCAGCGGTGACGGGCGGGCAGGCGGTGGGGCTGACGGCCAGCGTGGGCTATGTGCAGGCCACGGTGGACGCCGGGGCGGGCAATGTGGCGCTGACGGCGGCCGGGGGCATCACGGCAGCGGTGACAGGCGGCGTGTTGACCGTGCGCTCGGCCGGGGTGACGACCTTGAGCACCTCGGTGGCGGCGCTGGATGCGGTGGTGTCGGCCAAGGGCGGATTGACAGTGACGGAGACCTCCGGGCTGACGGTGACGCAGGCGCAGACGGCGGATGGCGCCATTGCGGTCACCAGCGGCGGGGCCCTGGATGCGCAGTGGGTCGAATCGGTGAAGGATGGGGCCTTGAACGGGGTCACGCTAGCGACGACGGCGGGGGATATCACGGTGGGCCGGGTGCTGGCGGGCGAGGTTTCGGGATCGGTGGCGGTGCAGGCGGCGGGCGCGATGGTGGCGGGCGCCAGCGCAGCCATCACGGCGGCTTCGGCCCGGCTGGCCGCCGGGGCGGGCATCGGCGCAGCGGGTGCGGTGGTGCCGCTGACGGTGGGGACGCTGAGCCAGGTTGCGACGGCGGGGGCGGCTTATTTGAGCGACAGCCGGACCCTGTTGCTGGGCGCCTTGTCAGCGGGCGGGGCAGTGAGCCTGGCGGTGACGGGCGACCTGGCAGTGGCCGGGACGCTGACGGCGGGTGGCGCGTTGGGGATTACGGCGGGGTTGGTGACGGCGGCCGCGGCGTGGACCGCCACGGGAGGGGTGACGGTGACGGCCGGCGGCAATCTGACTTTGAACGGCCTGGTGACGGCCGGTGGGGCGGTGGCCCTGGCTTCAACCGGCGGGATTCAGCTAACCGGCGGGGTGGCCGGGGTGGGCACCGTGGCGGTGTTGGCGGCGAAAGGCCTGCTGGCCGGTTCAGTTTCCGTCTCCGGAGCCCCGGGGCAGGCCACCTTGACGTCGGGGGAGGACATGACGGCGGATGGGGCCATCAAAGCGGATGGCCAGGTGAGCCTGGTTTCGGGCGGGGCGCTGACCTTGACCGGCACGAGTTCGGTGGGGGGCCAGAGCGGAGTGAACGCCGGGGCCATCACCTTGCGGGGGCAGGGGGCGCTGCTGGCCAGCGGGCCGCTGCGGGCCACGGGAACCGTGGCGGCAACTGCGGGCCTCAGCGGTCAGGGTGGGATTGTGGGCGGGGCGGGGACCGTGCTGGCGGGGGGGCGGATTGAGCTGACGGCGGGGATCGGCGGCGGGGATGTGGCCCTGACCGGTTCCCCGGTGACGGCTGCCACGGCCGTGGCGATCACGGCGGCGGCGGGTACGGTGAGCCAAGCGGGGGCGTTGATGGTTGCACCGACGGTGGCGGTGAGCGCTCGCAGCGGGATTGGGTTGCAGCTGGGGAATGGCACGAGCCTGACGGCGACGGTAACCGGAGTGGGTCCGGTGGCGGTGGAATCGACCGGGGCGCTAACCCTGGCGCAGGTGGCGGCGGCCGGAGGCGACATCAGCGTAACCGCGGCGGGGAACCTGACGGCCACGAACGTGGGCTTCTCCGTGGCCGGGCTGGCCAACACCATCACGCTGGCTTCCACGGGCGGGTCGGTGGCGGCGGGCCAGGTGAACGCGGGCCTGGCCGGGGCGTTGGCGCTGACGGCGGCCGGGGAGATCACCGACCTGGCGGGCCAGTTGGTGGCGGACACCCTGGTGGCGCGGTCGGCCGGCAACATGACTTTGGACACCCAGGTGGCCGTGCTGGACGCCCAGGTAAGCGGGGCCGGCCGGTTGGTGGTGACGGAAGCGGACGACCTGGCGTTGACCCACGCGGTGACGGCGGGCGGTTCCGTGGCCGTGGCCACGGGTGGGACCACCACGGCGGCGGACGTCCAGTCGGGCGGCGGGGCGATCCAGCTGGGAGTGGGCGGAGCCTTGACGCTGGGCCCCATATTGGCCGGGGCGGGGAATGCGGTGATCACGGCAGGAGGCGACATCCGGCAGCCGGCCGGCAGCGTGGTGGCGAACCAGCTGGCGGTGACGGCGGCGGGCGGGGTGCGGCTATGGACCGGGGTCAACCTCCTGGCCTTTACGACGACGGCGGAGGGCAGCGTGGAGGTCACGCAGGACAAGGCGGTGACCTTGAGTGTGGTGCGGGTGGACAACGGATCGTTTGCCCTGACGGCGCCGGGCAACATTGTGGCCACCTCGCTGGTGCTGGGGACCAGCCTGGCCGGCAATAGCGTGACCCTGACGGCCACCGGGGTGCACGGAATCACGGTGGACGCCATCGACGCCCAGGCGCTGGGAGCGGTGACCTTGACGGCGGGCACCACGGTGGCGACGGCCACGACGACGGGCGGGCGGATTGCCGGCGGGGCTTTGGTGGTGAGCGCGGGCACGGGCATCGACATCGCCACGGCGGCGGGCACGATCCAGGCGGCGGTGAGCGGCGCCGGGAACCTCCAGATCGCCGAGCTGGACGCGGTGGAGGTGGTTTCCGCGGTGGCGGGCAACGGGCCGGTGGAGGTCATCGCGGGTGGCACGCTGACGGCGCGGTTGGTGCAAAGCACGACTGACAGTGCGGCCAACAGCATCCACCTCCAGACCACGGCGGGAGATCTGGTCATCGGCCAGGTGCTGGCGGGCGCCACGGCCGGCCAGGTGGTGCTGGAATCGGCGGCGGACCTCGCCGAAATCACGCCGGGCGGCACCGGGGTGGCGGTGGTGGCGGCCAAGGGCACGCTGCTGGCCGGGCAGGATATTCTGGGCCTCCGGACGCAGGTGGGCGAGCTGCTGGCCAAATCGCTGACGGACGGGGCGGTGGCGGTGAGTCAGGATGGGCAGCTGACGCTCAATGCGCAAAGCGCCACGACGCCGATCGAGATCGTCTCGACGGGCAAGATCACGGTCAAAGGGACGCTGGAGACCACGGACAACATCCGGCTGGAGGCGCAGGAGATCGAGTTGCAGGCGGGGGTGGGGCTGAAGGGCAAGGACGTGGTTTTGGTGTCCACCGGCAAGGTGAATATCCTGGGATCCATCGTGGCTACCGGGAAATTGACGATCCAAAATGCCGGAACGGGAACGATCCCGGGCACCGGGGAGATGGCCGGGACGGTCAACCTGAATGGCGCGGTGACGGCCGGCAGTGTGGAAATCAACGCCGACGAACTTTACATCCAGGCCCAGTTGCTCGACTCCGCGGCGGCGGGGACGATGGACTGCACGGTGCGGCGCGACCTTTACGTGGCCAGCACGGCGTCCGTGACCGGCGGGGCAGTGATCCACCTGCACGGCGGGCGGGATGTGAATGTGATCGGGAATGTGGCCAGCGCCGGGGTGATCCTGATGGAGGCGGTGGGCCGGAACTTGACCGTGAGCCGGGCGCTGACGGTGCCGGGTGGATTGAGCCTGTGGGCCAGGCAGGGGGTGCTGGCCCTGTCCGGGGCGCTGACTTCGATAGGGACGGCGGGCACGGTGGATCTGAATGCGGCCTCGATCACGGGGTTGGCGGCGGTGACCGCGCCGGGGGCCATCACGATCACCAGCGGGGCGAATGTGGCGACCACCGCGGCTTTGACCGCCAAGGGAGTCCTGGGTTTGGTGAGTGTCAAGGCGCCCAACGTGACGGTGGGCACGCTGGTCGAGGCTGGCGATGCCATCCGCCTGGAGGCCGTGATCTCCGGCGCCGGCACGGGCACAGTGATCACCAACGCCGAGTTGAAGTCGGGTGGCCAGGTGGAGTTGGTGGGGGCGACCGTGGTGGTCAACAATCCCATCACGGCGGGTCGGCGGGTGTATATCCAGGCGAGCGTGGTGGCCCGGATCTTCGGGAAGATCACGCAAGGGGTGACGTCCGGGCCGATGCCTGTCCTGGGCGGATTAGGCGGGGTGGGGCCGGGCGCCGGGTCCGGTGGGAGCTTGGCGGAGGGGGTGGCGCGGATGAGTCGCGGCGGCCTGGTGCTCGATATCGAGGCGGAGACGATGGAGCGCCACCATGGTGCTTTAATGTCGCTATTCGCTTTCTGACGGTGATCCCGCCCCTATCGGGAGCCTGCCCGCCCATGGGAAAGTGGCCTGAGAGCGATGGGCCAGTTTTCGTGGGATGCGCTGATGGTGAACCGCGGGGCGGCCCGGTTCAGGCTCGCCGATCCGCCCGGTTTCTTTCAACAGTTGGGTTCCATTGGCGCAGCCCAGGCAATGCGCAGCTCTGGATATGCGGTGACACGATGGCGCCCGGCCGGTTGCCCAGGACCAGCACCGGGGGCAGTTCCCAGCCGCTGCGTTTCTGGTTGAATTCCTGAACTGGCGGACGATATTACTCTTCATTATGAACAGAGACCAGAATTCCATTTCCCGGCGCGAATTCGTGCAACAAGCCAGCCTGGTGGCCGGCGCGGCAGCCTTGGCTCCGGTCCTGAATCCCGTATTCGTTTCGGCTGCCCCCGGCGGTTTGGCCAAACGCACCTTGGGACAGACCGGGCTGGAAGTCACCTGCATGACTTTGGGGGCGGCTCCGTGCGGGATCGCGGAGGACGTCACGGTGGAGGAAGTATCCCAGATCGTCAATGAGGCGATCGATTTGGGGATTAACTTTATCGATACAGCTCCCAAATACGGCAAATCCGAGACTGGAATTGGCCGCGCTTTGGGGACGCGGCGCAAGGAAATCCACCTGGCCACCAAGGTCTGGGCCGACACCATCGAGGAGGCGGAAAAATCGTTCAGCAACTCGCTGAAGACCCTCAAGACCGATTATGTGGATGTGCTGTATTTCCACCACCTGGGGGATCGGGAGGTCCAAAAAGCCCGCAATCCCGATGGAGTTTTCACCTGGTTGCTCAAACAAAAGAGGGCAGGCAAGTGCCGCTTTGCCGGGCTTTCCGGCCACAACCTTTCCGGGCGTTTTCTCCCGTTCCTCAAGGCGGACGAGGTGGATGTGATCCTGATCAACCTGAATTACGTGGATCGCTACACCTACGGTTTTGAAAATGAGGTTTTGCCTTACGCGCGCGAGCGCAACGTGGGGGTGGTGGCCATGAAAGTGTTTGGTGGACCTGATCCCGCCTCGGGCAGCTGGAACACCCGTAAAGCCAAACCGATGGTGGGGGTGCAGCAGGTTGAAACCGCCATCCGCTATGCGCTGGGCATTCCCGGAGTGGCCACGGTCAACTTGGGTGTGCATACCGTGGAGCAGTTGCGCCAGAATGTTGAGTATGTCAAGCGATACCGTCCGCTAACGGTCGAGGAACACGAGCCATTGCGGCAACAGGGACAAAAACTGGCGACCCAGTGGGGACCTCATTTCGGCCCCGCCAAGGAAAATAGTTAAGGCCGGCGGCGCCGGGTGGCCAGGCCATCCGGCTTCGTGCTTATGAAAGCGATCCGTGTCGCGGCTGCGGTTTTGAATCAGACCCCGCTGGATTGGCGGGGAAACCTGGCCCACATCCTGGGCGCCATCCAGGCGGCGCGCGATAGCCAGGCCAGCCTGGTTTGCCTGCCTGAGCTTTGCCTGACCGGGTATGGCTGCGAAGATGCCTTTGACTCGGCCAATACCGTGCAGCGCGCCTGGAGCCTTTTGCTGGAACTGGCGCCGGCCACGCGGGGTTTGGTGGCTTGCGTGGGGTTGCCGGTATTGCACCAGAATGGCGTCTTCAATTGCTCCTGCCTGCTGGTGGATGGCCAGTTGGCTGGTTTCGTGGCCAAGCGGTTTCTCGCCGGGGATGGGATTCATTACGAACCGCGTTGGTTCAAACCGTGGCCGCCCGGCGTGCGGTCCCAGTTGGTGGTGGAGGATCAAGCGTATCCCATTGGGGATTTGTATTTTGAATGTGGGGGCATCCGGATCGGATTCGAAATCTGCGAGGACGCCTGGGTGGCCAACCGGCCGGGAGCCGCGCTGGCGTTAAAAGGCATTGATGTGATCCTGAATCCCAGCGCCAGCCATTTCGCCTTTGGCAAATTGGAAATCCGCAAGCGGTTTGTCCTGAGGGCTCGCGCGCTTTTGGGGCCAGCTATGTTTACGCCAACCTGCTGGGCAATGAGTCCGGCCGGGCCATTTATGATGGCGGGGCTTTGATTGCGACGGGTGGCCGGTTGGCGGCGGCCGGGCCGCGATTCGGATATCGGGATTGGTATCTGACCACCGCCGTGGTGGATGTGGAGGCCACGCGCTACAGCCAGGCGCGCACGGCGAGTTTCGCTCCGCGGCTGGAACCTGCGGATCCCTGCCTGGTTTCGCTGCCTTTTCCGTGGCCAGCGGCCGCCCTGGAAAGCGCTTCGGTGGAAACTGAACCGTGGGAATCCAGCCTCCATCTTAAAGAGGAAGAGTTTTCCCGCGCGGAGGCTTTGGCCTTGTTTGATTACCTGCGCAAAAGCCGTTCCCATGGTTTTGTCGTATCGCTAAGCGGAGGGGCGGATTCGTCGGCCGTTGGCTGCCTCATTTTATTGATGGCGGCCTTTGGCCTGCGGAGCATTGGCCTGGAGGAATTCCAGCGCAAGCTGCGGCACCTTGGCGGCTTGACGGTGAGCCAAACCGATCCGCGAGCTCTCCTCCGCCAATTGCTCACCACGGTTTACCAGGCCACGGAAAACAGCAGTGCGGCCACCCGTTCGGCGGCCCGGCACATAGCCGATGCCATCGGCGCCCGGCATCTCGAATTCGAGGTTGATCCCATCGTCAGGCAATACACTGAAATCGTGAGCGCCGCCTTGGGCCTCGAACTCAATTGGCGGCAGCACGATGTTGCGCTGCAGAACATCCAGGCCCGGGTCCGGGCGCCGGGGGCCTGGCTGCTGGCCAACCTGGGCAATGCACTGCTCCTGGCCACCAGCAACCGGTCCGAGGCTGCAGTGGGCTATGCCACGATGGACGGTGACACCTGCGGCGGCCTGAGCCCGCTGGCGGGCATTGATAAGGCGTGGCTCCGCCGATGGTTGCTGTGGCTGGAACAATCCGGCCCCGAGGGATTTTTCCCCATTCCCGCCTTGAGCGTGATCAACCGGCAAGTTCCCACCGCTGAGCTGCGGCCGCAGGACCAAAACCAGTCGGATGAGGAGGACCTGATGCCTTATCCGTTGCTGGATGCCATCGAAAGAGCGGCCATCCGGGACAAGCGTTCACCGGTGGATGTTTGCCAGTTGATGCAGCTCCAATTCCCCCATTTCCCGGTCCGGCAATTGGGCATTTGGGTGGAAAGGTTTTTCAGACTCTGGTGCCGCAACCAATGGAAGCGGGAGCGCTATGCCCCCTCATTCCACCTGGACGATGAGAACCTGGACCCGAAAACATGGTGCCGCTGGCCGATCCTTTCCGGCGGCTTTGATGCCGAACTCGAGGAATTGCGCGAGTATTTGCGGACGGCCGGCGTGGGGCCTGGACCGTGATGGTTGGCCGGAAGGTTCCGGCTTCGGAATCGCCGTTTTACATCCATAAGGCCGGTGCTGAACCATGCATCATTCAAGGAATGGTCCGAGGCCTTTGCCGGCCTGCTGCTGGGGACGGCAGTGGGTGACGCTTTGGGATTGCCGGTGGAAGGGCTGTCCCGGCGACGGATCCACCGCTGGCATGGAGGTGAGTGGCGGCATCGTTTTGCCTTGGGGCGCGGAATGACCAGTGATGATACGGATCACGCGTTTTTAGTGGCGCAAGCGCTGTTGCAGCATCCGGACGATCCGGAACAATTTCAACGCTGCCTGGCTTGGAAATTGAAGTTCTGGCTGGCGAGCCTGCCCGCCGGCGTGGGACTGGCCACCCTCAAGTCCATCCTCAAGCTCTGGCTGGGCTTTCCACCCCATAAAAGTGGCGTTTTTTCAGCCGGCAATGGACCCGCCATGCGCAGCGCCATACTGGGCGCGTTTTTCGCCGGCCGGCCCGATCAGCTCGGACCCTTTGTGCGCGTTTGCACGCGTTTGACCCACACCGATCCGCGGGCGGAGCAGGCGGCTTTGGCGATTGCCCAGGCGGCGGCCTGGATCGTTACCCACCAAAGGAGCATCGCTGGATTATTGGATTGGCTGTGCCAACAGGATGTGGATCCTGAATGGAGGGTGATCCTTGAAAGAATGGCAACCGCGCTCCAAGCCGGGCGGCCAACCCCGGATTTTGCCGCCGAACTCGGCTTGAAAAAAGGGGTGACCGGGTATTGTTACCACACGGTCGCGGTGGCTTTATTTGCCTGCCTCCGCCACCCGGACGACTTTCGGCGGAGCCTGGAGGGGGCGCTCGATTGCGGCGGGGACACCGACACGGTAGGGGCCATTTTGGGCGCCTTGGCCGGTTTGATCCATGGCCCGCAGGGGATTCCCCAAGAATGGATCAATGGTTTGATCGAATGGCCGAGAACGCCGGTTTTGCTGGAACGGTTGGCCGGCCGGTTGGCAGCGCACCAGGCGGGTGGAGAAAAGCCAGGTCCGGTGTCCTACTTTTGGCCGGGTTTGATCCTCCGCAACCTGGTTTTCCTGGTTTTGGTATTGGGGCACGGTTTCCGGCGGCTTGCTCCGCCCTATTGATGAACCGTTCAGACCGGTTTTTCTGGACTCAGGGCGCAAATCATGGGGAGTTTTATTCCCGGAGGCAGGGGGCCGAATTCAGAAATCTTTGCCAGAATTCTTAGCCAGGCTTGTGCAAAATCCGGCAAATGCGATGATCCCGCCGTTCGGCCATGGCATCCACCCAAGGAAAATGAATTGGGGGTGATGCAAAAAAAACGAATTTTCGAACTTGGATTACGTCGATTAGTCAGAGTCAGTTTATAGACATGAAAAAATGGATCATTATTGCCTTGATAGCCGTCGCAGGGGGGTATTGGGGATGGACGAAGTTGCCGGGTTTGAAGTTGGGCAGCCTGGGAAACGCGGATGAAAAAAAGGTGCCGACGGCTACCGCCACGGTCACCAATGTGCAATTCATCATCAGTGCGGCCGGGGAGATTGTGCCTGCGGAGCAAGTGTCGGTGCGGCCGGAGATCAACGGCCGGATTCAAGATTTGCCAGTGGACATTGGGGATGCCGTAAAAAGGGCGGACATACTTTTCACCTTGGAAGACAAGGAGTTGCAGACGGAAAAAGCATCCCGGCTGACCGAAATTGAAGGGGCCAAGCTCCAAGTAGACCGCTCGCTGCGCAATTTTCAGCGCAGTGAACAACTGTTCAATAGCAAACTGATTTCGCAGGAGTTGTTTGAGGATACCAAGACGGAGTATGAGCTGGCGCGCAACAGCCTGGAGCGGGCCCAGAAAGCCTTGAGCATCGTGGACGAGAAACTGACCAAAACCCGCATCATGGCCCCCTTCGATTGCACCGTGCTGACCCGTCCCATTTCGGTGGGGCAAGCGGTTTCAGGCAGCGGCGGCTTCAATAGCGGCACGGAGGTGATGACCATCGCCAACCTGCACGACATGATCATCAACGCTCATATCAACCAGGCGGATGTGACCCGGCTCAAAGCCGGCAAGGAAGTGGAGATCGAGGTGGAAGCGGTGGCCGGGCTGAAGCTGAAAGGGATTATCGAACGGGTGGCGCCCCAGGCGACCATCAAGAACGGCATCAAAGGATTCGCGGTGCGCATACAGCTGGAATTGGGCGAATCCAAGGTCAAACCGGGCATGACCGCCAATATCAGCATCCCGCTGGATTCGGCGAACAATGTCGTCACCGTTCCGCTGGCAGCGGTGTTCACCGAGCAGAACGAGCGTTACGTGCTGGTCAAGAAGGAAGAGCAGTTCGAGAAAAGGCCGGTGCAGATTGGGGTGGCGGATTTCTTCGTGGTGGAGATTCAGAGTGGACTGGCGGCCGGAGATGTGGTGGCCCTGGAACAGCCGCCGGGCATGGCCCCTCCCAGCAAGGAAAAAGGGGGTAATGCCCTGATGGCCAGTGCTTTGCCAGGCGGCTCGCCGCGCAAAACCAACAGCGTGGCGGGTGGCACCAACCGGACTGCGGCCGCCCTCGCCAGCCCCGCCACCACCAACGCAGCCAAAGGCAAGTAAGCCTCTGGTTCGTCATCCAGCAGCAAAGGATTAGAGCATGGCGTTGATTGAGTTGCGGGGAGTATCCAAGATTTATCGCGTGGGCGAGGAGGAAATCCGCGCGCTGGACAATGTGGATCTGGACATCCAGGAAGGGGAGTTCATCTCGATCATCGGGCCCTCGGGCAGCGGAAAGTCCACCCTGATGCATATTTTAGGATGCCTGGACAGCCCAACCCATGGGACGATCCAGCTGGATGGGACGATGATTCAGAACGCCACAGCGGTCCAACTGGCGGGCATCCGGAACCGCAAGATTGGCTTTGTCTTCCAGTTTTTCAATCTGCTGCCCAAGCTCAATGTGCTGCAGAATGTGGAGTTGCCGATGGTTTACGCCGGAGTGGCGACCCGCGAGCGGCGGGACCACGCCATGAAGGCATTGAAGCTGGTGGAATTGGAAAACCGCAGCCGGCACCGGCCGCTCCAACTCTCCGGGGGGCAGCAGCAGCGGGTGGCCATTGCCCGGGCGCTGGTGAACAACCCCAAGATCATCTTCGCGGACGAACCCACCGGGAACCTGGATTCGCATACTGGGGAAGCCATTCTGGAGCTTTTTCACAGGCTTAGCCAAGAGGGGCGCACCATCGCGCTGGTCACCCACGATCCCGAAATAGCGGCGGTCACGCCACGCCGCATTGAGATTCGCGACGGCAAAATAGCCCGGCAAGTGGACGCCAAACTGGCCGGCCTGGATCGCATCCGGCCCGCGGCTCCCGCAGTTCCCCCGGCCCAGTGATGAATCTCTGGCTGACCATAGAGATCGGGTTCAAGGAAATTTGGGCGCACAAGTTCCGGTCGCTCCTGACGATGCTGGGGATCATCCTGGGGGTGTCGAGCTTGGTGGCCATGTCGGCCTTGGTGAAGGGGATGGAGAACGGCATGCGCGAGGCGTTGATCGCCATTGGCGGTCTGGAGCGGGTGATGGTGGAGGCCCAGCCGGTGCCGATGGAGCAGAAACACCTGGCGGACCAAGCGGTGGGTGTCACCATGAACGACGTTTACGCTTTGAACAGCAGCGCGCCTTCCGTGCGGCTGATCACGCCGGGCATGGGTTTGTCCCGGGTGACGGTGGCGAGGCATGGCAAGACCTTCAATCCGTTCATCTGCCTGGGCACCTGGCGGAGCGCCTTGGAAATGAGCCAGCACGTGATCGCCCACGGGCGGATGTTCAACGAAATCGACGAGGAACAGGCCCGCAACGTGTGTGTGATTGGCACCGCCACCCGCGACGCCCTGTTCGGCGATCCGGAGGAAACCGGCCGGGAAGTCATTCCGTTGGGCGAGCATATCACCATCAACGGCCAGGTATTCACCATCATCGGCATGTTCCAGCATTACGAAAGCGAGCAATCGCGCAAGGAGCGGGAATTCATGAAAACCCAGCCCAAGCAGGTAAAGACCGGCCCGGCCCGCAGCCGGGGCTGGGGCGGCCGCGGCCGCGGGGGCGGTTTTGTGTTCTGGCTGAAAAATGCGACGATTTACATGCCGCTGAATACCATGTGGATCAAGTTCCGTTCCGCTTCCGGCACGAACAATGTGCCGGATGTCCGGCTCTCCACGCTCTCCTTCAAAATCAAGGATATCGAGCAGATGGAGCCAACCTTGCAGCAGGCCCGCAACGTGCTGATGAACACCCACAAGGGCATAGAGGACTTCTTTTTCCGGACCCAGGAGGAATGGGCCCAAAACATCACCACGTCCATCCGCAATGCCCGCCTGAGCGGCGGCATCATTGCCGCCATCAGCCTCATCGTGGGCGGCATCGGCATCATGAACATCATGTTCGCCAGCATCACCGAACGCATCCGGGAGATCGGGCTGCGCAAAGCCATTGGGGCCACCACGTTCGCCATTTTCGTCCAGATCCTGGTGGAGAGCGTGGTGATCGCCATCCTGGGGGGGCTGGCGGGCCTGCTGACATCCTACGGCCTGGTGCGGATATTGGTCCTGGTTTCCCCCACGGAAAACTCGCCGCAGATCACCTTATCCGCCATGGGAGTGGCGTTCATATTCAGCGTGGCGGTGGGCATGCTGGCGGGATTGCTGCCGGCTGTGAAAGCGGCGAAGCTGGACCCCATCGAGGCCTTGCGTTATGAATAAGGCGGGAACCACATGAATATTTTCAGTGCCATCCTGGTGGGGTTGAAGGAAGTTTGGTCGCACAAATTTCGGTCCTTTCTGACCATGCTCGGCATTGTGCTGGGGGTTTCCAGCCTGGTGGCCCTGGCGGCCATTCTCAACGGCATGGAAAACGGGATGAAGGAAGCCTTGATCGCCATGGGCGGCCTGGACAAGGTCCTGCTGCGGGAACAGCCGGTGCCGGATTACCAGGAACACCTGGCGGACCAGGCCCCCGGGCGCACCCTGCGGGACGTTTATGCGCTGATGAGGAATGCGCCGCTGATCCGGGTGATTTCCCCGGAGATGGGGATCCAGGATGCGTGGGTCAACCGCCGGGGCAAATGGGTGGAAGCGTCCGAGCTAGTAGGCGCCTGGCCGGCGGTGCTGGATATGAACCTCCACGAGATCGAATACGGCCGGTTTTTCACCCCGCTGGATGAGGAGCGAGCCCACGCGGTCTGCGTGATTGGGACCGGCATCCGCGACGAGTTGTTCGGTTCCCCGGATGAGGTTGGCCACGAAATCATTCCGATCGGCGAAAAGATCACCATTCGCGGGCAGTTGTTCACGGTGGTGGGGATGTTCAAGCAGTATGAGAGCGAGCGGGACCACAAACAGCGCCAACTGGCCAAAACCCAGCCCAAGCAGACGCAGACGGGACCGCCGCGCCGGCGGGGCCATGGGCACCAGAACTGGGCTTTCCGCCGCAAGAATTACACCATGTATATCCCGCTTTCCACCATGTGGCTGCGGTTCCGGGCGGCCTCCGGATACAACGACACCCCCGATCCCAAGCTCACCGACATCGACCTCAAGGTCGTGAGCCTGGAAAAGATGGAAACCGCCATGCAGCAGGCCCGCAATGTCCTGATGGTCACCCACAACGGCATCGAGGATTTCACGTTCGGCACCCAGGAAAACTCGGTCGAAAACATCAACCAAGCCATGCGCAACGCGCGGCTGAGCGGCGGCATCATCGCCATCATCAGCTTGATCGTGGGTGGCATCGGCATCATGAACATCATGCTGGCCAGCATCACGGAGCGTATCCGGGAAATCGGGATTCGCAAGGCCATCGGCGCCACCAACGCCGCCATTTTTGTCCAGATCCTGGTGGAAAGCGTGGTCATCGCGGTTTTGGGAGGGTTTTGCGGGCTGGGGGCATCCTATGGTTTGGTGCATCTGCTGGAAGTCCTGACCCCTGCCCAAAACTCGCCGGTGATTTCCGTCCATGCGATGGCCCTGGCCTTTGCGTTCAGCGCCTGCGTGGGAGTGGTGGCGGGCCTGTACCCCGCCCTGAAGGCTTCCCGCCTGGATCCCATCCAGGCTTTGCGCTACGATTAAGCCCGGGTTTACCCGGCCCCCCCTTTAACCCCCACCCAGCAGTTGGGCCACACGCAGCATTTCGGTGGGAATCCGCCGGAGGGCGTTGATGATATGCTGGGCAAGGAGGTTGATCGTAAGCCCCAGCAGCATCATGCCCGCCAGGGTGCGGAACGCAAAGCTTTCACCAAAAACGTTCATCTGCGGGATGGCCCGGCCCAGGATGGAAAAGGTGAGGGTGATGATCAAGGAGATGGCGATAATGGGGGCGGCCATCTGGACGCCCACGACAAAAATGCGGCTGGTGCGGACGATGACTTCCACCAGCAAGGGTTCGCTCAGGTGAACGCCGTTGAAAGGGGCGTAATCGTAGCTTTTGCGGAAGGTTTCCAGCATCCAATGATGAAGGTCCAGGCTGAAGAACAGCATGGTGGCCAGCAGGTAAAGGATCAGGCCGGGAGCCTGGGTGCGACTTTCGCCAAAGGGATCCATATCCGCGCTGAAGGATAAACCCATTTCCGAAGCGATCACGCTGGCGGCGAATTCCAGCGCGAAAAAGACCACGCGCGCCACGAAGCCCAGGAGCAGGCCGATGCCCAGTTCCAGCGCCAGGAGGCTGAAAATAGCCCACAAGGTGCCGACCTCCGGCAAGGTTTGGTTGAGAGTGGGGGTGATCAACAAGGCGGTCACGGCGCCGAGGGCGATCCGGACCCGCCGGGGGAAATTCGCGGCGGAAAAGATCGGCAGCACCGTCAGCAGGCCGCTGATCCGGACGAACACCAGCATCCAAATGATGAATTCGGTGCGCATGGGAGGGGGGAGATCCAGGTCCGGTTACTGGGCCATTTGCGGGATTTTCTCGATGATGGCCGTGGTGAAACTGACCAGCACCCGCAGCATCCAGGGCAGCAGGACGACCAGCAGGGCGACAATCGCCAGCGCCTTGGGGACGAAGCTGAGGGTTTGCTCATGGATGGAGGTGACCGCTTGGAACAAGCTGATGGCCAGTCCGATGATCATGCCCACCAGCAGGATCGGCGCCGCCAGCAGCACCGCCTGGTACATCAGGTTTTTCAGCACTTCGGCGGCAAATTCGGGAGTCATACGCTACTGGACAAAACTCCGAACCACGGACCGGATGACTAGTTCCCAGCCATCCACCAGGACAAACAAAAGGATCTTCAAGGGCAGGGCAATCGTCATGGGCGGCATCATCATCATGCCCAGGCTCATCAGCACCGTGGCCACCACCAGATCGATCAAAATGAACGGCACAAACAAAAGGAAACCCATTTGGAAGGAGGTGCGCAACTCGCTGATAATGAAGCCGGGCACCACCACTTTCAACGGGAGCTGGTCCACGCGGGAGGGTCCCAGCTTGGCCATGGCCACGAACAATTCCAGATCCTTGGGCCGAGTTTGTTTCAGCATGAAAGTCCGGATATGGCCCGCCGCGCGGTCGTAGGCTTCCGGGCCGGCGATCTGTTTGTTGATGTAGGGTTGCAGGGCGTCGCGGTCGATGCGTTCCCAGACCGGCGCCATGACAAACAGGGTGATGAACAGCGACAAGCCAATGATGATCTGGTTGGCGGGCGTGCCTTGCAAAGACAAGGCGGATCGGACAAAGGAGAGCACGATCGCCACGCGCGTGAAGCTGGTCATCAACAGGATGATGGAGGGGGCCAGGCTCAGCAAAGTGATCGCGAACACGATCTTGATCGCCACATCCACGTCGGCCGGCTGCTGGGCGGAATCGAGGCCCACGCTTAACCGGAAAGGCATGAGCCCGCCCGGATTGGCCGTATTGGTTTGGGCTGCCAAACTGGGTGCCAGCATCAGGCCGATTGCCGCCAGCCCGAGGCAGAGAAATACTTTTAGGAGGCGACACCACCCGGGCGGTCGGGACCCGCCGGCTGAGGTGCAGAACGGATTCTGAAGGAAGCTGGATGGCCGGTGGCTGGTTTTCATGAGGGGCGTCCCAACAGCCGCTGAAAAACATCCCGGAAAGCGACCGGCGGCACGGTTTCCTGATTGGCCAGCTCGCCGGCATCGGGCAACTGGGTGAGCAGGGTGACCCCGGCGGGGGAGGAGGAGAGGAGAAAGCGCTGTTTTTCGTAACCCGCCACATAGATGCAATGGCGTGCGCCCAAGGCGCGGCATTCCAGGATCTGGAATTTGCCCAGGCGGCTGCCCCGGCCCGCCGGGAAAGGTCGGTGGCGAACCAGCCACACCCCCGCCAAAAAGAGAGCGAGCACGAAAACCAAGGCCCCCACCACCCGCAGGATGGCGGAAGCGGCCTCGGCCCCCGGCGGCAGCAAGGCCGGTTCCAGGTTGGTCTGGCTGGCGGCCATACCGGTGGCAGCGGCCAGGGAACCCATCAGGAACAAAAGGCATCCCAGCGCGGTTTTCACGGTTGGGTGCCGATGATTTCCGTGATTTTTACCCCGAAACGATCTTCCACCACCACCACTTCCCCGCGGGCCACCACTTTCTGGTTCACGAACAGGTCCACCGGGGCGTCGGCCACTTTGTCCAATTGGACCACGGATCCGACGGTCAGTTGCAGGACATCGCGCATGGGTAAAAAACATGAGCCCAGCTCCACGGTGAGCTTCACTGGGACATCCAGAATGATGTCCAGGTTGGTATGAGCGTCGGCGGTTGGGTTCATAAGGCAGTAATCAAGTTTTTAAAACCTTGGTCAATTCCACCGCCCATTTGTTTTCCTGGGTGCCAAGGTTGGCGAGGAACTTGGGCATTTGGGCCAGGTTGATCTGGATGTTTTTGGCGAAATCGGCATCCAAAGGTATGACATCACCCACGCGGATCCGGGCCAGTTGGCGGGCGGATAATTCGATGCTGGGTGAATGGGCGGAAATAGGGATTCGGACATCATCCAAGCGGTTGTTCCATTTGACCGACGCCGCCCGGGGCGAACTGGAGTTGTGGGTGTTTTCGAGGTTGGTATTGAGCTTGCGCATCAGCGGTTCCAAGGTGTAGCAAGGAAACGCCATCTGCAGGGCATCCTGACATTCACCCAGCCGTGCCTCCATGGCCAGAACCAGCATCACGGTGTCATGCGAGGCGGTCTGGAGGAAACGGCCGCTGCTCTCGTGGCCGACGGTCACCGGTCGCAGTTCCAAGAGGTTGGCCCATTGGTTGCACCATTCGGTCAGGATGATCTGCACGGCCTGATCCAGCAGGGCGGCCTCGATTTCGCTCAAGTCCCGTTCCAGGTTCACGGCGTGGGCTGGCCCCCCCAGCAGGCGATCCACGATCGTGATGCCCAGTTGGGTGGATATTTCGACAATGCACAGCCCTTGCAGTGGCTCGGCTTTGAATAGCGTCAGGTGGGTGGGGTTCTGGAGGCTGTCCAAAAACTTCTGGTAGGTCAGCGTCTGGAGGCGGGCCATCTGCAGCCCGAATTCGAGCCGCAGGTAGATCGACATGCGGGCCGCCAGCGAGCGGGTGAACTCTTCCTGCCGCAGGCGCAATTTGCGCAATTCCCCGGCCGCCAGGAAGACCGGTTGGCGGAAATCATAGGGCTGGACATCGTCGGCGACGTATTTGGAACGCTGGCCCTCCGGCTTGATGATTTCGGTGGTGGTTTCCTGCTCCGCCACCTGGGCCAGCAAGCGCTCGACATCCTCCTGGCTTAGGACTTCAGAATTGGCATTAAAGGCATCGTTGGCATCCATGGCGATGGGCGTGGTTCACAAAAGGTAAAATTCGTCAAAACGGATGCCGGCCACCAGGTTCCCACCCAGCCAGTCGTTAAAACTGGAGATTAGTTCAGCCCGGATGCGCTGGCGGGAGCCAGCCCTTTCCAATTCACAGGGAGTTTTGCCGGAAAAAATAGGGCGGGCCAGATGCTCGAGGCACGCCAGATGGCCGGCGATGGAGGCCTGGAAATCTTCGCTGTTCCCCAGCAGGGTGAAGTGTGCCACCAACCAGCGCCGGGAATCGCTTCCGGGCAGTTGGAAGGCCAGCCGGATCTGGGCGCAGGGAGCGGGCGCCTCCGCCACCCGGGCCAGCAACCGCTCGACATCCGGTGGGCTGAGGACTTCGGAACCGGCATTGAATTCGTCGTTAACGTCCATGTTAAACGCTGCGAATTATTGCACGGCAAACTCCGTGAAGTAAATCTCCTCCACCAGGTTTTCGCCGAGGCAATTATTGAAGGCGGAGATCAGCTCGGTGCGCATCAGGTTGCGCGCGCCGGGTTTCTCCAGGTCGGTCAGGGTCTTGCCGGCCAGGATGGAACTGGCTACATCCACCAGTTTGTCCTGTTGTTCAGCCATCACTTTGTTGAATTCCTCGCCCGCGCCGACCAGGCTGAGGTTGGCCAGCAAGTAGCGGGTAGCCTGAGTGCCGGCCACGTTGACCAACACCTTCTTCAAGGGCACACTCACCTTCTTTTCCTTGGCCTTGGATTCGGCCTTGCCTTTGGCCGCGCTCTCCCCGTGGCCGCCGGCGGGTTTCGAGGCCTTGGCTTTGGCTTCGCTGGCGTTACCGCTGCCCATGGCTTGCTCCATTTTTGGCAGCAGGACGAAGGTGGTGGTGACGTAGGCCATGACTGGCATGGCTGCCAAGGCCAGGAGCAGCGGCAGAAAGCCTTTAATGCCCCCGCGCCCGGCGGCGGCTTCCACAGCTTTGGCGGGTGCGGCGGCGGCCTCGGACTTGGGCGGTTCCCCTCCGGGCTTGGGTGGTTCCATGCGATTGGCCATAACGGTGCGATTATGCTGGTTTTGGACTGGTGATCAAGTTGGATTCATCAGGCCGCTGGTGGTTCAGGGTGAGCTGATGCAAAAGGTTCAGCGGCGATCCGGATTTCGGTTCAGCGAATGGTTGGCCGAGGTTGGTGGCGCGGATCGAATTCACAAAATTCACAAAAGGATGGGAAACTCATTGGATGGCGAACTCGGTGAAGAACACTTCCTCCACCAGGTTGCGGCCCAGACATTGGTTGAAGCCGGCGGAGAGTTCGGAGCGGAGCTGGTTGCGGGCACCCGGCTTTTCCAGATCACTGAGCGTTTTGGCGGCCAGCGTCGAACTGGCCAGGTCAATCAACCGGCTGCGTTGCGTGTCGATGGCTTTGCGGAACTCCTCCCCGGTTCCGGCGACGACAATTTCCGCCAGTAAAAACCGCTGGGTAGCCCCTGCCACGTTGACCAGGATCTTTTTTAAAACCGCTTCCACCTTTTGGGAAGGCACTCCGGGCAAGGGCGGATTCGGTGTTGCCACCTGGGGCAGGAACCCCACTTTGGGGAGAATGAGCCAAGTGGTGGTGTAATAGGCGATCGGCGGCATGGCCATCAAGGCAAGGATCAATGGCAGCCAGGCTGCCAGCCGCCCGGCGGGTGCTGGTTCCGGCCTGGCTGGAGCAGCGGGGGCGGTTGATTTTTCGGCATTGCCCGCTGGCTGGGTTGATTCCATGCGATTGGTGGCCATGACTACAAGGCCGGCAGCGCCGGCTGATTACCGTTTCAGATTGATCAGCTCCTGCAGGATTTCGTCAGTGGTGGTGACGATGCGCGCGGCGGCCTGGAAAGCCCGCTGCGTCGTGATCATGCTGGAAAACTCGTTGGTCAGATCCACGTTGGCCAATTCCAACTGGCCCCCCTTGACCCCTCCCATCCCATAAGTTCCCGGGGCAGCCAGGGTGTTGGTGCTGCCAGTGACGGGCCCCGCAGCATCGAGATTGGAATAAAGGTTGTTGCCGTCCTTGGTCAAGGCCTGGGGATTGCGGAAGTTTTGCAGCAGCACCTGGCCGCGCACAAAACTGGTGCCATCGGAGAGGAAAATGTTGATTTTGCCGGAATCATCGACGTTCCAGCGCTCAACGCCAGCCTTCACGGCGGCGGCGGCTTTGGCGGTGGCCACGGTAAAGGCGGTTTCGGTGGCGGTCTTGGTTGCGGTGGCACCATCCAGAGCGGTTTGAGCGGTGGCGAGCGCGGTTTTGGCTTCCAAGGCGGCGGCTTTGGCCGCATCGTCGGTGGGCGCATCGTCAGCGGCCTTCTGCTTGGTGGTATAATCCGCTCTGGCGGCTTCGTAAGCCGTGTTGGCGGTGGTGTAGGCGGTGGCGGCCGTGGCTTTGGCCGAGGTGGCATCGGTCAACGCCTGGTTGGCGGTAGCCAGATTGGCCGCAATGCGGTCTTTGGCATCGACTTTAAGGTCACCCACGGTTTTCAAGGCCTCGTCCATGTAGCCCTGGAGCCGCATGCCCCCCATAACCAGATAGCCCTCGTTGCTCAAATCGAATTCGCCGGCGCGGGTTGCGAAAGAAGCCGCCGATAGGGGGTCCTTGACCATGAAGAACCCATCCCCACTGATGGCCAGGTCCGTGTTTTTGCCGGTGCTGGCCAGGGAGCCTTGGGTGAACATGTTCTGGATGGAGTTGGTGGCCACGCCGGTGCCCACCTGCACTCCGGAACTGCCGGTGGCGCTTTGCAGCGTATTGCTGAACGAATCGGTCATGACCGTTCGTCCCGCTTTAAAACCGGAGGTATTGACGTTGGCGATGTTATTGCCAATGACATCCATGCGCTCCTGGAAATTCTGGAGGCCGGAAATGCCCGACATTAGGGATTGTGTCATAATATTGGATCAGTTTATTGATTACTGTTTTGTTGATTGGCGATCCGTGCCTAAGACCGGGAAACGCTGCTGGTGCTGGCGGTGACCGACATCACCTGGCTTAAATCGTAGGAATTGCCGTTCACCATCAGCTTCGGGGTGGTGCCATCCATTCTAACGGCGCTGACCAACCCCGAGACGGTCGCGCCGGTGCTGGATCTCAGCTCCACGTTGCGGCCGAGGAAAGAATTGGCCCGCAGTTGGGCAATCGCCGAGGTGGATTGCGAGGACTGGTCCAGCGAGCTGAACTGTGCCAGCTGGCCGATGAAATCGGTGTCGGTCTGGGGATTCATCGGATCCTGCGTGGTCAGCTTGGCAACCAGGAGCTTCAGGAAATCCGACTGGTCCAGCGAGGCATTGTTGGTTTTGGCAGTGGATGAACTGGCGGTGGTTGTGGTGCTGGAGTTGGCGCCCGTACTGGACATCATTGATATGGCAGACATGATAGGTATTACGCCCATGATTCAAAATGGCGGTCCGCGGGCACCTGGGTCCGGGTTCCGCCGGGTTTGGTTGTTGGAATTGAAGAGATTTGACTTGGCCCATTGGCCGCCAGCCGGCGGGCGGGCCGTTGCTCAGAGGAATCCGTTCCCGCCTGAGATGGAGATTGGTGCCGCTGGTCCCAGCCGGACGTGGTGGCCATCATCTCCGGAGCCGGGGTCCGTTCCAACGGAGCCAGCTGTATGCCTTGTGGAGACAAGGCATTCTTGATGGATTCCCAATGAGTGCTGAGTTGTTGCCAATCTCCTCCTTCGCAACGCGCCTGCACCACTACGGTATTCCCCTCCTGCCGCAGTTTTAAATGAAGCTCGGTTTGCCGATCGGTTTTGACGACCAAATCCATGGCCGACGCCCCGCCTTGTTTCAGATCGACAGCCTGGTTGGCGATCAAATCCGCCACCTTGGCCGCCATGGCGGCGCCACTGGAACCTCCCGGCTGGCTGGTTTCCGGCACCGGGTTCGGGTTCTGCACGCCGACCTCCATCGGGGTTTGCCTCAGGAATAATCCAGCTGAATCCGCCGTGGTATTAGCGGAGGTCTTCAGCGGCGACTTTCCCGAGGGGATGGGAGCCGTTGAACCTGCCGGCGGCATCAACTCGGCCGCTTCGCGCGGCAGGTTTTGCCCGGCTTCCTGGTTCATTTGGCTCATTTTAGCCCCGTTTTTCATATCCACTGCCTGTTGAGCAGGGGACGTGCCATGTTTGGTGACCTCTGCATTCCGGGCGGATGGCGTATCTAAAGGGGATGAATCCTGATCGGTCACCGGATTCGGTTCCTGACTTTCGATATGGGCAGGATTGGGCATCCCGGTGGATTCAGGGGTTGCCGAAACAGGGGACGCAGGTGAGGGGGTGGAGTGATTTACAGCTGGCTGGCTGGCCAAAGAAGGCGCAGCTAGGGCTGAGTCGGTGGCTTGCTGGTCCCTCTCTTGGTTCTGGCTTGGTGTGAGGACGCCGGTGGCCTCCGTATTATTAGCTGGCAGGTCTTTAGCCGGTGCCATGGATTGCTCCATTGCAGAAAAAGAGTGGGCCGCGGGCAGGACATGAGGACGGGTGGCCAGGTCGTTGGCCGAAGGTGTCCCCAGAGCTTGCGCTGAGCTGTCGGCTGCGGGAGCGGTTTTTTGGCTCACTTGCGCATCAACCGCCATCGCCATCGCCTTGATATCCAGCGGGGATAAGGAACCTGGAATTGAACCAGTATTCCCGGCGGTTGGTGGCGGGGAACTTAACTCGCTGGACGGTTCAGCGGCAGTGGTTTCGATCAGGGAGGTGCCGGGTTGGGTGGCCTTGGCATCGGCTGGCATGGGCTGGAAGCCGGAGCTGGCATCCAATCCACCTGAGGCGTCCGTGGCCTGAACGGCATTGGCCTGCGGATCGGGAGCAAGGCGGGTGGGGATCCCGTTGCCGGCTGTGGGAGAGGCTGAGGCAGCCGGCAAAACTGAGACAACGGATGACGCTGGGAAAGTGGAGTCGGCCCCAGGCCTGCCTGCGGAGGCGAGCGGCGCCAGATCGGAAGCCGTTCCACTTTCAGCTAAAATGGTTGGGCGGGTGGCGAGTGGCGCTCTCCGAAGAGGCACGGGGGTGCCAGCCGGGATCGAACCCGTGTTTTGGCGCTGGGCGGTGGCGGTGGCGGTGGTTGGCTGATCGGCAAAGCGGACGGTATAGCCGGGAGGTGTCAGAATTGAAGCAGCCGTGGTTTGGGCGGTTTCCTGGGTTGCGTTGGCCCCCGGAGACCCAGAAGACGATGGCAAAACCAGGTCCCCGGATGGCGTCAGTGCGGTGTCCAGGGAGGCCGGGATGCGCTCCATTGGAACTTGAGCTGCCTGGGGCAGGATCGCCTCATCGGCCTGGAAGGTTTGGTTATCCACCGGGAATCCGTTGCTGGACCGTGGAAGGGTGGTTTGAATTATCGCAGCCGGGGTTTGGGCTGTTGCCTGGGTTGGTTGGGCACCGGTTGCTGGGGCCAGCGCATGGCTATCCAGGGATCCTGCCGATCCTTGGTTTGGGTTGCTGGCTGCACCCGGGGCTGGGGCAGCAACTGGAAAAGTGCTGGCTGGGGCGGTCTGGGTCAGGCCTGGCGCTGATCCGAAAAGGGAGACGGGGGTGGATCCAAGGAAGGTGTTCCCAACCTGAGCCGCGACGGTTGCTTGATGGCCGCCTGCGCCAGCGGGAAGTAATGAGGTGGTCTCCGCAGATCTTGAGGCTGCCGGAAAAATCAGACCGCCGGATGGTGCCGATGCGGTGTCGATGGCGCCCGCGAGGCGCTCGGTGGGAACCGGCACTGGCTGGGCTGGGATCGCCTCCTCAGAATTGAAGTTTTGGCCGCTCGCCAGGGATCCGGTGCTGGACTGCGGCGGGGTGGAAATTACTGTGGACGGCGAACTGGCGGCCATCTGCGGCGCCGAATCCCCGGCGCGGCTTGCCTGGCGCGCGGGGGCAGTGGCTTGGCCGCCGGGAGTGGCGGTCTCCTGGAGTTTCGCCTGGAGCCAGGTTGCGGCGCCGGTCCCGGTGGCAGCGGGTGGGGCTTCCGCAGGCCGGCAATAAAAAAAAGTGGATAGCGGATTGGCGGCTGCCTCCAGAATGGCCGGTCCATCCTGCCGCCACGAATATTCCTGGCGATCGGTGGGGTCTGGCGGTGCTTCGCCTTCGCCTTCGCCCTCGGCTGGCGGTTCAACCGGTGTGCTGGCGAGCGCATTCCCACCCGCAACTGCGCGGCCAGCCATTAAGGGGGAGCCGAGGTTTGACTGGGTGTTGGCGGCGGTGCGGGCTGCGGGTTTGGGAGCGGCCTTGCCCTGGCTTGCTTGCGGCAGGATGGGATGGGCGGGAGCGGATGCCACCTCCGGTTCGCTGGCGGCCGCCAGGAAATCGGTGAACGAGGCGGTCGGGCATTCCATCAATTTGGTGGCAATGGCCGGTGCATTCTCCGGGGGATTGAGCGCTCCGGCGCCCGGCAGGGCGGGCAGGGGAGCCGGGTCTGAACCGGGGGCCTGTCCGGCGGATTTCAGATTGATGCAAGGATTTTCCATTTCAGGTGGATTTCTTTTTCGTGGCGTCGCGGGTCATGGAAAGCCGGATCCGCTCGGAAACCTTGGCGGCGCGTTTGGCCTCGTTTTCTCCGCCTTTCGCCAGGCTTTCCAAAATCGGGGCGCTTTCGGCTTCTTTCATGAACACGAAAATCCGCACAATCTGCTCGTCATCCAAAGCCTTCAGGATGCTACTGGCGCCATCGGGAGTCATGGCGGCGTAAACTTTGGCCAATTTCTTGAGGTTGGCCGTTTCCTCCTCTTTGAGCTTGAGGACGTTGGCGTCGAATTCGCGCTGCTTCGCTTCCACCTTGGCCATAAGCTGCTCGATTTCCCCGCGCTCAGCGGCCAGGTGGGTGGCCAGCTCATCCAATTCCATGCGCCGGAGCGAGTTCATTTCCCGCTCTTTTTTAAGCTCGGCCACGAGTTGGTCGATTTCTGGATTGCGGAATTCCCAGGAGGGGCCTGATTCAAGACGGCGCATGCCTCCTCCTTCGCCGGAGGCTTGAGAATTATGGGGGACTTTCCAGCAAAGCACGGTGGTCACCATGTAACTTATGGCTCCCACCAGGATCGCCACCCAGGGAGATTGTAATTTTTTCAACATATCAATTTCACAAGCTGTTGCCTGGTTCAGACGGGGTCTCCGGGCCGCGCGCGGCCCGTGCGCAAGCGAGGTCATCCAGCATTTTCTGCTCCATTTTTTGGAGTTCCAGGCCGTGTTGCCGCTGCAATTTATCCCGGTATTTTTCGACGATTTCGCGTTCCTTTTTGGCCTCCAGGAAGGCTTGGTGGTGTTGGAGCAACACCTGTTGCGCCTGGCGCCAGTCGCGCTGCCGGTCATTCACGGTTTCCTGGAGGTTCACACAATGCAGACGGAGGCGGTCGATGTTCTCGGCGGCCGTGCCTTGCTTCAGGATATCCTGCCAATGGCTCCAATTGCGGCTCAATTCCCGCTCGGCGGCTGCCGCTTGTTCGCGGGCCTGGCGTTCCGCCTGGAGGGAGCGGGCGTAGGTTTCCAGGGCGGTCTGTTCCTTTTGCTCCCGCAGGGTCAGCAAGGCGTGCAGCGGGAAGTGAAAAGCTTTCATATCAGCGGTTGGGGCTGGGTTGTGGATTGGGCTTGCCCAGCGCCTGGGCCAGGGCGGCCCAACTTTGATCGAAGGCATATCCTTCGCGGATTCCCTGGCGGAGGAACTGGGTCAACGGGGCATTGAGCTTGATGGCATGGTCTATCGATGGGTTGCTGCCAGCCGCATAAGCGCCGATGTTAATCAAATCCTGGTTTTTGCGATAGACCGCCAGGTTTTCCCGGCCCAAGGCCGCCAACTCCAGCTGGGACGGGGACAACAGATCCCGCACCAGCCGGCTGACGCTGTCCAGCACATCGATGGCCGGGTAGTGGTTCAGGGCGGCCAGCTCGCGGCTCAGCACGATGTGGCCGTCCAGGATGGAGCGGACCGAATCGGCGATGGGATCGTTCATGTCATCCGCTTCGACGAGCACCGTGAAAAGGCCGGTGATGGAGCCTTGCTCGCCCATGCCGGCCCGCTCCAGCAATTGTGGCAGCAGGGAAAATACGGAAGGGGTGTAGCCCCGGGTGGCGGGCGGTTCGCCCACCGCCAGGCCGATTTCCCGCTGCGCCATGGCGAAACGGGTGACCGAGTCCATCATCAGCAGGACGCTCTGGCCCTGGTCCCGGAAATATTCAGCGATGGCGGTGGCCAGAAAGGCGCCTTTCAAGCGGGCCAGGGCTGGCTGGTTGGAGGTGGCCACCACCACCACCGACTTCTGCCGGCCGCGTTCATCCAGGTCTTTTTCCAGAAATTCGCGCACTTCCCGGCCGCGCTCGCCGATGAGCGCGATGACGTTGACGTCCGCCTCCGCCTGGCTGGCCATCATGCCCAGCAAAGTGGATTTGCCCACCCCGCTGCCAGCGAATATTCCCAGGCGCTGACCGCGTCCACAGGGGATGAAGGTGTCGATGCACTTCACGCCGGTGCGGAAGGTTTTCCGGATGCGCTGGCGCTTCAGCGGATGGGGCGGCGTGAGGCTCAGGCTGGCCTTATGCTCAGCCTGGATGGGGCCCAAACCATCGATGGGGCTGCCCAGCCCGTCGATGATCCGCCCTTTCAAACCTTTGCCCACGGTGGCCGTGAGCGGCGATTTGAGGGCCACCACGGCGCTGCCCGGATGGATGCCGTGGATTTCGCCCAAGGGCATGAGCAGCAGGTTGCGCCCGCGGAACCCGACGACCTCCGCCAGCGTGTGCTCGTCCCGCCCGTTGGATTCGATGCGGCATAATTCACCCACCGCCGCCAGCGGTCCTTCCGATTCGATCACGAGGCCCACCAACTGGACAACCTGGCCGCGGTTTTCCAAAACGCGCGCTCCCCGGGCCCGGTCCAGCAGGTGGCTGAATCGGCCCCGGGGGGCGCCTGGGGCCGGCATGGTGGTCATAATTGCAGGGCCTCCTTGAGCAGCTTGACCTTGGTTTCCCGCCGGGCGTCAAAGCAGCCGAACCGGGTTTGCACGAGGCATCCGCCGCGGGTGACCTCCGGCGAAGTGGCGAAGCGGATGGGCTGCTGGGGGTTTTCCTGGAGCAGCGGGGATTGGGATTGCTGCAGCAGCTTGAAATCGTCAGCTTGCAGGAACACCTTCAATTCCGCCGAATCTTCGACCTGGCCCAGCGCGTCCCGGATCACGTGTTCCACCATGGCGGCGGTGACCGGCAGTTCCCCCACTAATTTGCGGGCTGCTTCCAAGGCCAGTTCCACCAGGATTGGCTCCATTTCGCGGGCGACCTTGGGGATGGCCGCACCCAGGGAGTGCATGATGCCCAGCTGCAATTCCTGGAGCTCGGCGCGCTGCTGAACCAGCTGTTCACTGAGCCGGCGTTCCCCCTCTTCGCGGCCCCGCTCGAAGGCGGCCTGTTCCCGTTCCCGCACCCGGCGTTCCTGCAGTTCGGCCGCAGATCCCGAGGCGGCGATGCGCACGCCCCGCAGATCCCGGCTGAATTTAACCTGTTCACGCCATAACTTCATAATTTGCTGATTGGCGGGCCTCGGACAGGTCGATCTCACCTTCGCTTTCCAGCCGGCGCACCACGTCGATGATCTTCAGCTGGGCGGCCTCGATCTCCTTCAGGCGCAACGGCCCGAGGAAGCTCATTTCCTCCACCAGCGTTTCGGCGGCACGCTTGGACAGGCAGGCCAGCAAGGCGCCCTTGAGGCCTTCGCTGGCGGTTTTGAGCGCCACGGCCAGGTCGCGCATGTCGATTTCGCGCAGGATCTTTTGCAGGGCGGCCGGCTCGAGCACGGAGAGGTCTTCGAAGGTGAACATCTTCTGGCGGATCGACTGGCTCAGCTCCGGATTGTGTTCATCCATGGAGAGCAGGATGTTTTTGCTGACGTTCTTGTCCAGGGCGTTGAGCAAATTCGCGGCGGCCTTGAGCCCGCCGGTCTGGTGCAGGGCGCTGGGGTGTTTGCCCCCCATCTTGGAGGTCAATACCTGCACCACTTTTTCCACCACATCCACCGGTGTGGGCGCCAGCGTGGCCAGCCGCTCGATGATCTGCTCCCGCAGGTCGGCGCGCAGCAGGCTGAGCACTTGCCCGGCTTTCTCCGGGCCGAGGTAGCTGATGATGAGCGCGATGGTCTGGCCCTGTTCGCCCTTGATCAGGTTGAACACCTGGCGGGCATCCATGTCGGTGATTTGCTGCATTACCGTCACCGAAGCCCGGTTCGGCATCACCCGGCTCAACACATCGGAGGCACGGAACAATCCCACCGCCTTCTCCAGGGCGGCCCGGGTGAAATCCAGCCCGCCGCGCACGGAGGTACCCGCCTGGACCGCGATGTCGGTGAACTCCTTCAGCACCTCCATCTGCATCTCCTGGCTGATCAGGCCGAGCTTGGACATGTCCGTGGTCAAGGTATCCAGTTCGTGTTCCTCCATGCCCTTCATGATTTGGGCGGCGCTATCGGGACCCAGAATGACCAGCAAGATGGCCAGCTTCTGGATTTTGGTCATCTTCGCGAATTCAGTGGGGGGGGTTGCAGATTCAGTTTGGGCTGCCATAAATTCCTCTTTAATTGTTCTTTTGGCCAGGTTTGCCGCCACGGCTCAGCCAGGACCGGATCGCCTGGCTTACATTTTCAGGGTTTTCCCGGATCAGCCGGTTGAGCACGTCCACCGTCACCAGCGCCGGCTCCGGCTGTTTGCGCCAATCGCCACTGCCGGAGCGATGCCCGTTGCCGTTCCCGTTGCCATGGCCATTGCCGAACAGGCCCAGCGGCACTCCGATGGGAATGTTTTCGGTGGGTGTGCTTTTCAAGGTCCGGTAAAAGAACAGCATCATGCCCAGTGCCAGGGCCGGGTAGATCACGCTTTTTCCCAGATCCCACCAGAATTGCTGTTTTTGTTGTTTGTCGATGGTTTGGGTAAGCTCCGTGGCCATCTCTTCGTTGAAGGGGACCTCCTCCAGGGCCAGTTCATCCAGGCGGGTGCCATTGGCTGGGCTATTGGTCAACTGCAGCCCGATCGCCTTGGCTACGATTTCCTTCAGTTTAAGCAGTTCCTGGGGTGTGCGGGGCAGTGGTTTCCGGTCGGCGCCGGTGCCCTCATATCGGGAGGCGATAAAGACGGCGGCCGAAAGTTTTTTTACCACCCCAGTGGCAAAGGTGGTTTTGCTTACCGTTTCCGGGACGATATTGGTGACCTTGTTGTTTTTTCGTTTGGTTTCGGAAATGTTTGAGGAAGCGGTGGCGGTGGAGTTGGTATCGCTGTTCAGGTTGGGGCCGATCCCGGCGGTGCCGCCATTGGCTCCATTGGAGGTTTTCGTGGTTTCCTCATCCAAGCTGGTTTCGCCTGGAATTACCGCTTCCGCATCGATGGTCCGCTCCTGGCGGCTGATGGCATCGAAATTCACCTCGGCGGCAACTCGCACCAAGGCTTTGCCCGGGCCGGTCACCGGGAAGAGCATGTATTCGGCTTTCTTGGCGGCATTTTCTTCAATCAACGTGCGGATTTTGATCTGGTGATCGCTGATGGCGCCCAGCGAATCCGGTTCGGAAGCATTGGATACCATGCCCAGGCGGCTATCGATGACCACCACGTTGGCGGAGGTCAAACCTTCCACGGCATTGGCCACCAGGGATTGGATGGAACTGACCGCGTGGGGGGAGAGCGCCGCCTGGCGTTTGGTTTTGACATGGACCGAGGCGGTGGGACGTTTCTGGTTGTCGATCAACAGCCGGTTTTCCGGCATGACCAACAGGACGCTGGCCCAATCGATTTCCTCCATTTTGCTGATGGTGCGGCTCAGTTCACCCTGCACCGCCCGGTTGTAATTCACCCTTTGGACGAAGTCCGATATGCCAAAGGCCGGTTTATCGAACAAATCCAGCCCCACGACTTCGCCGCCTTTGATATTCCGGGAGTTCAATTGAATGCGGGTGGCATCAACCTGGTCGGACGGCACCAGGATGGAGCGGCCGCCCTGGGCGAGGCGGTAGGGCACTTTGGTTTCCTGCAGGGCACTGACGATCTTGGATGCTTCACCGTCTTCCAGCCCGCCATAGAGCAATTTATAATCGGCCCGGGCGAGCCACCAGACCAGGCTGGCCAAGCCAGCCAGCACCATGATGCTGGCGGTGACCACACTCATCCGCTGGTTCAGCCCCAGTTGACGCCATATGCCGACCAGTTGGGAGGCGAGTTGTGAGAGGTTTTTCATCGGTGAATCTATTCTTTATGGAGGTCAGACCTGCATGCGCATCAGTTCCTGGTAGGATTCCAGGAGCTTGTTGCGGACTTCCACCATCAGTTGAAAGGAAAGACTGGCCTCCTCGGTGGCGATCATGGCCTGGTGGAGGTTGACATCCTGGCCGCTCATCAGGCCCGCCACGGAGTTGTCCGCCGCGGTTTTCTTGGCACTTACTTCCTCCACCATACGCCCTAAAAGGTTGCTGAAATTATTATCCCCCCCCACTTTTTGCGCGGCAGAAGTGGTAGAGGTCAATTCCTCCAGGCCTTGCAAGTCCGCGCTGCTTATTTTGCTGGCGGGGGCCATATCCGCCGGGCGGATGTCCGCGGCGTTGATCGTGGGAGTGATGTATTGGCGGATGGCTGATAAGGCATTCATGGCGTGGCGTCCTAGCGTTTGCCGATGCTCAAGGCTTGTTGGGCCATGCTCCGCGCGGTTTTGACCATTGCCAGGTTGGCTTCATAGGTGCGCGAGGCGGTAATCATATCCGCCATTTCAATTTGGATCTGCACATTCGGCATTTGCACCCAGCCCGTGGAATCTGCGTCCGGATGCGAGGGGTTGTGGATGCGTTGGAAGGGGGACTGATCCTTTTGGATGCGGGCCACTTTGACGGATTCAGGCGCCGAACCACCCAAACTGCTCGCGCCACGCTTTTGCTGTAAAAGGGTCTCAAAAACCACTTCCTGCCGTTGGTAGGGCCGGCCATCCACACCGCGCGTCACGTTGGCATTGGCGATATTTTGGGCGATCACCTCCATGCGCACCCGTTCCGCGTTCAGGGCTGAACTGGTTGAGTTGATGCCGGATAAAATGTCAAACATGTTGGGATTCCTTTAGGCAGAGCGTCCAGTGATGGCCAGGCGGAGGCGTTGCAGGCTGGCTGAGACCATCTGCGTTTCGACGCAATAGGCGGTATAGTTTTTGGTGTTTTGCAGCAATTCGTGCTCCAGTTGCACGGTGTTACCGTCTTTGGCTTGCGCTACTGCCGTGGAGTCCACGGCCAACTGGGGCCGCAAATGGCTGATTTGATCCACCGATTTATTGCCAATGGCTTTTTGCAGCTCATCTTTGAAGGAGGAAGTGACGTCGATGCGCTTGTAGCCAGGTTTTTCCGCATTGGCGATATTGGCGGCAATCGCTTCGCTGCGCAACGCAGATACGTCCAGCAACTTCTTGCTGGCCACATAATTCGGCTGGTTGAACAGGGCATTAATCATAACCACTTTAATTCCGACCAGCTTTAAGCAACCCCTGTGCCAGCGTGCAAAAACTGCCTATTTGAAGGTTTTACCCCTGCTGGAAGCCCCTGGGTGGGCAAATGTTACCCGTCTATTTCCAGGCGGTAGGCAAGGATGGATCGCTGAGGGGGGGCATGGACCTCTTACCCAACCAGTTAGAGGGAGATCGGAAGGTTTAAATCACGGCTTAACCGCGGAGGGGACGGCTTTCACCTGCAGGTGGGTTTCCAGCAGTTTAAACAGTTCGTTGGTCCGGCGCATGGATCCGGATTGAACGGCTTTGGCAAAAACCAATTGCGGCAGGCTCGTCATTCTCGCTTTGGCCCGGTTGGCCTTAAAAATCGATATTCCGGTCTGAATCAGGTTGGTCACCTTGGGATCGGCCATGGCTTCCTTCAGTTTGGCGCCGCCCACCAGCTTGGCGGCTTGCTCCGAGGCCAGGTTCAGGGGGGGCGTATTCGTTTGCTTGAAAAACCAGGTATCGAATTCGGGGTATGCCTTGGGGTTGGCGATAAACACCCCCATCCCTAATTTGGCGTATTCGCAGGCTTGGGCGTGCATGGGTATGAATCGCACCACCTCCGCATTGCAATTGGTGCTCAACGGAACCGGCAGGGCAATGATGCAAAATTGGTTGGAGTAGCAGGTTTGCGCCTGCTCCAGCAAATGATGCAGGTCCCGGCAGTGAGGGCAGGTGTAATCGAAGAGATCAATCACCACGTTGGTGCCTGGCTTGCCTAAAACCGGCACTTTACTGAGGTCAAAATTGAACTTCCCTTCCTGGAATTGGACCAGGTAAAGCTGCTTGGGAAACATTAATTGCCCCCCTACCAGGAGGCCCAACCCGGCTAAACCGGCGGCCATGGCAGCCGCCAAACCACCCCGGCCGGGTTTGGTGTATTTTTCAGCAAGTTCCTTGATGGCAACAGTTTGTATATGTTTCCAGCTGGCCAGCAAGCACCCGACGCTGAGCGCCCCCAAAGCGTGTGTGGTGCAGCACAGCCGGCAAAAAGCTTTCAGCTCAAGCCATTGAATCCCGACGAACCAAAGGATCGAACCTAAAACCATGGTTGAACCAGCCGCAATCAGCCATCCAACCCATGGGCGCGGTGGTTGTGTCCATTTTTTGGACAGCCCGAGGCTGGTGAGCATCAGCCCAACGTAAATTCCCACCGCCAGGCCGCTGACCGGGATTCCCAGCCACCAGGCATAGGGACTGGCGAGGATGCGGTCGCAAGCGGCCCCAGCTCCGCAACCGCTGATCGCTTCCGAAGTCAAGGCGTGGTAAAGAAGGTAGGAGGACAAACCAATAGCCGCCGCCTGCAGCAAACGGGCCAGCCACGGCAAAACCACCCACCAATCCCGCACCTTTGTTTCAGGGGTTTTTACGGACGATGGCGGAACCTGAATGTTTTTCTTTCGATTGTGTTTCTGGCCCATTTAACAGCCTTTACCGAATCCTGCAGGTTCGGAATTCAAGTGCTTAACTAGGGTAATGCCTGCCGTAATGTGCTGCCGCAGTCAATCCGAATCCCCTGCGTTGCGGTTCTTTTCAGGTTTTCCGCCAAATTCGCCGGGTATGGTCAGGGGGGCGGCCGGGAACGGCCAAATCAGGGGCACTGGTGAAAGCAAGTTTGGAACCCTTTTGGGTGCCACTCATCGAGAGGAGACCATTCAGACTTTTTTAGAGGATGGTTTGGTTTGAGTTTGGTGGCGATCCGGTGGCTGCGTTAAGGAAATTCGGGCATTGGTTGTTTTCAGCTCTGAGTTCAGAAGGGGGGCCAAACAACTGTCGGGTTTGGATGGCAGTCCATTCATGGCTGTTTGCTGGTTCAATTGGGCCAATCCCATTTCCTTCAAACCGGGCATCGATGGTTTGGCTTTTTTGCATGCCAGGCAAAGGGCGATAATGAAAAGAAAGCAGGCTGTACAATAAACCGCCAGTCCGATAACGATATAGTTGTTCATCTTTTCCTATTCCGGTTCGCCGATTCCAGCCGACAGCCTTAAACCTCTCCTTTGGAGGGGCCTCTTACCGGGCCTTTGAATCGCCTGTTTCATGCTGGATGCAGCCTAAGGCGAAGGAGGAAGGAGCGCCAGCGAACTGCAACGAACGCGCATAAATTTGCAGTAAGCGCTGTTTCTTCCCGGAAAAGAGTGTTAATTGGCGGCCATCAACCACCTGATCCCCCTTGGGTTGGCTAATGCTGGCTGGCTAATGCTGGCTTGATCCGGTGGCGCCCTTCCGGGTAGTCTGACCTTAAATCATGAAAACGATGAATGGAGTGAACCTCATCATAGGATGCGTGGCGGTATTTTGCCTGCTGGCCACGGTGGCTCAAGGCGGCGAAGCGGCTCCCCAAAGCGACCGGGGTGGATATTGGGTTTTTGCGGGCACTTACACGGGGGGGCGCAGCAAAGGGATTTACGTCAGCCGGTTGGATGGCATTTCCGGGAAGCTGGCGCCTTTTGAATTAGCCGCCGAAACCGCAAATCCAACCTTTCTGGCGGTTGATTCCGGCCGGAATCTCCTCTTTGCCGCCAATGAAATCGGCGATTTTGAGGGTAAATCCGCCGGGGCGATCAGCTCCTTCAAAATCAATCAACGGACCGGGCAATTGGCCTTTTTGAGCCAAAAATCTTCGGTGGGATCGGGGCCGTGCCATTTAACTTTGGATCGAACCGGGAATTTCATCCTGCTGGCCAATTATGGCGGAGGCAGTGTGGCGGTTTTGCCAGTGCAAAAAGAGGGCCAATTAGGCGAATCCGTGGCTTTCATTCAGCACGCTGGATCCAGCGTGAATGCGCAGCGGCAAGGGGCGGCCCACGCCCATTCCATCAATGTCACACCGGACAACCGATTCGCCCTGGCGGCTGATTTGGGCTTGGACAAAGTGTTGATTTACCGGTTCCAGGCGAAAACCGGCGCCTTGTCTGATAACGAGACCCCCTTCGCTTCTTTGAAGGCCGGCGCCGGGCCACGGCACTTGGCCATTCATCCGAAGCGGGATGTGGTCTATGTCATCAATGAGTTGAATTCCACGCTGACGGTTTTCAGTTTGGATCCAAAGCAAGGCAGCCTGCGGGAGCTGCAAACGGTGTCCACGCTGCCGATGGCCTTCCAAGGAGTCAATTATCCGGCCGAAGTGCAGGTGCATCCCTCCGGCAAATTTGTCTACGGAAGCAACCGCGGCCACGACAGCCTGGCGGTTTTTGCCGTCTCCCCCCGGGACGGAACCCTGGAGTTTGTGGAACATCAATCCACCCGGGGGAAGTTCCCGCGCAATTTTGCGATTGATCCCTCCGGTAAATTCCTGCTGGCGGCCAACCAGAACACTCACAACATCACCGTTTACCGCATTGATCCGGAAAGCGGCCGTTTGACCTTCACCGGCCAGGATTTGCCCGTGGGTTCCCCGGTGTGCATCCGGTTCCTCAAGGCTCCCTAACCAGCCATGGTCATTCACGCGGGCGACGATTCCTTGGCGAACCCGGTTGGTCCGCCGGCCGTTCGCCCCTGGCCCTTGGAGTTGGTGAGCAGCCTCGGGATGGGGGTTTTCGCCGGGCTTTTTTTTGGCGCCTTATTTGGGGGGATCGTGGAATCCCTGTTCCACCACTGGCGCAAAGAGAATGTTGAATTGCTGCAATTCACCATTTTCACCTTGAGTTTTCAAGGCTGGAGCCTCCTCCTCGTGAGCAAATTCCTGCGGGAGCAAAAATTGACGTGGAGCGCCACTTTCGGGTTGGAAACACCCGGCTTGGGAAAATGTCTTTTCAAGGCGGTTTGGGGAGGGGTGGTCATTTCCGTGGCCGCCATGGAACTGGGCTGGATTTGTGAGCAATTGATTCGTGCGGGGGGGTGGACGCCCCAGGTCCAGGCGCCCGTCCAGATGCTGCAGTCAGCCGGTTCGCCCGGCCGGCGGTTTTACTATGGCTTGGTGGCCATCCTGCTGGTGCCCGCGGCGGAGGAAGTCTTGTTCCGGGGCATCCTCTATTCATTCCTGAAGCAAATTACCCGCCCCCAGGTGGCCTTGTGGGTCAGTTCCCTTCTTTTTTCGTTCATCCATTTCAACCTGATGGCCTTTGTTCCGCTGGTATTTGTGGCGGTAATGCTCGCGCTGCTCTACGAGGACACCGGCAACCTGCTGGCCCCCATCCTGACCCATGCGGTATTTAACTTCACCAATTTCACCTTGATGATGCAGGAGGAGCGGGTTTTTAATTGGCTCCGCTGGATCTATGAACGAGTTTGACCTGATTGGCAAATTAACCGCCTCGCTGCCGCAAAACCCCGCCACCGTCCTGGGCCCGGGGGATGACTGTGCCGTCCTGGACCTCGGACTCGCCGATCGCTGGGTGCTGTTCAAAACCGATGCCGTCGTGGACGGGGTTCATTTCACCCGGCAAAGCCCGCCCGAAAAGGTCGGCCACAAGGCGCTGGCCCGCTGCCTGAGCGATGTGGCCGCCATGGGGGGGCAGCCGGTTTCGGCGCTGGTCACCCTGGGGTTGCCGGCTGGCTACGATCCAGATTGGGTGTTCCGGGCCTACTCGGGGATGAAGGCGCTGGCGGAACGCTACCAGGTTTCCCTGGTGGGGGGGGAAACCACGACCAACCCGGGCGGGGTTCTGATCAGTATTGCCCTGCTGGGGCTGGCCGCCAAGACCCGCTGCATCCGTCGCGCTGGTGCCCGGGTGGGTGATGCCGTATTTGTCACCGGAGAGCTGGGGGGCTCGCTGCAGGGCAAGCACCTGGATTTTGAGCCCCGGCTCACGGAGGCGGCGTGGCTGGTGGAACATTTTGACCTGCATGCCATGATTGACATCAGCGACGGCCTGGCCGGTGATTTGCGCCACATTTTGAAAGCCAGCGGCTGCGGCGCGGAACTGCTGGCCTCCGCGATCCCCATCAGCCCCGCGGCCCGCCTGCGGCCCCCGGATCCGGCCCGGCCCGGCTCCCCGCTCACGGCGGCTTTGAGCGACGGCGAGGATTTTGAGCTGTTATTCACCGTCGCCAGCCGCGATGCAGTTCCCCTGTTGGATGCGTGGAAGGCCCGGTTCCCGGATGTGCGCCTGGGGTGTATCGGGCGGATCCAGGCGGAGCCGGGCCTGCACCTGCGGACCGGCCAGGGGCGGCAACCCGTCACCGAACATGGCTACACTCACCACGCATAGCGCCGGGCAGACCCGGGCCTTGGGCGAAAGTTGGGGTGCCACCGCCCAAGCCGGGTGGGTGCTCGGCCTGCTGGGTGGCTTGGGGGCTGGAAAAACCTGCCTGGTGCAAGGTCTGGCCAAAGGCTTGGGGATTACGGAGCGGGTGCATTCTCCCACCTTCGCGCTGCTCAACGAATACACCACGGGCCGGTTGCCGCTCTGCCATTTGGATCTCTACCGCCTCGCCACTCCGGCGGCGATTGTGGGGGCCGGTCTGGATGAATATTTGCGGCCCGTTTCCGGGATTGCCGTCGTGGAATGGATCGGGCATTGGCTCGGTTTCCCTGGTTTGGAAGAATCCGCGTTGGAAGATATTCTTCCCCAGCTGATGCGTGCGGCCCGGAGCCTCCTCCCGCCTTCCTTCCGGCTGGTCTGGCTTGAAACGGTTTCCGAAAACGAACGAAACATACATTATGCGGATTCTGGCGCTTGAATTTTCATCCCTTACGCGCAGTGTTGCCGTGGTGGCAGGTAATCCCGGCGGTGGCGGGCTGACCATCCTGGCCGAGGTTGCCGACGATTCGGCCGGCCGCATGGATCCGCTGGGCCTGGTTCAGGAAGCGATGCGCCGGGCCCAACTCCAGGCCCGGGATCTGGATGCTTTGGCGGTTGGCCTGGGACCTGGCTCCCAGGCGGGAATTCGCAACGCCATCGCGCTGGCCCAAGGCTGGCAATTGGCCCTTCCCGTGCCCGTGATGGGGGTGGGCAGCCACGAAGTCCTGGCCTGCCAGGCCATCCAGGCTGGATTACGGGGCAAGGCCGGGTTGGTGTTCGATGCCCAACGCGGTGAATTTTACCTGTTTCACGGGGAAATCCACGGCGCCAGCGAGGCGGTGTGGGAATCCTTGCGCATTGTCCCGGCGGAAACGATTCAAACCCTGTCCGCCTCCGGGGTGGTGATCCTGGGCCCGGGCTGCCCCAAATGGTTCAGCGGCAGCCAGGATCTGAGACCGGCCGCCACGGTGCTGGGCCGGCTGGCCCTGGACCGGCCGGGCACCGCCTCCGCCTCCGGGTTGGAGCCGATCCATCTGCGCGCCACCCAGTTTGTGAAAGCCCCGCCACCTCGCCAATACTCTTAACCCAGCCCCTGCCACCGAATCCGTGGGTGGGCAACCCCCGCTGGCGTTTATCACGGCGCCGGTTTTTGCTCAAGGCGGGGAGGGGCCCACGGTAAGGGCCTGGCCGTTATGTTTGGCGGTGAGCCCCAGGATGAAGGGCACCGCCTGGACGGCCCAGGCGGCGGGC
>CAIMWS010000113.1 GCA_903845125.1 uncultured Verrucomicrobiota bacterium
CCAGCAACCGCGGCAGCCCCGGCCCCGGCACCGGCACCAGCACCAGCCATCGCAAACCCCTTCGCCCCGGCCCCCGAACCCGAACCATTCCTGGCTGCTCCCCCCCAAGAACCTGCCTCCCCACCACCGGAGCCACCCCCCGCCGCTTGGCCACCCGCCCCGCCCACCAGCTCCGCTTCGCCTTTCGCTCCCGCCCCAGCCCCAGCCGACGAGCCCGCGCCAGCCATTTCACCCGCCTTCGTGCCCCCAACTCCTCCGCCACCGGCTCCCGCCGCCCCCGAACCAGCGCCTCCAACCCCGTCGCCGTTTGCCACGGCCCCGGCTGCGGCCGCAGAGCCAGCCGCTCCCCCGGCACCCGAATCCGCGCCGTTGCCCGCCCCAGACGCCACCCGCATCGACGACCTCCTCCGCCAGTTCCGCGAACGCTACGGCCGTCGCTGAACCCCCCGTGGACAGCGGAATTCGAAAGTCAGGACAAAACCCGACTCCCGGCGCGCGTCGAAAATGGTGGGTTCCCTGACAGCGAGGCCACAGAGGCCGGATCACCTGTGTTTTTTCCTTGCATCACTCCACCACCGCGTCCCATCTTCCGCCCGCGCCTCCCACAGGACGGCGCTCTTCTCTTTCCGGCAATTCCTGCGTAGCTCAGCGGTAGAGCGGGTGGCTGTTAACCACTAGGTCGTAGGTTCGAATCCTACCGCAGGAGCCAATGAAAGGCCTTGATCCTCAACGGATTAAGGCCTTTCGCCTTTTCAGGGGAATGGCTTGTGCCAACACGAAGTGCCAACAGTACGATGCATCACACACCGGTGCTGGGGGACCGAAAACGGGGAGGCCAAGCGGGGTATTCATCAGCGCAAATCCCGGAATTTTGTGAGGTTTCACCCGGGTTCCGAGGTTTGCGAGTGGCGGCAATGTCATGCGGTTTGCGGCGGGCCCCAGCTCGGGCGCCCGACAACATGCCACACCACGGACAAAATGGGATTCCATTCGCCGGATCGCGCATCATAGGCTGCCTACAAGGCCAAGGCACCACAGCACATGGACATTCCGACGGGTAGCAAAAAGGTAATCCGCAAGGAGGTAGTCGGGCGTTTGAGCGCCCCGAGGCCCAAACGCAGAGGCGGTCCTACGGGCAAGCGAAGCGCGGGAATGAGAAGGCCCGGCAAGCTGGTGGGGTTGGTGCTCGACTGCACCCCGAGAGTTGCAAAAGAGTATTGGAAAGCCCACTGCCAGTCACTCGCGGCCGACTTGATCAACAATTCCAGTAGTCTAAGCACCCGAGGGCCGACCTGCGGGACGCAGTTCCCAAGGATTACCGCGGATATCGCCGAGGCCATTCGAGCAAACAGGCACTCGGGGGACCGCGATTGGCCGGCAATGAGATGTGTGGCGGACTGGCAAGTGGACGAGGCAAACGAGCAAGAGGCAAGATCCGCTTGTTCGGGACCTGGCGCATACTTTTTGGACATACAATATCTTGTGCCTCCGCCGGAGTTGGTCGCGGCCGTGGCGGC
>CAIMWS010000114.1 GCA_903845125.1 uncultured Verrucomicrobiota bacterium
GGCTCGCAGCTCGCCCCCTGCTCGATTTAGCTCGCTTCCGGACGCCAAATCTTTAGAACAAAAAAGAACATGAGAACTGGAGTTCATCGACCCTGCTTACTCAGAGTTCTCCGGTGTCTTTTTCCCGTGAGTCAACGGGTATTGTATCCAATTTTCTAATGTATGCCGATAGTATCCTACTGATGGGGTGTGTATTTAGTTCCATTTTAAAAATCCCTGTGGATCGCCCCGGCCCTCCTGGTCGGTAACCGGGCCAACCGGCGGCGGCCTCCTGGCCATAATAAACATGCATAAAGTGCTCCTAACAAGCTGGATAAGCTGTGATGTGGGGTGGCATTGGAATTCGCCTCCTGGGGTCCGGAGACTGGGTGGTGCTGGTTTGCAGACCGGCGGCGGCCGACCGCGCCGGGTGTTTCTGCCCAAGCACCGTTTCGCATGCCATTGAAAATGTAATGATTACACTACAGTGCCGGGATTGCACAGGCGATCGTTGTCAGGTTTTGTATACAAGTTTTGTAGTGTTTTCACTACATGAGTGTTTCGGGATTTTGAAAACGCAAGGTATGGCAAGAGAAAATCGAATTCCAGGCATTTAAAGAATCGGAAACCGGCGGGCGGGTGTACAACTCGCAAGTGAACCCTTAGGCGAACAGTTGGACGAACAGTTGGGCTTGTCAGCCAGGGATTAATCACGGATATTCCTTATTTGTTGGCCAGCAAAATGATGAACGCACCGGCAAACACCCAAGTAACAGCGAACTGCCCGCCAGGCGCTGGTTTGGCGCCGAAAAACGGTGCCTTCCGGGTCTTGCATACCTCGGACTGGCACCTCGGTAAAATGCTGGTGGAGCGATCCCGGGAAGAGGAGCACCAGCGGTTTCTGGATTTCCTGCTGGCACAGGTGCGGGAACTGGCAGTGGATGCCTTGATCGTGGCCGGAGACTTGTTTGATACCGCCAACCCTCCCCAAAGCGCCGCGGCCCAGTATTATAATTTCCTTTCCGCCCTGAGCCGGCAATCCCCCTGTCAGGTGGTCATCGTGGCGGGCAACCACGATTCACCCGCCCAATTGGAAGCGCCCCGCCTGGTTCTGAAGGCGCTGGGCGCCCATGTCCTGGGGGCGTTGCCGGAGGTGCCGGCCGATTGTCTGGTGGTTTTGCCATCGCCGGCGGCGCCCCGGTTGGTGGTGGCGGCGGTGCCTTTCCTGCGGGACCGGGATTTGCGGACTGGCCAGCCTGGGCAATCGGCAGCCGCCATTACGCGGGAATTGGGGCAAGGCATCCGGCGGCGGTATGAGGAAGTGGCACGGGCGGCGCAAGGCTGGCTGGACCAAGGCCTGCCAGTCCTGGCCACGGGTCACCTGGCGGTGACCGGTTGTTCAGTTTCGGAAAGCGAACGGGAGATTCATGTCGGCGGGTTGGGGGCGGTGGGCTGGGATTGTTTTCCGCCCGCTTTTTCCTATGTCGCCCTGGGCCACCTGCACCGGCCGCAAGCCGCCGGGAACCATCCGGCGATCCGGTATTCCGGCTCGCCCCTGCCGCTCAGTTTTGGCGAGGCCGGGGAAAAGAAGGAGCTTCGGCTGCTGGATTTCATGGGTGGCGGATCTGCCCGCCAAGCCGCGGTGGAAATCCCCCGCCCGCGAACCTTGGCCCAAATCCGCTGTCGGCGCGCCTCCCTGGAGGCTGCTTTGAATGACTTCCAGGACCCCGGTGGCGACCTGAAGACCTGGGTGGAAGTGGTGGTGGAGGATCCGGTGGCCGGGGAAAACCTTTACGATCAGGCCCAGAAAATCGCCCAGGGAAAGACTTATGAAGTGGTTCGTGTCGTGAGCGCCCGCACCACGCTGACGGATGTGATTGGCTGCAACCCTGAGGCGGATTTCGAGGACAGCGAGGGATTGCTGGGCAATCCCCAAAAAGTATTCGAGCACCGGCTGGCGGGGGAGGAGGCGTTGGGTGAAGCTGAGCGCGCCGCTTTGCGGATCGCTTTCCAGGAGCTTTGCGCCCTCCACCAGGAGCGGCAGCGGCAGGAACCATTGGTTGCACCTCCCCTGGCGGCGGGAGGCCGGCCATGAGGATCCGGCGGCTCAGGCTCACCAATTTGAATTCCCTCCGTGGCAGCCACGCGGTGGATTTCGAGGCCGCGCCCCTGGCCCATGCCGGTTTGTTCGCCATCACCGGCCAGACGGGAGCGGGTAAATCCACTTTACTGGACGCCATCACCCTGGCGCTTTACGGCCGCGCTGCCCGCTACGCCAGCGCCCCCAATCCCGAGGATATGATGAGCCGGCACTGCGGCGAATGCCGGGCCGAGGTCGAATTCCAGGTGGCTTCCGGCCCCTACCGGGCCGAATGGCACTTGCGCCGGGCGCGGGGCAAGCCCGATGGCAGCCTGCAGCCAGCCAAACGCTACCTCTACGATGGCGCCGGGCAGATCCTGGCCCAGTCCACCCGGGAAGTGGATGAGCAGATCGAAAAACTCGTAGGCCTGGATTATGATCGTTTCCTGCGGTCCGTGCTGCTGGCCCAGGGCGAGTTCGCCCGGTTTTTGAAAGCGAAACCGGACGAGCGCGCCGGGCTGTTGGAAAGCCTCACCGGCACCACGATTTATTCGGAATTGGGTCTGCTCGCGCACGAGGAAACCACCGGCCGCGAGCGTGCCCTGCAGCTGAAGGAAGCCGCCTTGAGGCAATGCGTCTTGCTCACGGAGGAGCAGCGGCGCGAGCGGGAAGGCTGGATCCAGGAACAGGCTGGCCACCTGGCCGCCGGGAAAGAGCGCCTGGAACAACTCAATGCCGCCCTCGGCCAGGCCCGGCAATTGCGGGACGAACTGGTGGCCGAGGCGGATCTCCAGCGCCAGGCCCGGGAGCTTGATGCACGCCGGCAAACCGCCGGTCCCAGCCTCGCCAGCCTGGCCCGGCACCGCCTGACGGCGCCTTACGCGGGCGATCTCGCCCAGCTCGATGCGGCCGAAGCGGGCGCCCGGGACCAAGCCGCGAGCCTGCGCACTGCGGAAACCGCCTGGAATGCGGCCCAGGGCGCCCTGGTCGCCGGGATTTTGGCGGCCTGCGGCTTTGCCAGCCAGACGATCCAGCAGGAGGAGCGGAAGCTCGCTGAGCTGGCCCAGGCCTTGAAAAAACAGCAGGATCGCCAGCGCGAGGCCCAGACCTGGCTGGCTGAGAATGAGCGGGATAAGGCCCTGGAGCCCCGGTTGCCGGAGATGGTGGCCCTGCTGGGCAGCCTGGAAACCTGGCGCCAGGATCTCGGCCGTGCCCGCAGGCAAGCCGCCGTTCTCTCCAGCCAGTCCGACCAGCAGCAGCAGACGCTGGCCGGGGCGGTGGCCGCCCTGCGCGCGGCAGAAGAACAGCTGGGCCTGCGGAACTCGCAGAAAGACGCCTCCGCCAGGACGCTGGCGGATTTGCTGGCCGGGTGCTCCGAGGCGGACCGGGAGGCCGGGTTGAACCGCTTGCGGACCCAGGCCCAGACGCTGGCCGGGATCATCGGCCAGGACGATTCCCGCCTAAAGCTCCTCCAAGCCGTCGGGGAGGATCGGCACCAGCTGGCCGGGCTGCGGCCCAAGCTGGAATCGGCCCGCGCCGCCGCCCAGGCCGCCGCCACCGCCCGGGAGGCGGCGGCCAGCCAGTTAAACCTGCGGCGGGATCATTTGGAAAAAGCCCGCTTGGTGGCCAGCCTGGCGGAGCACCGTGCCGCCCTGCGGCCCGGCGAGGCTTGCCCTTTGTGCGGGGCGCTGGAGCATCCGCTGGCAGTGGCGGGACAGGCCGGCCCCTCCGACGCGGCGATCCAGGCCGAGGTCACCCGGGCCGAAAAAGCACTGGCCCGGGCCGACCAGGAAGCGCGGGCGGCTGACCAGGAGGTTATCGTACTGCAGACCCGGCTCACCGCTTTGGAAGGAACCATCGCCCGCGGTGACGCGGGCGCGGAGGAGCATCGCCGGCGCATCCAGGAAATGGCTGCGGGGGGCGGTTGGGAGCCGGTGGCGGACCAAGGCTGGCCCCCGGTGCTGGCCGCAGTCAATTCGCGGATCGATCAACTCGCCCAGGAAATCGCCCGTATCCGGCAAGCCGCCCAGGCCGCCGCCGCCAGCGAGACCGCGTGCGTGGCGGCCGGGAACGCCTGCGCCCAGGCCCGGCAGGCCCGGGAGAACCAGGAGAACCTGCTGGCCAGCTTGAACCGCCAACTGGCCGCCCAAGGCCAGACCGTGGCGGACCTCGAGGCCAGGATCTCCACCGCTGCCGCCTCCCTGGCGGCGCTGCTGGCGGACCTGGGCCTGGCCGTTCCGCCGCCCGGCCAGGAACCGGCGACCCGCCAGGTCCTGCAGCGCCGGAAAGCCGAATACCAGGCCCGGCAAGCCACCCTGCAGCAGCTGGCGGTGGAAATCCAGGGAACCCAATCCGCGATCCTGAATGCCACCCAGTCGGTTTCCAATCTGCGCGAAAAGGCCGGCCCCCTGTTCCAATCCCGGGCGGACCACGCGGCCGGGGCCGCCGCGGCTCCGGCCCCGCCCCCCTCCCGCTGGCGGAGCCTGGACGACGCGGAGCGGGATTGGCGCGCGCTCGAGTCAAAATTCAGCCAGGCTGATTTCGCGGTCCGTGACCGCCAGACCCAGGCCGCTCAAGCAACCCGGCAGGTATCCGGCCTCAGTGCCCAGCTGGCGGCGAAATTAACGGGCTCCGCCTTTGCCAATATCGGGAGCCTCCGCGAGGCCAGGTTGGCCCCCGCCCAGGCTGCCGAGCTGGAACAATTGGAGCAAAGCCTGCAATCCCAGTCGGACATCCTGAAAGGACGGCTCGCGGAGGGGTGGCGGCGCATCGCGGACCTCCGGGCCGCCGGCACGGTAGAGGGGGAGGGGGTGGCAGGCCTGGAAACCGGGCTGCGCACGGCGCAGGCCGCCCACCAGGAAATGGTGGCCCGCCAGGCCACCCTGCGCAACGAGCTGGCGCGCGATGACCGCGACCGGGCGCTGCGCGCCGCCCAGGCCGCGGAGGTGGAGCAAGACCAGCAGCGCCTCCAGGTTTGGCGCCTGCTCCAAGGGCTGATTGGCTCCCACGACGGCGGAAAATTCCGCCGCTACGCCCAGGGAATTTCCCTGGATATCCTCCTCCACTACGCCAACCGCCACCTGCGGCGCTTGAGTGACCGCTACCGCACGCGCCGGTGTGCCGGGCAGCAGCTCGAGCTGGAGATTGAGGATCTCTACCAGTCGGGCGCCACCCGGCCCATGGCCAGCCTTTCCGGTGGCGAAAGCTTCCTGGCCAGCCTGGCCCTGGCCCTTGGCCTGGCTGATCTGGCCGGGCGCAAGGTGCGCATCGATTGCCTCTTCATCGACGAAGGCTTCGGCGCGCTGGATGCCGGCACCCTGGACCTCGCCATTTCCGCCCTCGAAACCCTCCGCCAGGACAGCAAAACCATCGGCGTCATTTCCCACGTGGACCTTCTCAAAGAGCGGATCGCCACCCAGATCATCGTCGATAAGCTCTCCGGCGGCGCCAGCTGCCTGCGCTTCGCCCCGTGACGGTTCACCTCCCCCAGGCCTGGTTGGAACATTTTGGGCGGGACGTGGCGCGCCCAACGCGACGGTCACCCAGGAACCGATTTAAATAGGCCCTTTGCGCCAAAAGTAACGGTTACCCGGGACGGGCCCGTTGGCTCACGGGAAAAAGACACCGGAGGTCGTAAAAAGGGCGTAAATTGGTTGCTTTTGAGGCAAATTGCTGTAAGAGTTGCCCGAACGCCACAGTGAAGGGAATGAAATGAAACCGCCAAGTTCAGCGGTGGGCAGTGCCCACCCTGAAGACCGTCTGATCCATTAATTGTGATTTACGAAAGGAATGCCAACATGTCCAAACGAGAAACGATGACCTCGCGGGAGCGCGTGCTCAAAACCCTGAATCATGAAGTGCCGGACCGGGTGCCGATCGATCTGGGCGGCAACCAAACCGGCATTCACAAGAATGCCTACCGCAAGCTGACCGCCCACCTGGGCATCCAGGACGAGGTGCGCATCATGGACGCCGTGCAGCAGCTGGCCAAGCCGTGCGAGCAAGTCCTGGAGCGTTTCCATGTGGACACCCGGTATGTCGCCGCCGGCGCGGCGGCCAGCTGGAAAGGCGGCATTGTCCAATGCGAACGCGCGGGCCGCCTGTGGCATGACTTGACAGACGAATTCGGCATCCGGTGGTCCATGCCCGACGACATCCCCAATTACATGGACATCACCCTGCACCCGCTCGCCAGCGCCCGGCTCGCCGACCTCCCGGACTATCCCTGGCCCACGGGTGGCGATCCCACCCGTTTTGCCGGCCTGCGCGAGCGCGCGCTGCGGCTCAAGCAGGAAACGCCCTACGCCGTCGTCAGCGGCATATCCGGGGTGGTCTATGAAATTTGCTGGTACCTCCGTGGCTTGGAGCAATGGTTCTGCGATCTGAAGACCCAGCCGGAATTCTGCGAGGCCATGCTGGAGCAGACCTTGAAATTCTGGCTCGACTGGTTCCGGGTGTTCCTCGACGAGGTGGGGGATGTGGTGGATGTGATCATGATCGGGGATGACCTGGCGGGCCAGAACGGGCCGCTGTTCAATCCCGAATTATACCGCCGCCTGGTCAAACCGCGCCACAAACGCCTGGTGCAATACATCCGCTCGCGGACCAAGGCCCGGATCTGGTACCACACCTGCGGCTCCTGCATGGATGTCATCCCCGACTTGATGGACAACGGCATCCACATTCTGAACCCGGTGCAAGTGAGTGCCCGCAACATGGATCCGGCCACGCTGAAGAGCCGTTTCGGCCGCGATCTGGCTTTCTGGGGCGGATCGTGCGACACGCAGCATGTGCTTTCGCAATGCACGGCGGCGGAAGTGGCTGCCCAGGTGCGCCAGAATGTCCAGGTGCTCATGCCGGGCGGCGGTTATATTTTCAATAATGTCCACAACATCCAGGGCGAAGTGCCGCCGGAAAATATCGTGGCCATGTTCGATACCGCCTACGAGACGGGCTTCTACTCATAGCCGCCGGATAACAAATCCAGCGGCGGATCTTCGTGACCACGGCTCAGTTTCAACGCAAAGCATCAGGCGCCGCGTTCCTGCGGCCCATGGTTTACCGCCGGGTGAGCCAACTCAAACGCGTACTGGTGGCAATCGCCTGCTCGTTTTGCTGGCGGCTTGGTGGTTCCCGTTGCCCGGCGGCGGTCCATCCCTCGTTCCCTGGTGGCACTCAGGTTTCCGGTTTGGCGCAGGCCGGATTTTTTGATGAGGCTGCAACCGTGCTTGCAGTAGCAACGTCCGGCCACTGTTTGGGGCATTGAAGGAGGTCGCCGCCATGCTTGCGCTCTCAGGAGTCACTCACCGCTACGCCAACGGAACCGAAGCGCTCGATAAGGCTCGCCTGGCCATCCCAAAGGGCTGTTTGGCCGGCGGTGCCCCAAGGGAGTGGGGCAAGACCACGCTGAGGCGGTGCAGGGCCGCGCTGCCGACGCCCTCCGGCGGCAGGCGGCCGCGTTTCGGGATCGCCCAGGCGCTGATCGGCAATCCGCAGTGGATCCTGGTGGGCGAATCCACCGCGGGGTTGGGGCCGGAGGAGGGCAACCGGTTCCACAACCTGATCGGGGAGATAGGCGGGAGCCGCGCGGGGATCCTCTCGACCCACATCGTGGACGACGTGGCGGATTTGGGTGCGCCGATGGCGATCAGCAACGGAAGCCGGCTGCGAGCCGGTGGCCGGGGAACTCCAGGATCTTTGTTTCGCGGCCCTGCCCGCGGAAAAACGGCTGGCCGTCCCGATGCCGGAATTTTGCCCTCAGGATGGCCCGGTCCGGTCACTTTTAGTAAAACCATTAGGAGACTCACCTGATCATGCACCAAACAAAAAAAACGCTCTGGTCCGCATTCGCCTTGGGCCTCGCCGGTGCCACCCTGGCGGCGGAACCCGCGCGAGCCAATGAACAGCCGCCGGCGGAAACCCCCGCCACCCAGATCGCCGGCCGGCCGGCGGTGGTCAGTCCCAAACCCGGGGACGCGGATTTCCCAAAGCCTTCGCCAGGCGCCCGGCACGATGGAAAAGTGGCGGCCATCAAAGCCGGAGAATTCGATCTGGTGATGATCGGGGATTCCATCACGGAAGCGGTGGGCGACGGAGGCGACGGGGAATGGAAGCCGCTCCAGGCCGTGTGGGACAAACACTATGCACCGCGCCGTGCCCTCAACCTGGGATACTCCGGCTACCGCACAGAAAACATTTTGTGGAACCTCCAGAACGGGGAGCTTGATTTCAAAAAATCGCCCAAAGTGATCACCCTGCTGATCGGCACCAACAACACCGATGACCAGCATTACCCCAGCGTCCACACCGGCGAACAGGTGTTTGCGGGCACCAAAGCCATTGTGGACCTCATCCGACAACGGCACCCCACCACCAAAATCATCATCCTGAGCATTCTACCTTGCGGCGGTCCCCACGACCGCACCGCCTATTCCCGCAAATACAATCGTTCCGCAACGGGCATCGCCGCCAACCGCCGGGCGGGCGAACTGACAGCCGGATTGGCCGATGGCAAACAAGTTTTCTGGCTCGATGTGGGCCGGGTCTTCCTGCGCCCGGATGGCTCCATCAATACCGACCTGATGCCGGATATGATCCACCCCAATGGGGCGGGCGCCGAGGCTCGGGCGCAAGCCATGGAGCCGCTCCTCGCCGCCCTCATGGGGGACGAGCCGATCATGGATGCGCGGCCCAATCCCGCCGCTGCCCGACCGGTGCCCGGCCGGATTGAGATCGCGGATGGCCCCTTCAAACCCACGTGGGAGTCGCTCAAGCAATACCGCTGCCCCGAGTGGTTTCGCGACGCCAAGCTGGGCATTTGGGGCATCCTGACGCCGCAGTCCCTGCCCGAGGCGGGGGATTGGTATGCGCGCCACCTGTATCTTGAAGGGATGCCGCAATACCAGTTCCATCTCCAGCATTTCGGGCATCCGTCCCAGTTTGGCTATAAGGACCTGGCCGCCCTGTGGAAGCTGGACCGATTCGATCCTGACCGGCTCATGAAGCTTTATAAGCAAGCCGGGGCGAAATATTTCGTCGTGCTCGCCAACCACCACGACAACTATGACAACTGGGACTCCAAGTATCATCGTTGGAATTCCGTCAACGTGGGACCCAAGCTGGATATTGTTGGCCTTTGGGCCAAGGCGGCGCGCCAGCAGGGGCTCCGCTTCGGCGTCACCGAGCATGTGGCACGCAGCTATAGTTGGTTCAATACCAATAAGGGCCGGGACCAAAAGGGAGCGCTGGCGGGAGTGCCCTATGATGGAAACGATCCCCAATACGAGGATCTCTACTTCCCGCCGCATCCCGATACATCCTACACCTACCCGGCCAATCCCCCCGAGTGGTGGCCGCGCCAGTGGTTTTGGCGCATCCGGGATCTGATCGACACTTATCACCCCGATTTGATGTACTCTGATGGCGCGGTGCCGTTCGGGGAGGTGGGGCGCAGCCTCTTCGCCCATTTCTACAATGCCAACCAGGCCTGGCACGGGGGCAATTTGGAGGCGGTTTACAACCTCAAAGACATGACGCCCCGCACCGACCACGGTGAATACGTGGAGGGGATCGGGGTTCAGGATGTCGAGCGGGGGATCCTCGGCGGCATCAAGGCCGAACCGTGGCAGACCGACACCTGCATCGGCAACTGGTTCTACAAAACCGGCCTGCAATACAAACCGGCCGCCCAGGTCATCGGCATGCTGGCCGATATCGTCAGCAAGAACGGCAATCTCCTGCTCAATATCCCGCTGAAGCACGATGGCACACTCGATGCCGCGGAGGAGCAGGTGCTCGCCGATCTGGGTGCCTGGATGGCCGTGAACGGGGAGGCAATTTACGGCACCCGGCCATGGCAGGTGTTCGGGGAAGGCCGTCCCCAGGGCAGTGGCCACTTCAATGAAGACGGGCGGCGTTACGATTCCCGGGAGATCCGGTTTACCACCCGGGGCGGCAGCCTGTACGCCTTGGTGCTGGGCTGGCCGTCCAATGGCCGGGCGCGGGTGCGCTCCCTCGCCTCGGGGGCAGGAACGATCAGCAAAGTCAGCCTGCTCGGCCACGAAGGTGAACTCCAATGGACCCAAACCGAGTCGGGCCTGGAAGCCGTGCTGCCCGCCCGGCAGTCGGGCCACCACGCCTTCGCCCTGAAAATCAACGGCAGCGGATTGCGGCCGGTGCCATTGCCCGCGGCGGTGGCCAGGCCCGATGCCCTCGGCCGGATCGTGCTGGAAGCCTCGGACGCCGAGATTCACGGCAGCTCGCCTCGCTACGAGCAGGATGGGGGGAAAGACCAAATTGGCTATTGGGCCAACGCAAAGGATTTTGTCTCCTGGCCATTCCAGTTGCTGCGGCCCGGAACCTATGCCGTGGAAGTGGCTTACTCCTGCGCTTCCGGCGCAGAAGGCAGCGAATTTGTCCTCGAAGCCGGCCATCAAAAGCTCACTGAAAAGCTTACTGGCAAATCCAAGGCGACCGGTTCCTGGGCCACCTACACCACCCATCATCTTGGCCAGTTGAAGTTTGCCGAACCAGGTTCCTACACCCTGGCGGTTAAACCCAAGCCAGGATCGGTTTGGAAAGTCATCGGACTTAAATCGGTGGTCCTGACTCCTGACGCGGGGCCACAGCCGAAATAGAACAGCGCAGCCACCCATGGGAAATAACGCAGGACACCAGCATGCTTCAGCAGCCCGGATTCCGGGAACTGCCGGGGCCAGGTCCATAGGGCCTTGGTCCGGAAGGGAGCGGCGGAGCGTGATGCCAGCGAACGGCGGGAACGCGGCCCAGCCACTGACGAGGAACGCATCGCGCGCAGGCCAAGGACGCGGTCCATCTGCTTGGCAAAGGAACCATTGGAAACCCTAACCTTATGAAAAAGTCGATTATACTCAAAATAATGGCGGTTTTGGCGATTGTGAGCAGTCCTGGCTGGTCCGGGTCTGCGCGTGCTGCAGAACCGAAAGCGGAGCCGAGCAACACCAGGACTGTGCTATTCCTGGGCGACAGCATCACCGCAGCCGGGGGCTATGTCCGCCTCATTGAGGCCGCGCTGGCCAAACAGGCGCCACCGAACTCCTGGAAGGTGATCAACAAGGGGCGGAGCAGTGAAACGGTTTCCGGCCTGAGCGAGGAGTATCACCCGGGCCGCCGGCCCTGTCTGTTCGCACGATTGGACCAGGTGCTTGCGGAGACCAAGCCGGACTGGGTCGTTGCCTGCTACGGCATCAACGATGGCATCTATCACCCGTTCAATGAAAAAAGGTTCGTGGCCTACCAGGGCGGCATGGAGACCCTCATCAAGAAGGTGAAGGCTTCTGGCGCCCGCCTGGTTCTGCTCACGGCGCCGCCTTACGCCCGGCCGGGACCGGAATTTCCCAAAGGAACCAGCGCTTCGGATGCGGCCATGCTCCTCGCCAAGGCCAATGCGGAAGCAGAAGTTCAAGCGGAGCAGAACCCGCGCAAGTTTGGCTATATTACTCCGTATGCCTACTACGACCAGGTCATGGCACAATATGCCAAGTGGTTGTTGTCGCTCAATGGCCAGAACGGCGTTCACGTCGTCGATCTGCGGACGCCGATGCTGCCCAAGTTGAAAGCGGCCTACGACGGGGATCCGATCCATCCGAACCAGGTTGGCCACGAACTCATGGCCGAAGCCTTCCTGAAGCAATGGCCGGCGATCAGCACGGAAGCTGGAAGATAACTTTGATCCGCAAACGGCGACCTCGACCGGTTTAGTCCTTGCCAGTTCAGGCTGGGTCGCGGAGGAGAGCAATCCAGGAAACATCTGGACCTTGATGCGCGCGAAAAACCGCCCCAGTAATCAAATGAAAGGGTCCGTCCTGCCGGTTCCGGTTGGCATACGCCACGTCGCTTCCACCGTGGCGCGGGCGAAAGCATCGCCCGGTCAATCATGTTGGACCAAGGCAAATATTCGGTTAGTATCGGGTTCATGAAACGCAATGGCCATGGCCCAACAGCCGCTGCCAGGACGGCCGGCATGGACGGCTCGCCGGGGCCCGCTTGGCGGACTTCCTTGACCAACGTCACCGGGCACGCCTGGGTGTCCCCGGTTTTCGTGGTCACGGCCGGCGCTCCCACGCCTGCCTGCGCGCGGGAGGTGGCGGGAGCGGCAGGGACCTGTTCGGCCCGGTAGTGATGGGAAAAGTGCCGGAACAATTATTTATAAACAGTAAGGAATGATGACCAATGAACGCGATTAGAAAGAAAATAGCCTATGCCGCCATGGTGTTCGGGTTTGCCCTCGGGACAGGGTGGTGCGCGGAGGTGGACGGAGCCGGATCCTTGACGACCGAGTTTGAAGCCCCTCCCTTTCGGTATCAATCCCGGCCTTTGTGGTTTTGGAATGGCAAGCTGGATGCGGAGAAAACCAAGCGCATGGTCGCGGCTTGTAAAACGGCCGGTTACTATGGCATGGGCATCCTGCCCTGCAACGGAATGGGATTTCCCTTCATGGGCCCGGAGTTCCTCCAGCAATACAAGGTGGCGGTGGATGAGGCAGGCAAGCTGGGCATGAAGATGTGCCTCTACGACGAGTACTGGTTCCCGAGCGGTTCGGCCGGCGGCCTGTTGGCCAGCAAGCATCCCGAGGCGCTTGGCAAACGTTTGGACATGCTGGCCGCCGATGTGAGCGGGCCCAAGGAATTCACCCAGGCCGTGCCGGCGGGAGCCCTGATGGGTGCAGTAGCCATGGAGGCAGCGACCTGGAAGCGCCTGGATGTCACCGGTGCGATCAAGGACGGCGTTTTGCGTTGGAAGGTGCCGGCCGGCGAGTGGAAGGTTATGATCTTCACCTGCGTGCGGGATGGCGGCGCCGGATTGGTGGACTATCTGGAGCCCAAGGCAGTGGAGGCCTTCATCTCCCTCACCTACCAGGCCTATCATGATGCCATGCCGGAGCAGTTCGGCACCACCATCGACAGCGCCTTCTACGACGAGCCGGCCTTCTACCATGTCAAGGGCGGCCGGGCCTGGACCGAGCGCTTCAACGATTATTTCCGCGCGCGCTTCAAGATGGATCCGGTCACTCTCTATCCGGCGCTGTGGTTCGACATTGGCCCCGACACCGCTGCGGCGCGCAACGCCCTGTTCGGCATGCGGGCTGAATTGTATGCCAACGGCTTCGTCAAAACCATCAGTGAATGGTGCACCGCGCATCACCTGGGCCTCACCGGGCATGCCGACCAGGAGGAAGTGGCAAACCCGGTGATCGGCACCGTTGGCGACCTGATCAAATCCTTCAAATACCAGAGCATGCCCGGCATCGACCAAGTCTTCGCCTATGGCCGGGCGTCGCGCGCCTACAAGGTGGTCAGTTCGGCAGGTTTCAATTACGACCGTCCACAGGTGATGACGGAATGTTATGGCGGCATCGATCTGCCGCTGCCCAACCTTTATAAGGAGGCCATGGACCAGTTTGCCAAGGGCATCAACACCATGGTGCCGCACGCCGTGTGGTACGATCCGGCGACCATCATCTTCAAGCCTGACCTCTCGCCCGGCGCCGCGAAATATGGCCCGGAACTGCCGGCCTACAACCAATATATCGGACGCCTTCAACGTCTCCTGCAAGGAGGCCGCCATGTCGCCGACCTCGGCGTGCTTTATCCCATAGCCACCCTCCAGGCGGGCTCCTGGTTCGGCCCCGGCGATCCCTATCAGGGCTGCGTCGCCATCCCCGAGGCCGATTACATGCAGGTGGGTGAAGCCTTGGCTTTGGGGGTGCGGCGCGATTTCACCTTCGTGCATCCGGAAGTTCTGGAGGAACGTTGCGCGGTCAAGGGCGCCACGATCACCCTGAACAACGAGGTGAACCACGAACGCTGGCGGGCCTTCATCATCCCCGGGTCGCGGTGCATCAATGTCGCCACGCTCCGTCGCGTCAAACAATTCTATGACCAGGGCGGCACGGTCATCGCCACCACCCGGCTCCCGGATTGCGCGGCCGAAGCCGGTGCGGATGCCGAGGTGCGCCGATTGGTGACGGCGATTTTCGGCCCCGAAATGGCACAGCAGGAGGAGGGGCCCCGGGTCAGTGCCTCCTCCACCTGGGCCGGTGGTGGCCACGATCCGGCCCTGAGCATGGACGGCAGCGCCGATACCCGCTGGAATGCTGCTGATGGCAAAAAAGGCGCCCAGTGGCTGGAGGCGGATTTCGCCAGCCGGCAGACCATCACCGGCGCGGTGGTGAACGAAGCTTTCGACCGCGTGCGCGGCTATCGCATCCAAACCTGGGATGGCGCGGCCTGGGTGGATCAGGCCAAGGGTGAACGGCTCGGCGAGCGGAAGGAAATCACCTTCGCCCCGGTGTCCACCCTGAAGATTCGCTTGCTCATGGAGGCGGTCGTCTCCGACAGCGCCTCCATCTCGGAATGGACACTGCTCGGGGCCGGCGGGCGCAGCCTCTTCGCGCGTGAAGCCTCGCCCTGCCACCGCAACGCCAGCGGCGGCCGGGCCTGGTTCCTGCCGTCGCCTCAAGTGGCGGAGCTGAAAAAAGTCCTCAATGAGGCGTTGCCGGATGGCGATGTGGTGATCGGCCAGGATCCAAAGGTCAACGGCGGCAACTTTTCATACATCCACAAGGTGAAGGATGGACGCTCGATTTATTTCTTTGCCAATTCCTCCGATGGGGAGGTGGATACCTGGGTGACCTTGCGCGGGAAGCTGGCGCTCGAGCTTTGGAATCCGCATGACGGCCAGAGGGGTCCGGTCGAGTATGAGCAGGTCGCCGGCAAGGAGGGGCCCGTCACCCGGGCGCGGGTGAAACTGGCGCCCGTCCATTCCCTGTTCCTGGTGGCGGGCGGCGAACCCGCCACCACCCAGGAATAATGGTCCCGCCCGGATAGAGTGGAAAACCAGGCCGTCAAGCGTGCCGTGGCCTGCGCGTGACGGCACCCCATTCCTGTCTGACGCGGGCGGGCATTTGACGACAGTATAATGCGAGCCAGGCCGTGCAGCCCGCCGGGTTTTCGGTATTGGTGCAGGTGCTGGTGCCGCACCACTTCATGGGCTGGGATTGGGGAAGGCTATTTCCCCCAAACCTCGACCTGCCGCAAATGGAGGCACTCCGGGTGGTCTGGCCGCAGTTCCAGGCGCACGTAGCGGGCGCTCCGGCCGGGTACTTGGGCGCCGGCGAGAAAGTCGGTGACGGGAATTTCCCACACGGCCCTGGCCCCCTCGGCCCGCCAGGTTTCCTGCCATTGTTTTCCGTCTTTGGAAACGGAGAGGCGCAAGGTCGCGGCGCGATTCATCCCCGCCTCACCGGCGCCAGCGCGGTTGAGAATGCGCACCCCGGTCACGGCGAGTTCGCGTCCCAGATCGATCTGCACCCAGGGGTTCAACTCCGGATTGGTGTGGAAGGCGAAGTCAGTTGCTGGCGATTCCGCGACGAGGGTTTGCGGGTGCCCTTGGTCAGCGGGATGGCGGGAGCTGGTGGTGACCAGGGCCGGGCGGGAGACCACCTGCCCGTAGGTGACGGCGTCGAAACTGGAAATATCGCCGGAGGCGATGGCTTTCAACCCGTCGAGGGGCTGGTCGAAAATAATTTCGATGATCGTGTCCAGGGGATCCCGGCTGGTTTTCGGAACCTTGAATTCCAGCGTGCCGCCCGCCTGGCGGAACGGGATTTCCGCGCCGCCATGCAGCCGCGCGGACCGGGCCTGGCGCTGGGGAAGGGCTGGCAGGCGCAGCGTTTCGCCCGGCCATTGGAGCACATGGAGATAGGCCGTGGCGCCCCGGCGGGTGGAGCCACCCCACGGGGCAAATTTCCACGGGCCGCCGCGGGTGGCATAGATGGAGCGCCCGTTTTTTTCGAGCCAGCCGCCAACCTCGAAGAGGCGGTTTTTTTGGGCTTCGTCAAACTCGCCATCCCACTTGGGCCCCCAGGAAAGCAGCAGGTTGCCGTCGCAGCAGGCATTGTTGATGAGCATCCGCAGGATGTGATCCCGCGGCTTGGGGGCGGCGCCGGTGTAGGACCAGCCCTGCTCCAGGCACATGCAGGATTCCCACGGCCGCCAGTCCTGGTAATTGCCCAGCCGCTGTTCCGGCGTGTCGAAATCACCGGGGACCGAGCAGCGGTTGTTCTCGAGGATGTGGGGCTGAAGTTCCCGCACCATGCGCGTGAGGTTTTCGGCGTCCCACATCTCCGCCGTGAACATGCCGCCCCACCAGGCGGCATCCCACCAAAAGATGTCCACCTGGCCATAGTTGGTCAGCAATTCGCGGACCGCCTTCCGGTTATAATCGAGATATTTGGCGTGGCGTGGCCCCACCGGGCTTTGCTCCCCCGGCTTGAGCTTCCACCAGACGCCGTTGCGGATGACTTTGCTTTCGTCCACCGGCTGGTAGTCGGGGTGATGCCACTCGCGCTGGGCATAGTATATGCCAAAGGTCATGCCCGCGGCATGGCAGGCATCGGCCAGCTCCTTCAACAGGTCGCGGCCGAAGGGCGTGTGGGTGACTTTGAAATCGGATTGCGCCGTGTCCCACAGGTGGAAGCCCTCATGGTGCTTGGCGATGACCACCAGGTATTTCACCCCGGCCCGCTGCGCGATCCCGACCCATTCCTGCGCGTTGAATTTCTCGAACCTGAACTCATTGGTCCAACCTTGCCATACCGCGTCCGGCACCGGGCCGTGGCCGGTATCCGGGGCTTTCCGGGTGTAGCATGTGCCCCAGGAGAGTTCCGCCTTCGCATGCGTCGAGAGACCGAAATGAATGAACATGCCATAGCGAGCCTCGCGGAAGCGCTCGATATCCGCCTGGGGCGCGAAGTTGCTCGCCTCCCATTCAGCCGGGGTGAAAGGCTGCACCAGGAACCCCGCCGGGGCGGGCATCGGATCGCCTTCCCGATGCGACCATTGTGCCCCGGTGGATTGGATCATGGTGAACGCCAGCAGGATTGTCAGACGGGCTGCAGATTTCATGGGCGGGATTATGCTTGTGGATCCGGTGCCCAGGCAAGGGAGAAAAGGGGGGACATGGGCGGATGGCGCGTTCGTTCCCTGGCCGCAGTTTGCGCTGGGGAAGTTCACCGTCGCCGTTTCGCCGGCGCCGGCCCCGGGAGCCCGGAATTCCAGTACCGGGTTGACGCCAAAGCCGCGATGCTTCAAGGTTCGGGCATGTCATTACGCACGCTTGCGCTCGCTTTCGGAATTCTGCCCATGTTCCTGTGCTGCCAAAGCCCGGCCGGGGAGGAGGCTGCCCGACCACTGGAAATCCCAATGAAAAACGTCCTGGTGATCCGGTCGCTCGGGCGACCCGGCCGTTCGGCGGTGCATGTGGACGCGTTGGAAGCCCGCATGGTCCTGGGGCAGTGGCGGGCGCCGCAGGCGGGGGACGTAGTGGTGGGGCCGGGCGGCTCGGAACAGCGATGGGAGGCCGCTGCCGCCAATGAACAGGGCGCCCTGGACCAGTCTACCACCCGCGGCGGCTACGTTTTCTGGCCGGCCGTCAGCGACCGGGAGCAGATCCTGCTCCTGGAGGCGGCGGGTTATGGCTGCGTTTACGTCAATGGCGAAATCCGGGGCGGTGATTCCTATGGCAACGGTTACTTGCGCCTGCCCGTGCAGCTGCGGGCGGGAACGAACGAATTCCTGTTCCAGAGCGGGCGGGGCGGCCTGCGCGCCCGATTGATCGCGCCGCCCGGCCCGCTGAGCATCCACACGGCGGACAGCACTTTGCCCGATCTTATAGCCGGGGAGGCGGAGCCGGTTTGGGGGGCGGTGGTGCTCCTGAACGCCACGGCCAGTCCGCTGCGCGCCTCCTTGCGGGTGCTAGAAAAAGGGAGCTTGGAGCAATTTGTCCAGCTGCCCCCCTTGGGGATCTTCAAGGCGCCCTTCCTCGTGCCGCCTCCCGGCCGGGGGCTCTCGAATAGCTGCGCGGTCACGCTCGAAGCCTGCGCCTTGCCGGCGGGGGCGTCATCCCCGGTCCGGGCCCAGGTCAACCTCCGGGTGCGGCAGCCGGATCAAACGCACGTGCGCACCTTCCGGAGCCAGATCGACGGCAGCGTGCAGTATTACGCGGTCAATCCCGCTCCTTCCGCCAAGGCCTCCCCGGGGCCGTTGGCCTTGTTCCTGTCGCTGCATGGCGCGGGGGTCGAGGCCCGGGGCCAGGCAGAATCCTACCATCCCAAGAGCTGGGGGCACATTGTTTGCCCCACGAACCGGCGGCCCTATGGGTTTGATTGGGAGGAGTGGGGCCGGTGGGATGCCTTGGAGGTGCTCGGGCTGGCCAAAGCCCGTTACCAGGCCGACCCCAGCCGCATTTACCTGACGGGCCACTCCATGGGCGGCCACGGGACCTGGCAGTTGGGCGTGCTCTTTCCGGACCAGTTTGCCGCCATTGGCCCGAGCGCCGGCTGGATCAGCTTCCGATCCTACGCCAACCCCAGCCGTTCGCCGGCCACCAATGCCATGCAGCTGATGCTGCAGCGCGCGGCGGCCGCCAGCGACACCCTGCTCATGGCGACCAACTATCTTCAGGAAGGCGTTTATATACTCCATGGTGATGCCGATGATAATGTGCCGGTGACCGAGGCCCGGGAGATGCGCCGGGTCCTGGGCCAGTTCCACCGCGATTTTGATTTCCACGAACAGCCCAAGGCGGGCCATTGGTGGGATGCCAGCGATGAGCCGGGGACCGATTGTGTCGATTGGGCGCCGATGTTTGATTTCTTCGCCCGCCGCACCATCCCGGTGGATGAAAGCGTGCGACGGATCCGGTTTGCCACCGTCAACCCCGCCGTTTCCTCGCGGTCCCACTGGGTGGAGATCCTGGCCCAGGAACACCAGCTGGAGCTGAGCGCGGTGGATGTGCGCTGCGATCCGGGCCAGCGGCGGATCGCCGGCGTGACCACCAATGTGGCCCGGCTTTGGCTCGGGTTACCGGCCATCCCGCCCGGGCCCGGGGTGGTGGTCGATCTGGATGGGCAGAAGCTCACCGGCCTCACCCTGCCGGCTCCCGCCGGGGACGCTGCGGGTTCGGGGCCCAAGCCCAGCCCAGGGCTCTGCCTGGTCCGTGAGGCGGGGCGGTGGCAAGTGGGGGAATACCCCCCGGCGACGATGAAACAGCCGGCCCGCTCCGGCCCCTTCCGGGAGGCCTTCCGCAACCACGTGGTGCTGACTTATGGCACCCAGGGCACCCCGGCGGAAAATGCGTGGGCCCTGGCCAAGGCGCGTTATGATGCCGAGACCTTCTATTACCGGGGCAATGCCTCGCTGGAATTGGTGGCGGATGTGGACCTGGTGGCCCGGCAGCGCGGCCGCCAGCCGGGCCGGGAAGGGGAAAGCGGCCTCGCGAACGTGCTGGTTTACGGGCATGTGGAGGGCAACGCGGCGTGGGCATTCCTGCTCGCCAATAGCCCCGTGCAGGCTCACCGCGGCCGGCTGCAGGTCGGCGGCCGGGAGCTGACCGGGGAGGGCCTCGGGTGTTTGTTCCTGCAGCCGCATCCGCAGGACTCCCGAGCCTTGGTGGGGGTGGTTTGCGGTACCGGGATGCCCGGCATGCGGGTGACCGAGCGCATGCCTTATTTCCTGTCCGGCCCCGGTTTTCCCGATTGCCTGGTGATCGACGCGGAGCTGCCCGCGAAGGGCCTGGAGGGGGTGCGGGCCGCCGGCTTTTTTGGCCAGGATTGGCAGGTCAACACGGGCGAGTTTGTCTGGCGGGATTAAGGCGCCGTCAGGAAATGAACTATTGCGGCGCCGGAATTTTGGAGGCTGGCAAGGCGCACGCAACGCCGCCAGCCGCCAAAAGAACCCGCCCGATTGAAAAGGTTATTTCGCAACGGCTCCTGAGCCTGGCAGCAGCCTGGGCTCAACGCGCCAGATCCCCCCGGGGGCGGTCGGCAATGGTGGCGTGACGCAGGAGGCGTTTCCGCCAATCCCGGGCCGGGATTGCGGGCCCGTGGTCGGGAATTGACGGATGGGCGTGTCTTGCTGTAGGGATTCAGCATGAACCGGCAACTTTGTGGTATTGTCCTGCTTTGCCTCGTCCTGCGGGCCGGGGCCGCGACGGTGGAGTTTGGGGTCTGCACCGAGCCGCGGGGTGTCGAAGCTGAAACCGCCCGCGAGGTGGCCCGCAAACTCGGGGCTGCCACCGGCCAGCCGTGGGAACAGCTCGCCGTCCTCTGGTGCCACCAAAACACGCCAGGCCTGGCCGTCCTCAGCAATTACGTCGCCTCCGGCCATGGCCTGCTCCTGTCCGGCGATGCGGTGATGTTGGTCAACCAACTCGGCCTCGACACGCTCCGCACCAAACCGCTCACTTTTGGGAACGACCGTGCGCAAGCCGGGCTCACCCTGGCCGCCGCCGGCCACCCGGCCTTCCGGGGGCTCGATCCCGATGGGGGTGTCGTTTGGATGAGCAACGCCATTTACCCCGCCTTCGCCGAGGCGCAATCGTCCCATGGCTTGGTGCTGGCCAGCAGCCCCGGGGGTTCGGTGGTGGAATACCGGCTTGGCCGGGGGCGGATCATCATCTTCCCCTGGCAGCTCTCGCCGCTCTATTTCCATGCCCCGCGCGGTTGCCGGGATAACTTCGAACGGTTGCTCGTCAACCTGCTGGAATACCTGCGCGATCCCCAGCCAGCGGCGCCCGTGGCGCGCCCGGATGCCGGGCGGGACGCCCTGGCCCTGGCCATCGACGATTTATCCGCCACGTTCAAAGAGCGTTACCCGCGGGGTGCGGAGTTTCGCCAGCGCCTCGCGGCGGTGCGCAACCCCGAGGAGCTCCGGCAGTTGCGCGACGAGGCGTTGCTGGCCAATCCGCTGCTGGATTTCGGCCGGCTCATCGTCGTAAAACGCGGCGCCAGCAAACTCGGGCTGCCCACCAACTACCAAAGCAACTCCAGCCTCGATCCGGCCGGCTACGACAACGAAATCGCCGTGCTCTCCCCCGTGCGGCCGGATGGCAAGCTGACCACCCTCTACCGGCCCGCAGGCGGCCGGTTTGCCGGCGACCTGCGGCTGCATTTCGACGCCGGCCGGCTGCTGTTCTCCATGCCGGACGCTAAAAACCGCTGGCAGGTCTTCGAGATCAATACGGATGGCTCCGGCCTGCACCCGCTGCCGTTGATCAACGAGCCGGATGTGGACAACTACGACGCCTGTTACCTGCCGGGGGACCGGATCATTTTCACCTCCACCGCGGCGTTCACCGGCGTGCCGTGCGTGCGCGGTTCGGCGCACGTCGCCAATCTGTTCCGGCTGGATCCTGATGGCCGCATCCGGCAGCTCACCGTCGAGCAGGACCACGACTGGTGCCCCACGCCGCTGCCCAACGGCCGCGTGCTCTACCTGCGCTGGGAATATACCGATCTGCCCCACGCCTTCTCCCGGATCCTGTTCCACATGAATCCGGACGGCACCGAGCAGATGGAGTTTTACGGTAGCAACTCCTACTGGCCGGCCTCCATGTTTTACGCCCGGCCGCTCCCCGGCCAGGCGGGCCGGTTTGTTGCAGTGGTGGGCGGTCATCACGAGCTGCCGCGCATGGGGGACCTGGTTCTCTTCGACACCGCCAAAGGCCGGTTTGAGGCGGAGGGCGTGGTGCAGCGCATCCCCGGCCGCGGCCGGAAAGTCGAGCCGGTCATGCTCGACCTGCCGATCGAGCAGAGCTGGCCGAAATTCCTCCATCCGTTCCCGCTGAGCGACAAATATTTCCTCGTTTCGTGCAAGCCATCGGCCAGCGCGCCGTGGGGCATTTACCTCGCCGATGTGTTCGACAATCTGGTGCCGATCTGCGAGCAGCCCGGCTGGGCGCTGCTCGAACCGATCCCGCTGCAGAAAACGGCCTGCCCGCCGGTGGTCCCCGACAAAGTGGACCTCAGCCGCCGGGAGGCCGATGTTTTCCTCGCCGATGTCTATGCCGGGCCCGGCCTGAAGGGGGTGCCGCGGGGTACCATCAAGTCGCTGCGGCTGGTCAGTTACCATTTCGCCTACCAGGGTGTGGGCGGCGAGCCGGACGCCCCCGGCCTCGATGGCCCGTGGGACGTGAAACGCATTCTCGGCACGGTAAAGGTCCACAGCGACGGCTCGGCCCGGTTCCGGGTCCCGGCGTACACGCCGATCGCCATCCAGCCGCTCGATGTTGACGGCCAGGCCGTGCAGCTGATGCGGAGCTGGTTCACCGCGATGCCGGGCGAAGTGATCTCCTGCGGCGGTTGCCACGAGCCGCAAAACACCACTCCGCCGAACCGCAAAACCATCGCTTCCGCGCAGCCCGCGGAGACCATCCAGCCGTGGTATGGCCTGGCGCGCGGCTTCGATTTCCGGCGCGAAGTCCAGCCGGTGCTGGACCAGTGGTGTGTGGGCTGCCACGCCGAGCTCAAGGACCAGCCCCCCCGGCCGCTGCTGGACAACCAGAATGGCTACAACCTCGCCTCCCGGTTCACCCCCTCCTATTACGCCCTCCGCCGGTTGGTCCGCACGCCGACGCGCGAGAGCGACATGCACCTCCTGCCGCCTTGGGAATTCCACGCCGGGACCACGCGGCTCGTCCAAATGCTCCGCCAAGGCCACCATAACGTGGCGCTCGACGCCGAAGCGTGGGATCGGCTCATCACCTGGATCGACCTCGGTGCCCCCGCCCACGGCACCTGGACCGACATCTGCGGCACCGGGCGGGTAGCCCACCAGGCCGAGCGCCGCCGTGAATTGCGCCGCCGCTACACCGGCATGGATGAGGATCCGGAGGCCATCCACACCCGGAGCCGGCCGCCCATTACGCCGGTGATCCCGGTGATCCCGGCGGTCAAACGGCCCGCCCCTCCAATGGCGCCGATCGCGGCCGCGCCGCCGCCCCAGATCCAGACGCGAACCATCCCGCTGGCGGACCATATTACGCTGGAGCTGGCCTGCACCGGGCAGGATCTCTGGCTGGGCAAATTCGAGGTCACCAACGAACAATATGCGCTGTTTGATCCGGCCCACGACAGCGGGCTGGAGCACGGCGATTACATCCAGTTCAGCCCCGGGGAGCGCGGTTGGTCGCTGGCGCGGCCCCGGCAGCCCGTCGTGCGCGTCTCGTGGCGGGCCGCAACCGATTTTTGCCGCTGGCTCTCCGCCAAAACCGGGCGCCGCTTCCGGCTGCCCACCGAGACGGAGTGGGAGTGCGCCTGCCGCGCCGGCACGGCCACGCCGTTTTGGTACGGCACGCTGGATACCGATTTCTCCCCGTTTGCGAACCTGTCCGACCGCACGCACCAGGCCATCGATCCCTTCGGCTGGGCTGGCCGCACGGAAGTGATTCCGCCCTGGCGCCCGGCGGACACACGCTTCGACGATCACGCCCGCGTCTCGGTCACCGTCGGCTCCTACGCCGCCAATCCGTGGGGCCTCCACGATATGCACGGCAACGTTGCCGAGTGGACCAGTTCCACCGGCGGGCCGGGCCTCATGGTGGTGCGTGGCGGTTCGTGGTACGATCCGCCGGTCCGCTGCCAATCCGGCAGCCGCCAGGCCTACCGGCCCGAGCAAGGCATTTACGACGTCGGCTTCCGGGTGGCCTGCGAGATGAAATAGGCCAGGGTAGGGGGAAAATTGTTTCTTCACCAATGCCTGGTCACTGCCTGACTCACGGCCAGGCCCGGATCCTGGGCGGTTTCAATTAGAAATTCTTGAAATCCTCGGCCATGGGGATGGCGCCCCGGTCTTTGACTGCGGATGGCATGGCCAGGGTGGCGTCGGGTTGGCTTCCGGCGTGGCTTGGTTTCGCCGGGCGGCGGTGCGGGCCAGATGCTGGCTGGCCGTGGTGAGGCTTGGTGATCTGCGCCGCCAAAGTGGCCGGTTGGGCGGAGGTGCTCGCTCCCTTGCCGCCATCGACCATGGTGAGCAGGTCATGCACTGCTTGCTTGAGGTTTTCGGCCTGGGCGTTGAGTTCCGCCGCCGCGCTGGCGCTCTCCTCCGCATTCGCGGCGTTGGACTGCGTCACTTGATCCATCTGGCTCACCGCGGTATTGACTTGTTCGATGCCCTGCCTTTGCTCCGCCGAGGCGGCCGCCACTTCCCCCGCCAGTGCGTCCACCTGCCGGGCTTTGCCCACAATTTCGGCCAGGCTTATGGCCACCCGGGAACTGATTTGCACCCCGTTGACGCTCTTCTGCACCGAATCTTCGATCTTCGTCGCCGTTTCCTTGGCCGCATCCGCGCAGCGCTGGGACAGGCTGCGCACTTCATCGGCCACCACTGCAAATCCTGCTCCCGCCTCGCCGGCCCGGGCGGCTTCAACCGCGGCGTTCAAGGCCAGGATGTTGGTCTGAAAAGCGATTTCGTCGATGGTCTTGATGATCTTGGCGATGCCGTCGCTGGAGGCTTTGATGTCGTTCATGGCCGCGCTCATGGTTTGCATCTCGCTCATGGCGGCGTCCCCCGCCCGCCGGGCCTGGGAGCCCAGGTCCTTTACTTTATTGGCGTTTGCCGCGTTGTTTTTGGTCATGCTGGACATCTCCTCCAGGGAGGAACTGGTTTCCTCCAGCGAAGCGGCCTGCTCGCTGGCCCCTTCCGCCAGGGAGTGGCTGGCCGAGGCGACCTGCCCGGCGGCCGAGGCGACCTGCAGGGAAGTTTCTTTGAGCGTTTTGGCCAGCGCTTTAAGTTGCCGCAAAATAGACGCGCTCAACAGGAATGCGAACACCCCTCCAATCACAATCCCAACGGTGCAGCCGGCGATAAACAGCCTCAGCAGCCATTTCGTGCTTTGGTGAAATGCCGCTTCTTCCGCTTGCGTGACATCCGCCCCCAACTTCTGGGCCTGGGCGACCAGCGCGTCAATGGCGTCAGAAACCGGCCGGTCAATGCCCTTTACC
>CAIMWS010000115.1 GCA_903845125.1 uncultured Verrucomicrobiota bacterium
GAAGCGGTCCGTCCCCACGTAATCCTTCGGCGGCGTGTAGGTCACCAGCCCATTGGCCAGCGCCACCTCCCCGCCCTTGGCGCTGGCCGGGCTGACCCCCGTCACCGCCAGCGCCAGCCCGTCCGGATCCGTGTCGTTGAGGAGGAGCTTGGCCACCGCCACGCTGGCCGCCTGGTTCCGGTAAACCCCCAGCGCATCATTGCCCGCCACCGGCGGCCGGCCCGAGGGCTGGATCCCCTGCGCCAGCGCCGCGGAGGAAGCGGCATTGTAGGCCGCGCTGCCCGCATAGGCCGCGCTGATCAGATGGGTGCCCACGGACAGGCTGCCCACCGCCAGCGTGGCGCGCCCGTTGAGGATGGCCCCCGACCCCAGCACCGCCGCCCCATCCAGGAACGTCACCGTCCCGGAGGCCGGCGAGGGAAAGAGCGTGACGCTGAACGCCACCGGATCCCCGCACCGCGCCGGGTTGGCCGAGCTGCCCATCATCATCAGCGGCGTGATCCGGCTGATCGTCATCAGGAACAGGTCCGAGAGGTTTTCCCCATAATTCCCCACCCCCAGGTAAACCCCCAGGATCCCGTGCGTCCCCACCCCCAGTGCCGTCGTGGTCGCCGAGGCCTCCCCATTGGCCTGCACCGCCCCGCTCCCCAGCACCGCCCCCGCGGGCAGCGGACCGCCCGCCGCCACCACGGCCGCCAGGCCCTGGCTCAACAGCCACTGCCGCACCGCCGCACTGCCGGGATTGACCCCCAGCTGCCCCTGGCTGGCCAGCCAGGCCTGGAGGGCATCGCCGTCCAGGAACGTGACCGTGCCCGCCGCGTTGTTTGTGGCCAGCTTCGCCGTGAAGGTCACCACATGGTTGGTGATGCCCGGCTGGAGCACCGAGCGCAGCACCATCGCCGGGGCCGCCTGCTCCACCACTTGCTCCAGAACCTCCGAAACCGCCCCCTGGTAATTCCGGTCCGAGCTGGTCTCATACACCGCCGTGACCGGCCGCCGTCCCGCCTCCAAGGCGCTGGTGGCGAACACCGCCACCCCGCCCGCCAGGGCGCTCTGCCCCAGCACCGCCGCGCCGTCCTTGAAGGTCACCACCCCGCTGAGGGTGGCCGGGATCAGCGTGGCGGTAAACACCACATTGGTGCTGTAAACCGACGGGTTGAGCGAGGAGGCGAGCGCCACCTTGGGCGTGGCCGGATAGATGGTCAGCGACCCGCTGAACAGCGCCAGGTCGTAGCAGTTGTCGCTCCCGCCGCTCAGCGTGATGGGGTAAATCCCGACCGCGTCGGCGCTCGTGGCCGCCGTCGCCGCCACCGGCAGGGCATCCAACACCGCCGCTGTCTCATTGTTGGCAAACCCGCGGTAGCGGATCGTCAGCGCCGGGTTGGCCGCCAGGTACGCCCGGCTCTGGGCCTCGGCCGTGGCCGTCAGCAACGCCTTGCCCACCGTCAGGGTCCCGTTGGCCAGGGCGATCTTGTAGTTGTTGTCCACCCCGCCCTTGAGGGTGATTGGATATAACCCCGGCACGCTCGCGGGCGTGGCCGCCGTGGAGGCCACCGGCGGCGCATCCAGATCCGCCACCTGGTCCCCGTTGAGGAGGCCCGTGTAGGTGATCGCCAGGGCGGGGTTGGCCTCGCCGTAGGCCCGGCTCAGCGCATCGGCCCGCGCGATCAGCACCGCCTTATAGACCGTCAGCACCGCCGGCACATAATTGAACTCGTAGTTGCTGGACGCCCCACCACTCACCGTGATGGGATACGTCCCCACCGGGCTGGCGCTCGTGGCCGGGGTGCTCCCCACGGGTTTGATCCCCAGCACCGCCTCCGTCTCCCCGTTGACAAACCCGCTGTAGCTGAAGGCCAGCGCCGGGTTGGCCGCCCCGTAGGCCCGACTCTGCGCGTTCGCCGTCACCGTCAGCTGCGCCTTGCCCACCGTCAACGTCGCATTGGCCAGCGCGATCTTGTAGTTGTTGTCCACCCCGCCCTTGAGCGTGATCGGGTAAACCCCCGGCGCACTCGCGGGCGTGGCCGTCGTGGAGGCCACCGGCGGCGCATCGAGATCCGCCACCTGGTCCCCGTTGAGGAGACCCGTGTAGGTGATCGTCAAGGTGGGGTTGGCCGCCCCGTAGGCCCGGCTCAGCGCATCGGCCCGCGCGATCAGCACCGCCTTATAGACCGTCAGCACCGCCGGCACATAATTGAACTCGTAGTTGCTGGACGCCCCACC
>CAIMWS010000116.1 GCA_903845125.1 uncultured Verrucomicrobiota bacterium
GCAGGTCCGCTTCAAGCTGGCGGCGCCGGCCCCTCCACCATAGCCAGGTCGGGCAGGCGGTTCGTGGGTTCATTGGCAAAGAAAAACCCGCGGAAACCACCGGTTCCCGCGGGTTGGGCCGTTGGCCGCCGGTTTCCTAAAAATCCTTGAAGTTGGCGTCTGAGGCATGGCCTTTGCCGCCGGTTCGTGGCGCCGGCAAGGCCTCCGGCCGCACGGTGCGCAGGGCTGGCTGATGGGTTTGGGGATCCGGGCCGGCCGTCAATTTGGCCATCCGCCTCCCGGGCAGCGCGCGGGTGGTGTTTTGGGCTCCGCCCACGAGCATCTGCAGCTCGGTCACGGCGTCCTTGAGCGCATCGGCCTGGGCGTTGAGCTCCTCGGCGGCGCTGGCGCTTTCCTCGGCGTTGGCCGCGTTGGACTGGGTCACCTTGTCCATTTGCGACACCGCGGTGTTCACCTGGTCGATCCCCTGGCTCTGTTCGCGCGAGGCGGTCGCCACCTCAGCGGCCAGTTCATCCACCTGCCGGGCCTTGGTTACGATTTCGTCCAGGCTGCGGGCCACCTTGCCGCTGATCTCCACCCCGGCGGCGCTCTTCTGCACCGCGTCCTCGATCTTCACGGCCGTCTCCTTGGCGGCCTGGGCGCACCGCTGCGCCAGGCTGCGCACTTCGTCCGCCACCACGGCGAAGCCCATCCCCGCCTCACCGGCCCGGGCCGCCTCCACGGCCGCATTGAGCGCCAAAATATTGGTCTGGAAGGCGATCTCGTCGATGGTCTTGATGATTTTTGCGATGTCCGAACTGGAGTTTTTGATGGCATCCATCGCGTTGGTCATGGCCGCCATGTCCTGGGCGCCGGTGTCCCCCGCCTGGCGGGCCTGGGTGGCCAATTCCTTCACCTTCTCCGCCGTCTCGGTGTTTTTCCGGGTGATGCTGGCCATTTCCTCCAGCGACGAACTGGTTTCCTCCAGGGAGGCGGCCTGCTCGCTGGCGCCTTCCGCCAGCGACTGGCTGGAGGCGGATACCTGGGAAGCCGCGGCGGAGGTCTGGTCCGATCCGCTCAGGATGGCGTCCGCCACCGCCTTCACCGGCTTGGTGATGGACCGGGTGATGAAGATGGAGGCGAAGAGGCCGATGGCCATGCCGGCCAGGAGCGCGATGGTGATGATCAGCTTGGAAGTGGACACGATCCCGTTGACGCTCACGCTGCTCTCACCCGAGGCCTTCCAGGCGTCATTTTCGGCCGCTTGCGCGGTGGCCAGGACGGTATCCCCGATCGTCCCCATCTGCGGCAGGATTTCCTGGCGCAGCTTTTGGTCGTTGGCCACCCAGGCTTTGGCGGCCACCAGGTATTCTTGCGTGGCTTTGTCGGCCCGCTCGATCCGCTGCTGATCGTCCGCCGTGAGCGAGACTCGGCGCAGATCCCCATAAAGTTGGTTCAACTTGGTGATATGCTCGTTGAGCGCTTTCCAGTGTGCCGGATCCTGGTTATAGATATATTCTTTTTCATTCAACCGCGTGCCCAGGGCTTCCTCGGCTATGCCGGCCACGATGAACACGGCGTCGGCCACTTTATCCACGTTGGCCGTTTTGGCCGCCTGGTAACCCGCCGCCACCGCCCCCACGGTCTCCCCGCCGGCATCCATCACTTTGCCCCCGGCCTTCATCAGGCGGTCGATATCGGCCCAGCTTTTGGCCGCCACACGGTATTCCGCCGTGGCTTTTTCGGCCTTGGCGATGCGGTCGGTATCGTCCTTTGTCAACGAAACCTGGCGCAGGTCGCTGTAGGCTTTATCCAGCCGGGCCAGGTTGTTGGTGAGGGATTCCCAATCTTTGGCCTCCTGGTAAAGCATGTAGCGGTTGGCCAGGCGCCGCGTATCTACGGCGGTGCGGGAGATTTCCGCCACGATGAACACCGCCTGGGCGATCTTGTCCACCATTACCTTCTTGGCGGCCAGGTAATCCGCCGCGCACTTGTTGGCGACCAGACCGCACTGGTCGAGCTGTTTGGCCAACTGCGCCAGATTGGTGCTCGCGGCATCCTTCTTTTGCTCCGCCACCCACGCCTTGGCGGCGGTCCCATATTCCTGGGTTGCCTTGCGGGCGTCGGTGATCAGTTTCTGCTCGCTGGCGTCCGGGTGCAGCTTATCCAGTTCACCATACCACTGGAGCAATTGCGGCAGGTTCTTTTCGATGAAATCGTAATATTTCGCCTCCTTGTAAAGCATGTAGGAGCGCTCGTTGACCTGGATATCCGAGATCAGGCAATTGATGTCGTTCACCAGTTGGAGCGCGGTTTTGGCTTCCAGGTATTCCGCCTTTTTGGCGGTCATATACGAATCCGCCTCATTGCCGACCAGCCTGCCTTTTTCCACCATTACGCCAGCGTCGGCGGTGGCTTTTTTCTCGCTGTCCACCCAAGCCTTGGCGGCGGCGTAATAATCCTGGGTGGCCTGGCGGGCGTCGGCGATCTGCTTCTGCTCGGCGGCATCCGGCTTGAGTTTCTCCAGGTCTGCGTAGCATTTGAGCAGTTGGGCGATGTTCGTCGTGATGATATCGAAGTATTTCTGCTGTTTGTTGAGCATGAAGGCTTTTTCGTTCATCCGCGTCTCCAGGGCCAGGGCGTTGATCCGGTTCACCGTCGCCAGTTCGTTCTTGGATTCCAGGTATTCCGCCTGTTTGGCAGCCATGTAATCGCTGGCCTCTTTTTCCACCAGCCCACCTTTGGTATCCATGACCATCTCCTGCGCCTGATTGGTCAGGATGGAGGAAACCCCCTTTTCGTAAAGTTCCGCCCATTGGGTGGTGATCTGCCGCACCTCCTTGGATTTTTTGGCCAAGTTGGCATCGTTGAACTGGCTGGCCACCAGGTCCACCTTGTCCAGGTTGCCCATCAGTTCGGTGACCTTGGCTTTGGCCTTTTTATGGATTTCATCCTTTTTCTCCAGCACGTAGTTCTTTTCCTGCAGGATGCATTCAAAGGCCGCCCGCTCCACCCCGGTGCTGTGCTGCACCGCGGGCAAGGCATGCTGGCTCAAGGTGCCCACCTCCCCGGACACCCTCACAAACATGACATAGCCGGTGATGCCCAACAGGGCCGCCACCAGCGTCACCGCCGAAAAACCGGCGATGATCCGTTTCCCGATCGTCCAATTTTTCATAATCAAAGAATTTTTTGCAAACAGGTTCCCGCCCCGAGGTCAGGATTCACCTTAAAAAGCGGCTGCCGGCCGCAGGCTGTCGCCCACCAGGAGGCGGTCGATATCCAGCAAGGTTTTGACTACGCCCTTGATCTTCGCCATGCCGAGGAGGCATTCGGTGGCCACGGCGCCGCCGAAATCCGGCGTTTCCTCGATGTCGGCGGTGGCGATATTGACCACTTCTTCCACCGCATCCACGATCAGCCCCATGGATTTGCTGCCCGCCTGGCACGCCACCTGGACCACGATGATGCAGGTATGCTCGGTGTCCTCGGCCGCCATCAGGCCCAGCTTCAGCCGCAGGTCCACCACGGGGATGATCCGGCCCCGGAGGTTGATCACCCCTTTGATATAACCGGGCATCTGCGGCACGGCGGTGATGGAGGTCAAGCGGATGATTTCCCGCACTTGCACCACCTTGATGCCGTAGGATTCTGGCCCGAGTTTGAACGTGAGATATTTGCCGGCGGTTCCCAGCGTGGAAGCTCCGGCGGTAGGTGTTTCAGTCGTTGTTGTCATAGTCCTGGACACACCAGGCAATCCGGCCGGCTCCATTGCCGTTCCAACCGCCTGGCCATGCATGCTGGACAGATCATCGGCACTTTGCACCAGTGGCTTAAGGGAAAAATGCAATTATTCTGGCCCGGGCTGATTGCCCCGGGCCGGGGCGGCGCGGGGGGACCTGCCTGCCGCCGGAGTCCAGGCCCCACCAGGGGAGGAAAACCGGTTGCGCCACAATGGGTTGCGCAAGCAGCGTGGCGGGTGGGTAAGGCCTGCATTCGGGGGCCGCCATGATTCGTGTTTCTTTTCCCGAAGACCTCCTTTAGGATGAGGCTTGGAAACATGGATAAACTATCGACTGTCATTTTGAAGCCCGGTGAGGCCGACCGGGTGGCCGGGGGCCATCCCTGGATCTATCAAGGTTCGATCCTGCGCCTGACCCAGCCCGTCGAAGACGGGGGCCTGGTACAAATCAAGGATCACCGTCAACGCCTGCTGGGAGTGGGTTTTTACAATTCAAAGTCCAAGATCCAGGTGCGCGTATTGGCCCGGGACCGGGTGGAGGTGGATGACGCGTTTTTTGCGGGGCGCATCCAGGCCGCGGTGGCCTGGCGGCAGAAATATCTGCCCGGCGCCACCTCCTTCCGGGTGGTCAATGCGGAGGGGGATTTCCTCAGCGGCCTCATCGTGGACAAATACGAGGAGGTGCTGGTGATCCAGACTTCCTCGTTGGGAATGGATCGGCACAAGGCCGCCATCACGCGGGTGCTGGAAAATATCTTCCAGCCGCGGGCCATCCTGGAGCGCAACGATATGAGCAGCCGGTCCTTCGAGGGGCTGCCGGAAGTGCAGGGGATTTTGGCGGGTTCCCTGGGGGAGGGCCAGCCGCCGGTTGCCGGGGGGGGGCCGGAGGGGGGCACGGATGCCGCCAGTCGGCGTTCCTGGATCCGGATCAATGACTTGGAATTTTTCGTAAACCTTACCGCTGGCCATAAAACCGGTTTTTACCTCGACCAGCAGGTCAATTACCGGCGGGTCGCCGAGCTGGCCAAAGGCGCCCGGGTGCTGGACTGTTTCTGTTTCCAGGGGGGATTCTCCCTGCACGCCGCCCGGGCCGGGGCGGTCTCCATCCACGCGCTGGATCAAAGCCAGGAAGCCCTGGATACGGCCCGGCAAAATGCCGAAGCCAACCATCTGTCCGGCGGCTGCACGTTTGAGGCCGCCAATGTGTTCGACTGGCTCAAGGCCCACACCACCACCCGGCCCAACGAGAAACTGATCCCCAAGTTCGACCTGGTGATATTGGATCCGCCCTCCTTCACGCGGAACCGGTCTTCAATTCCGGAAGCCATGCGCGGATACAAGGAAATCCACTTGCGGGCCTTCAAGCTGGTCCGGCCCGGCGGCACGGTGGCCACTTTTTGCTGCTCGCACCATGTGGATGCCGGGATGTTCCAGGAAGTAATCCTGGAAGCCGCATTCGACGCCCGGCGGGTATTGCGGCGGGTGGCCGCTTACCAGCCATCACCCGATCATCCCGTGGTGCCGGCGATCCCCGAATCCGAATACCTCAAGGGCTTCGCCTTTGAGGTGCTGGCCTGACCGCCCGGCTCAGGATTTCCGGCCGGTGCTCCGGCGGCGGCCCAGCAGCCACAGCCCACCGCCCACCGCCAGGAGCAGGGCGGTGGAGGGCTCGGGAATCCAAATGACGCCCCACCGGGCAGGGATCGCCAGGATGGGGCCGGTGGGGGGCAGGGGAGGCGAGGCGGTGTCGTTCCAGGAGCCGGTGGCCTGGCGCCATTGGATGGAGCCGATGCTGCAGGAGCACGCTTGTTCGTAGGTGGGCGCATCCTTCCAAATCCGCAGGGTGAAGTCCGCCATGCCGCCGGGCGCGACCCCGGGGATGATACCCACCCCGGCGTCGAAGAATCCTGGTTCGGACAAGTTGAACTTGGTGGCCTTGGTGTCCGTGGCGGAGACGGGCTGGCCGTTGGCCAGCAGTTCCACCCAGAAACCCTCCAGCGGAGCCAGTTGCATCTCCGGGGTGCCCGGGGGGCGCCCATCGCCCCAGCCATACCAGGCGGGTTGGCCGGAGTCGTAATTGTTGAGGAGGATCGTGGCCTGGCTGGCGCAGGCGGCCAGCGAACCAGCCAGCAACCACATGGTGCCGAGTGTTTTTATTTTCATAACCTGATCCAATTGAAGGTGATTGGGCTTAATTCAACGGGATTATAGCGGATCCAACCGCGCCCGTTAAGCCAAATTCATTTGGAAAATCGGCCAGCGGGGATATACATTCGGTTCACGGCAATCCAATGACCATGCGAGTTATGCAAAACCATCCAACCGAATCCGGTGCGAGCCTGCCTCGGGGAAAGGCTTTTCCGCACTTTTCCCCGGCCAACAACCTGGAGGGATCGGGCCCAGCCTCAAAACCGCGTGGCCGTGGCTGCCGCTGGCTCCTCGGCCTGGCCTGCAGCCTTTTGGCCGGCCCGGCGGCGGCGGCCGAGACGCTCCAAATCAGCGCCTATGCCACTGCCACGGATGTGCTGCAATTCCTGGCGCCGGCCGGGGTGCGCGAAACCACCTTGCGCCAATTGCAGGAGCTGCGGATTACGCGGGTCTTTTTGGAGGGGCGGCGCGGAGATGAATATGCCCCGCCGCAGGTGCTGGCGGAAGTCCGGGATTTCCTGGCCCGCCAGGGGATCCAGGCCACCGGCGGCATAGCCACCGTGCCGGGAGCGGCCTTCGGGACGCGGCAGGAGGGCGGCCTGGGCTGGCTGAACTGGGAGAGCCGGAAGACCCAGGAGGATGTGGCCGCGTTTTTCACGGAAAATGCCCCGGTGTTCCCCGAGCTCATCGTGGACGATTTTTTCTGCACGGGGGATGTTTCGGCCGGGTCCGAGCAGGCCCGTGGCGGCCGTTCGTGGGCGGATTACCGGCGGGACCTGATGGTTTCCTTGATCCAGCCGCTGGTGGTGGGGCCGGCCCGGCGGGTCCGGCCGGGGGCGCAGTTGATCATCAAGTTCCCGCAATGGTATGACCGGTTCCACCAGTTCGGGTATGATCCGGCCCGCATGGCGCCGTTCTTTGACCAGGTATGGGTGGGCACCGAGGTGCGCAATCCCAAGACCCGGCGCATGGGCTTTGTGCCGCCCACTGAAGGCTATGTGAATTTCCGCTGGATCGCCTCGATCACCGGGAAGAAAATCCGCGGCGCCTGGTTCGACCACATCGAATGCACGCCGCAGAATTTCCTCGACCAGGCGGCCCAGAGCGTCCTGGCGGGGGCCCGGGAGCTGACACTGTTCCACCTGGGCGACCTGGCGCAGCCCAATCCGCTGGACGCCTTGCTGGCCAGCCGTTGGCCCGGGTTGTTGGAACTGGCGGCCAGGGTGGCCCGGCAACCGCGCCGGGGGATGGCGTATTACAAGCCGCCCAACAGCGAGGCCGAGGACAACCTTTACCTGGCGGAGCACCTGGGGATGATGGGCCTGCCGCTGGCGCCGGAATCCCAGTATCCCGTGGGGGCGCAGGTAATCATCCTGCCCGCCCAGGCCGCGGCGGATGCCCGGCTTTTGGAAAAGGCCCGGCGCAGCCTGGCGCAGGGGGCCACGCTGGTTTTCACCCCCGCCTTGATCCGCCGGATCGGCCCGCCCGCCGCCCGGCTGGCGGGAGTGGCAGTGGGCACGAACTGCCTCCCCGCAACCACCACCCAGCTTTTCGCCGACGCCACCAACCTGGCGCTGGCCACCCCGCTGGATTGCGACGCCTCAGTGACGGCCGACGGCGCCCGCGTCCGGCTGCAGGGCACCTGCGGCGGCCAGGCGGTTCCGCTGCTGAGCGAACAGGAGGCGGAGGGCGGGCGCGTCCTGGTCCTCAACACCCGCACTTTTTCGGAGGCGGATTTCCGCGCCGCCGGGGAATATTTGCTGTGCCCCAGGCCGCTGGGCCTGGCGGATCTGCCCCGCGCGGCGGCGGATGCCTTGCGCGGGCCGCTGCTGCAGCCGCTGGGCATGCAAATGAGCGCCCCGGCGGGCGTGGGCCTATACCTGTTTGAAGGTGCCCGCTGCCTCTATAATTTCCGGGACGAGCCCGTCCGGGTGCAATGGGATGGCCAGTCCTGCGAACTGCCCGCCAATGCCTGGCGGTGGATTCCAGACCGGCCATAGCCGCCGCAGGCCGCCGGCATTCCGGCTGGGGCGGGCAAAAAACGCCGCCGCCGGCCGGCCGCAAAAAGGAATTGTTTCCCGGCTCGAATCCCGGCAATCTTTTCCGCACTATGCAACAGGTAAATATCGGGCTGATCGGGGGTGGCACTGTGGGCAGCGGCGTGTATCGCGCGCTGCAGATGAACAGTGAGCTCATGGCTTCGCGCCTGGGTGTCAAATTGAACCTGGTAAAAGTGGCGGTCAAAGCCTTTGACGAGCCGCGGCCATACCCCATTCCCGAAGCCTGCATGACCACCGACTGGAGGAGCGTGGTGGAGGATCCGCAGGTGCACGTGGTGGCGGAGCTGGCGGGCGGCACCACGGTGGCCCGCACCATGGTGCTCGCCGCGCTGAAGCTCGGGAAACCGGTGGTCACCGCCAACAAGGCGCTGCTGTCGGCCCACGGCGAGGAGCTGTTCGAAGCCGCCCAGCAGCAGGGGGTGAACCTGTATTACGAGGCGAGCGTGGCGGGGGGCATCCCGATCATCAAGGCTTTGCGCGAAGGGTTCGTGGGCAACCGGATCACGCAGCTTTATGGCATCGTCAACGGCACCTGCAACTACATCCTCACCCGCATGAAGCTGGAGGGGGCGGATTTTGCGGAGGTGCTCAAGGATGCCCAGCGGCTGGGGTACGCCGAGGCGGAGCCGTCGCTGGATGTCGATGGCCACGATTCCGCCCACAAGATCGGCATCCTCGCCTCGCTGGCGCACGGTTTCTGGGTCCATCCGGACCACATCCACGTGGAGGGCATCCGCTCGCTTTCGCGCACGGACATCCAGTTCGCCAGCCAGCTGGGCTTCACCATCAAGCTGCTCGGGATCATCAAGAAATTCCCGGGCGGGACGGGCGGCGGGAACGGATCCAAGGTCCAGGTATCGGTCTATCCCGCTTTGATCCCCTCCACCCACGTGCTGGCGAATGTGAACCAGGTATTCAACGCGGTTTTTGTGCGGGGCGACGTGGTGGGCGACACCCTGTTCTACGGCCGGGGCGCCGGCAAGGATGCCACGGCCAGCGCGGTGTTGAGCGACTTTGCCGATGCCGCCCTGGACCTGAAGTTCGGGACGAAACGGCGGGTGCCGCCTTTTGTGCCGCATGAGCTGGCGGGTTCGGTGTTGTCGATCGACGACACCGCCAGCCGGTATTATGTGCGGCTGGGGGTGGTGGATCGCCCGGGCGTGCTGGCGAAAATCGCGGCCATCTTTGGCGAGGGCAATATCGGCATCTCCTCGATGATCCAGCCCGAAGGCCACGAAGGGGATGTGGTGCCGCTGATCCTGATGACCCACGAGGCGCCCAATTCAGCCGTGCGCCAGGCCCTGGCGCGCATCAACGAACTGCCGGTCAACAAAGCCGTGCCGGTGTTGATCCGCCTGGAAACCCTGGAATAACCCCCGGCCACCCTTGACCCCTGGAATATTATGAAACCAAATCTCGCATTAACGCTCCTCGGCGCCGGTTGGCTGGTGGCCGGCAGCCTGCAAGCCCAATACGAACCCCGGTGGGAATCGCTGGATAAGCGGCCCACTCCCGAATGGTATCAGGATGCCAAGTTCGGCATTTTCATCCATTGGGGGGTTTACGCCGTCCCCTCCTGGGGCGTGGCCAAATCCTATTCGGAATGGTATTGGAACAACATGTCCAACAAGAAGGCCGACAACGCCTGGTGGCAGTTCCACAAGAAAAACTACGGTGAAAAGTTCGAGTATGCGGACTTCGCCCCCCAATTCCGTGCCGAGTTGTTCAACCCGGACGAATGGGCGGATATCTTTTTCCGGTCCGGCGCCAAATACATTGTGCCCACCTCCAAGCACCACGATGGCTTTTGCATCTGGCCCAGCGACCAGGCCTCCAAAACCTGGGGGCGGCCCTGGAACAGCCAGGAAACGGGGCCCCACCGCGACCTGCTGGGCGACCTGTCAAAGGCCGTGCGCAAGAAGGGGATGAAAATGGGCTTTTACTACTCGCTTTACGAGTGGTTCAACCCGCTCTGGCTCACCGACAAGAAACGGTATGTGGCCGAGCACCTGTTCCCCCAGTTCAAGGATGTGGTCTCGCGCTATTCGCCCTCGATCATTTTCAGCGACGGCGAATGGGACCTGCCGTCCGCCGAATGGAAGAGCGAGGAATTGCTGGCCTGGCTTTACAATGAATCGCCGTGCAAAAACGAGGTGATTGTGAACGACCGCTGGGGCAAGGAAACCCGCCACAAGCATGGCGGTTATTACACCACGGAATATGGCGCCGGCCTCAAGGACGATACGCACGCCTGGGAGGAAAACCGCGGCATGGGTTATTCCTACGGTTTTAATCGCGCCGAGAACATCGACGAATACAAATCCGGCCGGGAAATGGTCCTCATGTTGTGCGACCTGGTCAGCCGCGGCGGCAACCTGCTGCTGGACATCGGCCCGACCGGGGATGGGCGCATCCCGGTGATCATGCAGCAGCGTTTGCTGGAGATCGGCGCCTGGCTGAAAGTCAACGGCGAGGCCATCTACGGCAGCCGTTATTCCGGCCGGGCCTGCCAGTGGACCTCCGGCGTGCGGCCCAAGCAGGGCTATGGCGAATACCAGGAGAAATACGATCTCCTGGAGCAGATCGGGCAGCACCCCCGCGGCAGCCAGGCGGTGAAGCAGGCCTTCTTCACCAGGAAAGGGGGCAACCTCTATGCCATCACCACCGGCTGGCCGGGGAAAAAGCTGGTGCTGCGGGATGTCAAGGTGCCGGACAATTGTGCGGTGACCCTGCTCGGCCTGGAAGGCCGGCTCAAATACGAGGTCAAGGACCGCAACCTGGTCATCCATGTGCCGGCGTTGAATGTGGACCAGGTCCCGTGCCAATATGCCTACACCTTCAAAATCACCGGCGCGGAATTCCTGCCGGAGACCTTGCAGCCGTAAAGGGGAGCCAGGATTGGGGTGAATTGGGGAAAGGCCGGTCTCGCGACCGGCCTTTTTGCTTCAGCTCAATTCGCTATAATTGCGCCACTCCACCGCGCCGGATTTTTTCACCGCGTAGCCGGTTTCGCGCAGGAAATCGCCGTAGCAGACGATGGCGTGGAAGCCTTCCATCTCCCGGGCCAGGGCGCGCCAATCCCCGTCGATCTGCACATCCATCTGGGAGCGGCACATGTCCATGGAGGGGGAGTTGACGATTTTGCCCCGGAAGGCGAACCACTTGGTGCAGTGGAGGTTGGGCACCAGGCAGGTGATGACCTGGCCTTTGGGATAATGTACTTTGGTGGCGGCGCCGTAGTCCGATTCGTAGTGGGTCATCAAGGTGGTGGGCTCGAAGTCGCGGCCGTTCATTTTGCGCGGCGCGGCGCAATGGGCCAGGGTGATGAGGCCATGGTGGGGGAAATGGGAGTTGCAGACGAAGGAGGGTTTGTTGGAGATCCAGCGCAGCAGCACGCCGGGCATGGTATGGGTGAGGTCCGTGTGGCAAAAGGCGGTGAACCCTTCGTCGTTGAGCACGCTCAAGGCCAGGCACGGCGGGGTGTCGAAGATGGGGATCAAACCGCCCATGCAATCCGCCACCCCCACGTTGGAGGCCTGGTGTTCGGCCATCAGATCCTTGATGACCCGCAAGGTGAGGAAGGTGTTCACCACGAACTTGCGCCCGGTCTGCAGGGCCACGTTGGGCTGCCGCAGGAGTTCGTCGGTGGCGGTTTCGGCGGCCTGCTGTACGCGCGCATCGGCGCGGGCTTTTTGCAGGCGGTCCTTCAGCGTTTCATAATCCACTTTTTGGATGCGGCAGCCCCAGGCGTTTTGCGCGTGGCCGGGCCCCAGCTCCTGGCCGGGCTTGCTGTAGGCCACCAGGCCGCCGATCGCCAGCATCACCGTGCCCCGCGCATTCTTCAGCCCATACAGCCCCCGCAGGCGCCACCGGACGTCCTCGAAATCGTCCACCACCACGTCCTCAAAGTCCAGGTTCGGCTCGGCCTTGGTGTCCTCGCTTTTGCGCAGCAGGCGCCAATGGGCGATTTCATACCAGAGGTACACCGGCCCGGACTGGTGCCGCACGAAGAGGATGTTCGGCTTTTTGGTGGCGGCGAGCATCTCCAGCCACTGCTGGGAGCCGCTGGCGCCAAAAACCAGGAAGGCGTCGGCCTCCGACTGGGTCGCCTTTTTGGCATCCTCGGTTTTGTTCACCCGGGCCAGGGGCAGGAACTCCAGGGGGAAACCGGCTTGGGCAGCGAGCTCCTTGATTTCCCCTTCCAGGCGGCGGACTTCCCGCTCGACATCCTCCGGCGTGCGCAGCCCGCCATAGGACCGCCAGCTGGTGCGCTCGCGGGGCTGGTCCAGGTGATAGGTGAGCACCGGCTGGACCCGGAGCGGTTTGCCGGGCGGCAGGGGAGAGCCCGGAATGGCCACGGCCTCCGCCAAAGCCTGGCCCGGCGCCAGGCAGGCCAGGCCACCCCAGGCGGCGGCCCCGCCCAAGATCTCCATAAAATGCCGGCGGCTGAAACCGCAGGCCTGGTGGGAGTGGCAGCCGTTGGCTTCCGGGCTATGGCCGGCGTGGTGAAGGCACGAACTCTGGCGATTGAGATTCTGGTCCATATAGTGTTGTTGTTGTCCGGGATAATAAATCCTTACGGCGGCGTCTGGATAGGATTATTTTCACTGATCCCGGATTTTTCCCGCCGGCCCCCCCCGATAATTTGGTCTTTCGCTGCGGCGGGGGCGCGGCGTCGCTGGGTGATAGGGTGCGCCGCTGCCATACGACCGGACCGGGCATCCCGGCCAAGCCTTACCTGCGGGAGCCGGAAGCGAGAGGCCTGGGCTTGATGGGTTTGATCGGCGGGGAATCTTTTTTGTCAGCCAGGCCCTGCGCCAGAGCGGCAAAACCACCCGGCTCGACACCCGGGAGCAGCGGTTGAACGCCGTCGTCCTGTCAAAATCAATGAACCTGGGCCGCCGCAGGGGTTTTGGCCGCGGGTTCGGCGCTGGCAGAGCCTACGGCTTCCCGCAAAGTGCGGAAGCCGTGCCGGCCCAGGAGCGCCAGGAGCCCTTCCACGAGTTGCCGGAGGACACCCGGGCCTTCATAGACCAGGCTGGTGTAGATCTGCAGGACGCACGCGCCGGCGGTGATTTTTTCCCAGGCATCCGCCACCGTAAAAATGCCGCCCACGCCCATGATGGGCATCTGGCCGCGGCCCTGGCGGTAAAGGTGGCGGATCACTTCCGTGCTGCGCTGGCGCAGGGGGGCGCCGCTGAGGCCGCCGACCTCCGCATACACCTTCTGCAGTTCCGGGTCGCTGGTGTGGGGGCGGACGACGGTGGTGTTGGTGGCCACCAAGCCGGCCACTTTCCGGGCGAGGGCCAGCTCCAGGATTTCGTCCAGCATGGGCCAGGAGAGATCCGGGGCGACCTTGACCAGGATGGGTTTGGCGGGCGCTCCGGGGGTGGCCTGAGCGCGGTTCACCTCCTGCAGGGCGCAGAGGATTTCCTCCAGGGCGGCTTTATCCTGCAATTTGCGCAAGTCAGGGGTGTTGGGCGAACTCACGTTCACCACGAAGAAATCGCCGTGGGGCCACAGCACCCGCAGGGAATTGGCGTAATCGGCGGCCGCCTGGTCCAGCGGGGTGACCTTGGATTTGCCCAGGTTGATGCCCACCGGGTGCCGGGGCCAGCGGCCCAGCTCCCGCCAGCGGGCCAGGCGCTCCGCCAGCGCGGCGGCGCCGGCGTTGTTGAAGCCCATGCGGTTGATGATGCCCCCCTCCGGGACGATGCGGAAGAGGCGGGGGGCCGGGTTGCCGGGCTGGGGCTGCCACGTCACGGCCCCCAGTTCGCAGTGGCCGAAGCCCAGCGCTTCCCAGGCGGGCACCGCCTCGCCGTCCTTGTCCATGCCGGCGGCCAGGCCGATGGGGTTGGGGAAACGCAGGCCGAAGGCCTCCACCGGCAGTTCGGGCGCCTGCAGGAAGGAGGCGGCCGCGTCGCTGGCCAACCCATTCCGGCCCGTCCAGCTGAGCATTTCCACCGTGAAACGGTGGATATCCTCCGGATCCTGGGCGAACAGCACCGGGCGGACCAAGTGGCGATAAAACCAATTCATAGGGTATTTCTAGCAGAAGCCGGCGGCCGGCGCAAAAAAAGACTGTTTCACTTGATCCCGGCGAGGCGTTCCTTCCAAAGGTGGTATAGCTGCACGGTGGCCTGGACATCCCGCAGGCAGTAATCGGCGACTTCCTGGCCGCGGCCCTGGCGCATCAGGTCATTGACATCCAGGCCCGTGACCCCGTGGCTCTTGGGGGAATCGATGCCGAAGGCTTTGCAGTAAAAATCGAGGTTGAACCGCCGGGCGGCCCCCTCGCGGCCGCTCACGCCGTAAAAGGACAACTGCTCCGCCAGGTCGCAGTGGGGCTCGGTCTGGAACCGGTAGCCCAGCCAGTCCTTGCGGCTGATGGGGACCTTGACCAGGGCCGAGCGCAGGTAAAGGAAAGGCACATCGAAGCCGCGCCCGTTGAAGGTGACGATGGCATCGAAGCGGTGGGCGGCTTCCCAAAAAGCGGACAGCAGCTCCACTTCGTCGAGACAGGGCATGAACTCCACCGGCCCGGCCGGCCCCGGGGGCGGTTCGCTATCCTCCGCCACGAACAGGACTTTGCCCCGGCTGGAATCCGCATTCACCATGGCGATGCAGACCACCTGGGCCGTCAGCGGCCAAAGGTTGAACTGCTGCTCGATTTCCGCACGCCGGGTTTCCCGCCCGGCTGCATCCGGCACTTTGGCGGCATCGCGGAACAAATATTCCAGCTGCGCCTCGTCAAAGGAGGACTGGGGAAGCGCCGAGGTCTCGATATCAAAAACCAGTGTGGCCATGTGCCTGCCATCAAAAAGGAGAATGGGCGCAAAATCAACCGCAAACTCACCCTACTAATATAGATCTAAATAGATCTAAAAGCTTGAAACCAGTCTGGTCTCAGGAAATCATCGGCCCCAATAAAAGGCCGGCTGCGGGCAGGTAATCCCGGATGGCCAGGCTGGGTGTTATTAATTGGGAGCGTGACGGGCAGTGATGAGCCGAGGATTTGCGAGGGAAAAAGGATGGTCCGCCTGGTATGGGGTGCATTTGCTATGCGCCGCCTGCCAGGCCGGCGTGGCTTTGGGGGCGGCGGCGGAATCCCCGGTGATCGTATTGCCCGGCCGGCCGGCGCCCGCGGTGCTCCCTGGGGAGTATTCCATTTTCCGGGATCCCTCGGGGAAGCTGGCGATCCAGGACGTGTTGGCGGCGCCCGCCCGGGAGCGTTTTTTGCCCAATCGGACCGCCTCGCCTTCGTTCGGCTATTCGAGCGATGTCTTCTGGCTGCGCCTCCAGCTCCGGAATGGCGCCTCCGAGGCGGTGCGGGCCATTGTGGAACTGCGCGCCACCCGCTTTGAGAAGCTCGATTGGTTTGCGGTCCGGGAGGGGAGGGTGGCGGAGACCGAAGCGGCCGGCAACCTCCGCCCCCGGGGCGCGCTGAAACTGGCCACGCGGCTGCCGGCCTTTGCGGTTGATCTGCGACCGGGCGAAGAGGCCGCCGTTTATCTGCGGGCGGAAACGGAAACCTTGATCATGTTCCCCCTGGCGGTCCATGCCGGGTTTGAGTCTTTTGCCAGCGCGCTGGTGCGGGGGGAGGCGGCCGGCTTCGCTTTTGGCGGGCTCGCAGCCACGATCCTTTGCCTGAGCCTCCTGCTCGGGGTGTTGCTGCGCCGGCGGCTTTTTTTCGTGAACGCCCTGTGCGCGCTGGCCCTGTCCCTCTATTTTGCCATCCTGTCCGGGTATTGGACCTGGCTCGGCTTGCCGCTGGGCACCTGGCTGGTCCGCCAGCCGGTCCTCAGCCTCGGCGTGGTGCTGGCGCTGGGCGTGGTGTTGTTCACCCGCGAATTTTTCCGCGACTCGCTGCGGGGCACCCGGGCCGGGCGCGGTTTGGACCTCGCCTTGCCGGTCCTGCTGGGGGTGGCGGTGGGGGTGCTGTTCCTGCCCTACCAGGTGGGCAACCACCTGGTGTCGGCCTGCACCCTGGGGGTGATGCTGGGCTGCCTGGCGGTCGCCGGGTGGCAGTTTTTCTTCCGGAAGCAACCCGGCACGCGGCTGGTCCTGGCGGCCTGGCTGCTGGATGTCCTGATCCTTCTGGTCCTCCAGCTGCAATGGCACGGGTGGCTGCCGGTCTGGCTGCCGCCCGCCATCGGGCTGATGTGTTTTTTTACGGCCACCTCCATCCTGTTCCTCGGGGCCTGCATGGACCAGCTCCACCTGCTATTGCAAGGGCAGGTGCGGGCGCAGAAGCTGGAGCGTTCCCAGGCGGAAGGGCGGCTCCGGCTGCTGCGTTACCAATTGAATCCGCATTTCCTCTTCAATTCCCTGAACAGCGCCATCGGCCTGGTCCAGGAGGATCCCGCGCGCGGCGCCAGTTTTTTGTTTCGCTTCGCCCGGTTCCTGCGGGCTTCGCTCCACGAATCGTCGGATGCCACCGTCCCCTTGTCCGAGGAGGTGGAAATTGTGCAGGCCTACCTCGGCATTGAGAAAGTGCGGTTTGAGGATTTGCTGGAGGTGAGCCTGGACATCCCGGAGGCGGTGCAGCATTGCCATATTCCCGAGCGGAGCCTGCTGCCGCTGGTGGAAAACGCGGTACGGCATGGGATGCGCCCCGCCCCCTTTGTGTTGCACATCCGCATCCGCGCGTGGCGGGAGGCCGAGGCCCTCCACCTGGAAGTCGCCAATACCGGGAGCCTGGCCGGCAGCCAGAGTTCCGGGCCGCGCAAGGCGGGGATCGGCCTCCGCAACTTGCGCGAGCGCCTGGAGTTGGTCTGCCACCGCCGCGAGTGCTTGACGCTCACCGAGGAAGGGGGCTGGGTGGCCGCCCGCATCCGGTTACCCTTCCCGTCCCGCCCTCCGGGCTTGCCGGACCTCCCGGACCTGCCGGAGCCAGGCCAGCCCCTTCGGCAAACCAAGGATTGAGCATGGAACCGATCCGCTGCCTCCTGGTTGACGATGAGCGCCTCGCGCGCAGCCTGCTCAAAGGCCGGGTGGCCGCCTATCCCGAGTTCACCATCGTGGCGGAGGCGGGCGATATCGGGCAGGCCTATCAAGCCGTTCGCCGCCACCACCCGGAGGTGATCTTCCTGGACATTCAAATGCCCGGGGGGGACGGATTCCAGTTGCTCCAGGAATTAATGCCGGAGCCGCCCGCTGTCGTGTTCATCACGGCCTATGACCGCTACGCCTTGCGCGCCTTCGAGGTCAATGCCCTCGATTACCTGCTGAAGCCCATTGAGCCGGCCCGCTTTGAAATGGCCATCCGGCGCCTCCTGCGGCAGATCCGGCAGCCGGAGGCGGAGCGCCCGCCGGCCGCCCCGCTGCCGCCCTTGCTGCCCGGAGACACCCTGCTGATCCAGGCCGGCCAGTCCGGTTGTTTTGTCCGTCTCGACCAGGTGCTATATATTGTCTCTGAGGGTAACTACACCCACTTAATGACCGTGGATGGGCGGAATTTGGTGGTGCGGCAGACGCTGGAGAACTGGAAAACGCGGCTGTCGACCGCCGGTTTCCTGCCCATCGACCGCTCCCACATCCTCAACTTGCAGCGTATCAGCAAGACCGAGTTCACCTCCCGCAACGCGATCGTCCACTTCGATGCCCCGGTGCCCGGTTTGGAATTGGGGCGCCGGGCGGCGCGGAGGCTGCAGCAGGCGCTCCAGCATCCTTAGCGGCCATTCTTCAAGCTCACCGGGGCGGTTTTGGTCCATTCGTCACGGTTTTTGGACCATTCGTCACATTCCGTTTGTTGACCCGTTAAATATTTCCTAATCATGCCGACATATTGGAAGGACGAAGTCTGATGACAAATAAATCAATGCCAGTGCAGAGGAACGGTTCCCCGGGAGTCGGCAGCGGAGCATTCCTGGCCATCCAGAAATGGCGGCGGGGTGGGAGTTCCGGTCCCGGTTGGGTGGTCCGGGGTGCCAGCCGCGCCGGAGCCTGGCTCGGGGCCGTGGCCGTGCTGCTGGCGGCCAGCGCGCAGGCGCAGGTCACGGCCTTCACCTACCAGGGGCGACTGAACGATGGGGACAAGCCCGCCACCGGCATCTACGACATGACCTTCTGGCTCTACAGCGCCGCCACCGGGGGCAGCCCGGCGCGGGGGCCGGAAACCCACGCCAGCGTGCCGGTGAGCAGCGGGCTCTTTTCGGTAACGCTTAATTTTGGAGACAAATGCTTTGATGGCACCCCCTATTGGCTGGAGATGGCGGTGCGCACCAATGGGGAGAGTGGCTTCACCACTTTGAGCCCCCGGCGCCCGTTATCCCCGGCGCCTTACGCGATCTATGCCACCACCGCCGGGGAGGCGCGCACGGTGGCCGCCTCGAACGTGGTGGGGGTGCTTTCCTCCGCGCAGGTGCCGCTGCCGCCCGCCAACGTCGCTTTGCTGGAGCGGGACCAGACCTTCACCGGGAACAACCGTTTTTCCAGCCCGGTGGAGCTGACCAATGCCGCCAACCAGGTGGCCGGGAAATTCACTGGCGACGGGGCCGCCCTTACCAATCTCACCGCCACCGCCCTGGTGGGTATCGCTCCCAGCGCGGCCAGTTTAACCGGGCCGCTGGCGGGGGATGTGACCGGCTGGCAGGGCACCACCGTGGTGAGCACCGTGGGCGGATTGCCGGCGTCCGGGGTGGCCAGCGGGGCCACGGCGGCCAATTTTGCCACGCCCACCAACGTCCTGGGGGCCATTGTGCGGCGTGATCCGTGCGATTCCTCCTTTGCGGCGGGGACCGTCACCGGCCGGTTCGTGGGGGATGGTTCCGGCCTGACCAACCTGCCCACGGCGCCGCCGTATTACGCCGCTCCGTCGGGGGCGGTCCTGGTCAGCTTGTTCTCCCCGGATGCCGCGCTGGTCGCCGGCGGCTACCGGCAGTTCATGAGCACGGCCGTGCCTTCCTGGGTGAACGGCGCCACCGTCAATGCGCCCACCGCGCGCTCCGGCCAGACCACGGTCTGGAGTGGCCAGGCGATGATTGTGTGGGGCGGCACGGCGGGGGGCACCGCCTATATGTCCTCCGGCGCCATGTATGACCCGGCCATGGACGTCTGGAGCACTCTTTCGAGCGTCGGGGCGCCCACGGCCCGCCTGGGGCACGTGGCGGTATGGGCGGACACGCAGATGATTGTCTGGGGCGGCAAAGGCGCCACCGGCTATCTGGGCAACGGAGCCCGCTTCAATCCGGCGATGCAAACGTGGCTGGCCTTGCCCACCAGCGGCGCGCCTTCCGCCCGCATGAGCCATGTGGCGGTGTGGACCGGCTCCAAAATGGTGGTCTGGGGCGGCATCAATCTTTCCGGCCTGCTCGCCGACGGGGCGCTCTATGACCCGGCCGTGAACCAATGGAGCCCCTTGAATGTCCCCGGCGCGCCGGAGGCGCGCATGGACGCTACGGCCGTCTGGACGGGGGATCGCATGATTGTGTGGGGCGGTACCGGAGAGAGCGGGGAGCTGGATACCGGCGGGGAGTTGGTCTTCACCAACGGCCTGCCGGTGCAGTGGCTGGCCACCTCTTTGTCCAATGCCCCCGCCGCGCGCATCGGCCACACCGCCGTCTGGGCGGGGGACCGGATGATCATCTGGGGCGGGCAGTCCGGCGGCACGCCGCTCAACGATGGCGGAACCCTCTGCCCCGCCTGCAACGAGTGGAAGGGCGTCTCCATCACCAACGCCCCGGCCCCGCGCTACGACCACGCGGTGGTCTGGACGGGCACGGAGATGTTGATCGCCGGTGGCGCCAATGCCTCCGGCGCCTTGTCCACCAGTGCGGGCTACGATCCCGGCACGCAACAGTGGCGCCCCTTGAGCAATGTAGGGGGGCCGCTGGCCCGCAGCCTGCTGGGCGCCGCCTGGTCCGGCACTGAAATCCTTTTATTTGGGGGGAATTCCGGTTCCTCAACCGTGGCTTCCCTGCAGCGGCTCTCACCTCAACCTGCCTGGTATTTCTATCGCAAGTTATGAACCAATCGCGTTTCCCAACCCTGCTGCGGCTTGCCGCAGTGCTGTGTGCCCTGCCCCTGGCGGTCTCCGCCCAGTGGGTCACCCAATCCATCAACCTCAAGTCCGGCTGGAATGCCGTTTACCTCCACGTGGATCCGTCCCACGACTCGCTGGAGAATCTGGTCGGCGCGGATGCCACCAATCCGATCATGGAGGTCTGGCTGTGGGCGCCTCCCTCCTCGACGCTCCAGTTTGTGCAGTCACCCCAGCAGCCCGTGGAAGGCGCGCAGTGGATGGCTTGGAACCGCAATTCGACCGAGAGCCAGCTGCTGAACCGGTTGGTGGGCAATGCGGCCTACCTGGTGCGTGTGGGCACCAACGTGGCCACTTACACGTGGAACGTCAAAGGCAAGCCGCTGCAGCCCAGCTACACGTGGACCACCACCGGGCTCAATTTCCTCGGCTTCCCCACCGTCTCCGCCAACCCGCCGACCTTTGAGAGCTTCATGGCCCAGGCGCCCGATTTGCGCCAGAACGCCGAAATTTACCAGTATGCCGGCGGTGAGCTGGGCAACGGCAACCCCGCCCGGCTCTATGCCCTGCGGACCACCAAGGTCAGCCGCGGCCAGGCCTACTGGATCCGCTCCGGCACCGTTTACAACCGTTATTTTGCCCCGTTCGAGCTGGCCATGACCGGCACCCACGGCGTCGCCTACGGAGACAGCCTCAACGCCGTGAGCTTCCGCCTGCGCAATCTCACCGCCAGCAACCTGACCGTCACCGTGAGCCTGCTGGCCTCGGAGGCGCCGCCCACGGGCCAGTCGAATATCGTGGGCACGCCGCCGTTGGTGGTCCGCGGCGCGCTGAACACCACCGATCTCACCTACAGCTATACCAACCTGCCCACCGGGGGATCCTATTCCTGGAAGCTCCATCCCCAGGGGCAATCCGGCTCGGAAGTGGAGGTGGTGCTGGGGCTGGACCGCGTGGCCATGCAGGGCAGCGTGGGGGATCTGTTCGCCGGGGTGCTGCGGCTGTCGGATTCCTTCGGCCACGCCCAGGTGGACCTGCCCGTCAACGCCAAGACGGCCTCCAGCGCCGGGTTGTGGGTCGGGGCGGCCTCCGTCACCCAGGTGGGGAGCTACCTCAAGACTTATCTTAAGAATGGCGATCAATCGACCGTCATGGATACCAACGGGCAATACGTGGTCAAAAGTGTCAACACCAACCTGGGCCTGGTCTCCCGCTCCTTCCCCTTGCGCCTGATCGTGCATAATCCGGAAGCGGGCGGCGGCAGCGCGGTGCTGCTCCAGCGCGCGTTTATCGGCTTGGATCGCTGGACCAATACTGTCGTCGCGCGCCAGGAATCCTCCCTGGGCAAGGCCTTCCTGAGCCAGGCCCGCCGCATCAGCGCGGCCCACCTGCCCTGGACGGAGACCAACCAGTGCTGGACCTTCAGCGGAATCCTGGGGCGGTCCACCAACCTGACCGCCACGGTAACCGTTCCTTTCAACGATCAGGCCTCGAACCCGTTTTTGCACACCTACCACCCGGACCACGACAACCTGGACACCACGTTCAAAAACCAGCTCGCCCAGGGGGCTGAATCCTACACGGTGGAGCGGCGGATCACCCTGGAAGTGGTCCCGCCCGCCACCGGCGTGGCCACCTTTGCCGCCGGGGGCCAGACCTTCAGTGGCAATTATGCGGAGACCGTCAAAGTCATCGGACTGGCCCGGGCCGGTGGCACCAATGACACCCGCACTTTTGAGCTGCGCGGCGTCTTCAGCCTCAATCGCATTTCTTCAGTGGCCACGCTGACGGCACCCTGAAGCGCTCCTGAATCACCCTTTAATAAACCAATACCAATTTAACCAATTAATACTCACCAAATAAAGACTATGAAAATGAACCATCTCTTTGCGGCCCCGCTGCGGATCGCCGTTTTCAGCCTGTTCACCCTGGCCGCGTGTGAAACCGCCCTGCGCGCCACCGATGGCAACCCCCCGGACCGGATGACCTACCAGGGTTATTTGGTGGACTCGGGCGGCACCGCCCTGGGGACTTCCGCCCCCAAGAATTTCGACGTTGTTTTCCGCATCTACAACCATGAGACCGCCACCGGCGCCAGCTACCGGCTCTGGTCCGAGCTGCAGACCGTGACGGTGGACCAAGGCTCCTTCAGCGTGGTCTTGGGCGAAGGCGGCCCCTACCTCACGGAGGCGCACCCGGCGCTCTCCACGGTGTTCACCAATGCCGTGGACGCCTCGGACCGCTACATCGAGATGACGGTCAAGGGCATCGGACCCGGTGGGGTGGATTCCACCATCCTGCCGCGGCTGCGCCTGCTGGCCTCCCCCTACGCGATGCTGGCCCGGACGGCCGTCAACGCGAAATTCCTGGCCAATGGCGCCGGCGGCCAGGTGGTCAGCATCACTTCCACCAACGTGGGCATCAACAAAGCCTCCCCTGCCACCGCCTTGGATGTGAACGGCACCATCAGCGCCACGGCCTTGAGCGTCAGCGGCACAGTCACTTTTAGCGGAGCGGTTACCGCCTCCACCCTGAGCGCCAACACCGTCACTGGCACGGCGGTCAACGGCACCACCATCACCGCCTCCAGCGCGTTTGTCGGTCCCGGCACCATCCCGGTCGGTGGCATCATCATGTGGTCGGGTTCGAGCATCCCCACCGGTTGGGCCTTGTGCAATGGCTCCAGCGTCAACGGGGTGCAGACGCCCGACTTGCGGGACCGGTTCATCATGGGATCGGGAAGCAGTTACTCCACGGGGACCACGGGCGGCAGCAAGACGGTGACTTTGTCTAAAGCCAACCTGCCTGCCCATTCGCATTCCTACCGGGACGTTTACCATGCCGAGGCTTACTCCCAGAGTGACAGCATGGCCAGCGAGTCCGGGAAAAAAATTGGAAGCGGAGACACCGATTATGACAATAATTGGTGGAGTTACCGGACTGGGACGACGGATACCGAATCGGGCACTCTAAAATCGGAAGCATTCTTCATCCTGCCCCCGTATTACGCCCTGGCCTTCATCATGCGTGTGCAATAGGCGCGGCGGACTTTGTTGCGAGTGTAACGCCAGCCAATTGAAATCCAAAGGAACTACATGAGAACAGCCTTTAACCCCCCGGGGATGGCGCCGCATTCCGGCGCTTTTCCCCGCGGGCGCGGTAAGCGGGCCTGGCCGGTGGCCCTGGTTGCGATCGCCCTTTTCAGCTGCCTGGGCTATGGGGCGGAATACATGGTGCCGTGTGAATTCCGGCAGCCACGAACGCTGCTTAATTACCAGTCAGCCGCCGGGGTACCCATCTCCGCCACGGCCAATACTCCCGCGGGTTCCAATGGGCGGCAGCCAACTGGATTGAACGAGTCGGCCAGCTATAACCCGGCTACCAGCAGCCAGTTCGCCAGCCTGACCAGCTTCGGGGCCGGGGTGGGGCGCACCAACTGGGTGCAGGCCAGCACCAACTCGCTGCTTAAAGGCACCACCAGCTTTTCCACCAGCGTGGCGGAGGCGATGCAGTTGCCCCGCGCCTATTCCAACAAGACTGCGATCGTGGTCTTGCGCCGCGCCCAGGTGGGATCACCTTACCTGGCCCGCAAGATTGACCTGACCTTCGGCAGCGTGGTGGAGGTGCCCGCTGTCGACGAGAACAATACGTCGCTGGCGGTGGTGAAGGAAACCTACTGGCAGCCGGAGCCATTCTCAACCAATGATCATCTGAACTCCGGGTATTACTTCAGCCCGCACGCGAAAAAGGTCTTCGCCATCCAAGCCGGTCCGCTGAAGGTGACCTGGCGCCGCCTGGTGCCATTCTCCGAGGATACCCTGCCCACCGATTATGTCAACCAACTGGGCGACGCGAATTTCGAGACCAATGGGGCCAACATCTACCTGCTGCGCACCATGAGCTACATTGTCTCCGGCAGCGCCTCCAAGCCGCCGCTGAAGATGTATTGGACGCAGCGTGAATACCAGACCACCGGCCTGCCAGTGGCTGTGCCGAAGGGGCGGGTCGGGGGCATCAGCATTGCCTACAACAATGAATTCCCCCGGACCGTGGCGGAGGAATACCACGGCCCGGGCTACACCAGCCCCACCGAAGGCAGCACCAACGCGCCGTTGGGTGAGTTGCGCACGCTGTGGTTTGACCAGGCGCAAGGTTTCATCTACGCGTACAACCGTGAGGGCCGGGCCTTTGTGGAAATCCTGGGCGACACCAACCCGGATGGCCAGACCCGGCAGCACCTGGGTTATGAGATCGTGGATGTCTCCAAGCAGCCCACCGCCTTGGACGTCAGGGTGGATCTGGGCGAGCGCCTGCCCGCCCCGGATCCGGAGTCGGCGGACGAATTGTTTGCGGAGCCGGTGACAGTGCTGGATGCCATCTATCTGTACCGTCACACGCAGGTGCCCTCGGGGCGCTTGAATCTCTACGCCGTCCGGGAGACCACCAGCGCGAATGATGTGCTGGTGCACTGGCTGGAGCAGGGGGTGGCGGGCATCAAATGGCCCAAAACCTTTGGACGCTACACCCAGGTCTGGCCCGACACTCTGGCCCAATATAGCCATTACATCCGCCCGGCGGTGGCGAACGAGGCCGAAGCGCGGGAGACGGCGGTGAAACTGAACACGGACAACGCCCCCTACATCGCGTTCCAGGATGCCGCCTACGCTCCGCGCGCCAAGCTCACGGAGGAATTCAATTTCTACACCTTCCTGGATGCATCCATGCCGGCACACCGCACCCTGCTCCGTTTCACCTGCGGGGAGAATGTGGCTTTCGAGCGCGTCTTCTCCTGGCTGGACAGCACCCTGCGCACGACCAATTACGCCAACACGGTGGCCACGAACCTGACGGCCATCGGCAACTATGTCCACTATCCGCAATTGTATGCCAATTACTCCAACCGCCTGGCGGTGGTCATGGCCGATTATCTGCCGAAATACAAGGCCTACACGAATTACATGGCCGCCAGCGACAAATACGAAAAACAGTACTCTGCCTACACTAATTATCTCAACCTGAATTACGCGTACACCAATCAGCTGGCGAAATATTACGCCTACACCAACTGGCAGGCTGCCTATGACGCCTGGGTTCGCTACACCAACGGCGTCGGCAACCCGGTCAATTGGCAGTTTTTCAACAACTTTAACAGCGCCTACACGGTGCCCAGCCCCATGTCGTTGTATGGGAATGCGACCATCACCGGCGGCGCCCTCCACCTCACCGAGGCGGTCGCCAGCCAGAATGGTTCCCTGGCGCTGACCGGGTTTGTCAATTACGGCAACCTGACCAATCTGACAGCTTCCTTTAACATTCGGTTGTGGGACGGAAACATCGGCAACCCGGGGGATGGCTTCAGCTTCAACTTTGGGACCCTGCCCACCAGTGCCACCGGAACGCCGCTCTTCGCCAACGCCCAGGAAGGCATCGCCAGCGGCCTTTCCGTCTGCTTCGACACCTATGATAACGGGGTGAACGATCAAGCCCCCGGTATCACCGTCAAATTAAATGGGAACCAGATCGCCGGCGTGTCTTTAGCCGGGGTCAATTATTACTCGGACACCCTTTCGGCCATTCCCCGGGACCCGGCAACGGGCCAAGCTATGACCATATTGACCACCGGAGGCGGCTATTCGCCAGTGAAAATAGTCCTCGACCAGTATGGGAAGTTGAATGTTTGGTACAAAAATGTTCTGGTGCTTAATAACATCTACACGGGCTATTCTCCGCGCTCCGGGTATTTCATCCTCGGCGCCACCACCGGCGGTGCGTATAATGCACAATGGATCGATGACCTGAGCATCGTCGTCAATGACGCGGTCGGCCTGTCCAATCCGGGAGCGCAGCCGACTCCCGCCACCTACCCGGGGACGGCCCCCGCTGTGGTGGCGAATCCTGGAACGGCCCCCGCCTTCGTCGCGGAACCGGACGAGCCGGAAATCGGCCCGGCACCCTCGCCCGATATGTGGGTGATCGATTCCACGACGCCCCGCCTGGCCCAGCAGACCGTCTATGTCGGCGAGCGCATTGCCGCGCCGGCCCGCGAACTTGGCCAGGATGGCTACCTGGCCGGGCACATCAACCCGGCCATCGGCACCTTGTTCGACCCGGGCGCCTACCGGGATCCGCTGACGGAAGGCTTTGAGGCGGCGAACAAGGGGGCGATCATCCCCGTGAACGCGGTGCCAGGGGCCAACCTCCTGGAAGTCTGGTGGTTCCGCACCAACACCGCCAGCGCCGGGGCCAATGCGGGCAACCTGAGACTTGGCTTTACCCCCATTTACTGGCCTTCGGTGCTGGGCCGCTACACCATCGCCTGGCCATCCAACCCGCGCGAGATCGTTCTGGCCAGCAAACTGGGCAGCGGCACCTTGGATGCCTTTGAGTCACTCGGCACGATCTATCGCCAGAGCGACCCGTCCCTGCCCGGCTACAACCCCAACGAGGAGCACGCCATCATGTCCGGCGGCATCGCTTATGCCACCCGCGACGATCTAAACCTGACTAATTCCGCGAATTATTCCTCGCACCCATTTGTGCTGGTGGAGTACCAGGCCGTCGATGGGCGGCCCGCCATCTCCCTCTTCAAGGTGCTGCGCGAGAAACCGTCCGCCGGGTATGTCTTCGACTATATCTCACCGGCCGGCCAGATCCTCCAGCCGCCCATGCCATTGCCGCTGCTGGCCAAGCCGGTGCTCGGCACCGGGGACAAGGCGGTGAACTACAATACCGAGCCGCTCCAGGCCAGCGGCGATTTGCCGGTGGGCTGGTCCAACACTTATAAGACCAATATCCTCTACAGCCATTACCAGCGGTTCACCTGGCGTGACCGCCACAATGACTTCTGGATTTACCGGGGGCCGCACGCCGGCCTGCCCGTCCTGCAGGCGGGCGCTTATGTGCCCGCCACGAAGGCCTTCACCACGCTGCCCAACGCAACGGCGGTGGCCAAAACGCCCTTCAGCTACACGGTCCACGCCTCGCGGCAGGACGAATACCTGACGATGACGGTCACCCCGGTGATCGAATGGCTGGCGGTCAAGGGGTTGACCCTTTCCGGCACGCCGGCGGTCAACAATGTGCAGACCAACGTGCTGCAGGTGGTGGTGGAAGACCTTTACGACCACTCCAAGGTGACCAACACCCTGCGGTTGGCGGTGGTGGCGTCCGGTTCCATGGCGGCCCAGGGTCCGCTAACGCTCCCCTGCACCAACAGCTACACCAAATCGGTGGTGGTGTTCAGCGATCGCCCGCCCTTCCTGGCGGTGTCCCCCAACTCCTCCAACAGTTTCACGATGCGCTATTACTATAAGACCGAAGCGAGCTTTGACTGGCCGGGGGTGAGCAAACCGCCCGCGGTGGGCAGCATTGTGCCGTATTTGCGGCCGATCAACCCCACCAACGGGGCCTTCATCGGTGATGGCGCCAACCGCGACACGGATGCGCTGGATATCGTTTACCGCCCGGTCTGGCCGGAGCGGGATCCGGCGGACGGGTCCAAAGCGGTGCCACAGCTCCCCTTCGGCGGCACGTTGGCGACGGCGAAATTCAACCTGCCCGGAGTGCGGGACATGCTGACAGCCGAAATTCTTTATCAGCAATCGCTGGCCACCAACCTGGTGGCGGCCGATCCCAGTGTGGTCCTGCATGACGCCACCCGCGAGAAATATTCCGACCTCGCGGCCCAGAAATTGAAAGCTCTGCCGGGAGGAGTGCTGTCCGATTACTACCAGGGCAAGTATTATTTCCCGAACCTGCCGCCCCACCTCGCCACGCGGCTGTTCTTTGACCCCAACCGGGGCACCCAGGGTTCCCTCGTGTTGAGCGGGGAATACGTGGCCGAGGTCCTGGGCGAAAGTTACGTGATGCTTAATGTGCTGCGCGGATCCGACCTGGCGCTGGCCAAGGGCCTCTGTCCGACCGGAGACACGGATAAGAACAGTTGGGACACCCTGGTCGACAGCCTGGCGACGGATCTGGAGACTTTCTACGAGAATCCGAATGTTCCCGGGTCTTACATCCCGAATCCCGACTTGGATGAACCGGTGGGGGTGCAGGCTTTGGCGGAGATCAAGAGCGCCAATACGGCGGTGGACAGCTACGCCATCAGTGCGGTTGGTCCGGGCAGTGGCTATGTGACCCTGGTGGAAGGCAGCGGCACGGCCTTCACCAAGCCGGGCGATCCGGTGGCCATGCACATCTTCAAGGTGGGCGGAACGGGGCTGTATGTGGGTGAGGTCAAGGTGCTGGCCGCCTCCAATCCGTTGAGCGAGTTGGTCACCTTCCAGCACACCGCGGATGTGGCCGGCCGCTACAGCGAATTCGAGTATGAATGGCGGATTGCGGCACCGGTTGATGGCCTGCCCCCGGTGGCCGATGCCACCATGTCGCGCTATCTCTCGCTGGCCTCCGGTTCAGATATGCCGCGCCGCACGATCGGCGGCGCCGGGGTGCAAGCCTTGGGCGACAATTACGTGGTCATGCGTTACCGCGCCACCGATGCGGCCCACCCGCTCGTCGGCCAATGGTCTGATTGGACGGAACCCAAGCTGGCTGAGGGCTGGATCAAGCGGGTGCTGGCCGGGATCAACCCCTTCACGCAGCGGGTGACCGACCTCTTCAACAACCAGGTGAATACCGATGTGAGCATGCTCACCCAGGCCGGCAAACGCTGGGAGGGGGATGTGGCCCTGAATGCGGACAGCATGAACAACTTCGGCCTCATCGAAATCTATGAGACAGTGCTGCGGCGCGGGCGCATGTTGAGCATCGAATCCGGCTACAACTACGGGCCGGCCAACGACGCACTGCTGCTGGCCGCCGGCTACCTCAACGACCTATACATGATGGTCGGTGGCGAAGCCTGGGCCGACGCCGCCAACCCGACCATCGGCATCGGCACCAAGGACAAGACCTACGGCGACATTGCCACGGCCCTGTTCGCCTTCAAAGGCCAGGTTGGCTCGCTGCTCGAGGAGGAACTGGCGCTGCTGCGCGGGCGCGATGACTTCCTCATGCCGGGCGTGCGGGTGTCGCCGGTTTACAACCGGCTGGTCTGGAACTATACCCGCGGCATCGCTGCCGGCGAGGTGATCTATGCCTTGAACTACAACATCCAGGAGAATCCCGACCTGACAGCGGATGGCGTGGTCAATGCCGAGGATGCGGCGCACATGTTCCCGCAAGGCCATGGCGATGCTTACGGGCATTATCTCACCGCGCTCAAAGGCTACTATTCGCTGCTCATCAACTCCTGCTTCGACTGGGTGCCCCGGATCGAGGCCGTGAATGTGCTGGGCCAGCCCGTTTCGGTCGATTACCAGGATGAGCGGAAATTCGCGGCCTCGGCCTCGGCCTTGGCCCGTGCGGGCCGCCAAATCTTTGATTTGACCTGGCGGCAGGATTACCAGCAGGTCCACACCGCCGGTTGGGCTCACCTGGGTGCCTCCCGGGCGAATACCCAGCACCAATACTTGTCGCCGGGTGCGGTCACCAATTCGGTCACCCGGTATTGGGGAGTGGACCATTGGGCCAGCCGGACCATGCAGGGCGCATTCGTCAACTGGGTGGTCGGCAACGCCATCCTGCCGGATGTGGACCCCAATCCGCTCCACGAGGGCATCCAGAAAATCGACCGCACCACCGTCCCTGAACTGGCGGAAATGGCGGTTACCGCGGAAGGACTGCAGACGGCGCTCGACAACGCCGAGGGCGGCTTGAGTCCCTTGGGCATCCCGGAAGGCGGCCTGGCCTTCGACATCAACCCGGCCACGGTGGTCGGTACGGACAACGGCACGCACTTCGAGCAGATCTACCAACGGGCCAAGGCGGCCCTGAACAACGCGGTGGCCTCCTTCGACGACGCCAAGGATGTGACCCGCCTGATGCGCTCCGAGCAGGATTCCCTCGCCGAGCAGCAGGCGCAGATCGCCAGCCAGGAACAGGCCTACAATAGCGCGCTGATCGAACTGTATGGCACCCCTTACGCCGACGACATCGGCGCCGGCAAGACCTGGAAGCAAGGTTACACCGGTCCGGACCTCATCCACTACTCCTACGCGGATTTGCCGGAGGTGAATTGGAATGGCGATGATCTGTCCGAGTCCAAAACTTTCAAGGTGGACATCCAGACCTTGCCGGATACCTGGTACACGCAGAATTACACGGACCTCGACTTTATCGTCAAGAATACCGATGGCAGCTACACGGCCAAAACGAATTATGTATCGTATGAGCTGGGGCCGCATGGATTCTACGACAAGCCGTCGACCTGGACCGGCTCACGCTCTTCGCCGGGCAAAATCCAACAGGCGATTTCCGAGCTGATCACGGCGCACACCAAATTGAGCAAGGCCCTGGACGATGCCCAAGGCGACAAACAGGACTTCGACAAGGCCTTGATGCTTTTTGAAGCGGACTTGGACACCCACAATGAGCTGCGGGGCATCGAGGCGGGCAAACTGGCTGCGGAGCAGACCATTGCCACCATCAACTATGGCTTCGAACTATACGACATGATCGAAAACAGCACCAAGGCGACCATCGCCGGGGCGCTGACGAATACCGTGGACGCCTTGCCGGCGTCGTTCATCGCTGGTCTGGCGGCCGGTGGCGACATGACAGCGCCAGCCAAAGCCGCGCTGCAAATGGCGGGCATGACGGTCACCGAAGCGCTGGATAAGCTAAAGCTCGCCAAATTCCTCGCCATCACCAGCCTCACGTTCGCCAACGAAACCAAGGATCGTTGGCTCGAGTATGGTCTCACCGCGCCGCTGGAGTGGGAGAAGGAACTTCGAGGCACCGTGGCGGAGTTGGGTAAAACCGTCAACGACCTGAACGATCACATGGTGGCCATCAACCTGCAACTGCGCGCCTATGACGATGCCTTGCGGAAGTACCGCAGCCTGGTGGCGGAGGGGGATCGCATACAGGCCGAACGCGAAGTGTTTCGCCAGCGCGCAGCGGCGATCATCCAGGGCTTCCGGACCCGGGATGCCGCCTTCCGGCTCTTCCGCAACGAGAAGTTGGAGCGGTACAAGACGCTGTTTGACCTGGCCGCCCGGTATGCCCTCCTGGCTGCCAACGCCTACGATTATGAGACGGGGCTGCTCAACACCACGGTCGGCCGCGCCTTTGTCGCCCGGATCATCCAGGCCCGCGCGCTGGGGGTGGTCCGCAATGGCGAACCCCAATACGCCGGCAGCGATACCGGCGATCCCGGCCTCTCCAGCACCCTGGCTGAAATGCGGGCCGATTGGGATGTGCTGCGTGGCCGCCTGGGCTTCAACAACCCGGACGCCTATGGCACCACCGTTTCCCTGCGCACCGAGAACCTGCGCATCCTGCCCTCGACTGATGGCGATTCCACCTGGAAGGATGTGCTGCAGGCCTCGCGGGTGAGCAACCTGCTGGAGGATCCCGATGTGGCCCGCTACTGCATGCAGATCAGCGATGGCACCGGCCTGCCGGTGCCCGGCATCATCCTGACCTTCCGCACCACGATTGCCGAGGGTTACAACCTGTTCGGTCGTGAGTTGGCCGCCGGGGACGCTGCCTTCACGCCCAGCTCCTTCGCCACCAAGATCTTTGGCGTCGGCATCGCCATGGAAGGTTACCGCGGCATGGCGGATCCCTCCAGCACCAGCACTTCGGGCGGGACTTCCCCGTCGGATCCCGGCAGCTGGTTCCTGGATCCCCTGGCGCTCTCCGCCACCCCTTATGTTTATCTCATCCCGGTGGGTGTGGATTCGATGCGCAGCCCGCCGTTGGGCGATGCCAGCACCATCCGGACTTGGAGCGTCGATGACCTGGCGATCCCGATGCCTTTCAACATCGGTGCCTCCGACTTTTCCACCAAGAAGCTGTGGCAGTCGGGTGATTCACTCACGGAGGATCTGTTCAGCATCCGCAAACACCAGGCCTTCCGCCCGGTTTCCGCGACCAGCTTCTTCAGCCGGGATCTCTATGGGGATACCGGCACGCTGCGGCGAACCCAGTTCACGAACAATCGGCTGGTGGGTCGCTCCGTCTGGAACAGCCAGTGGAAGCTGATCATCCCTGGCAAGACGTTGCTCAATGATCCCAACGAGGGCTTGGATCGTTTCATCCAGACCGTCAAGGACTTGAAGCTGCATTTCGTCACCTATTCCTACTCGGGCAATTAACAGAACCAACTCTGAACTTGTTATGAACATGCAACCTTTACGGTCCGCCCGGTCCCTTGTGACACGTTATTCGGCCACGGCCGCCCTGGCGCTCCTGGCGCCGCTGGTGGCCTGCGCCTTCCCGCCCGCTCCCAACCACACCATCTACGGCGTGGTGCGCGATGAGATGGGGGATCCCATTGTGGTCACCAATGCGGTGGTCATCCTGGAGACCGCCACGGGCGTCCAGGTTAAAACCACCGTCGTGCCCGGGATGGCGCCGGGCATGAATTATCGGCTGCGCGTGCCGATGGATGCGGGCTTGACCAGCGACAATTACAAGCCCACCGCCTTGCGGCCCTTGGTGTCCTTTACCATCAAGGTCAAAATCGGGCAGACCACCTACCTGCCCATGGAACTGCACGGGGCGTTTGCCAGTCTGGGCGCCCCCGCCAAAACCACCCACTTGGATCTGACCCTCGGCGAGGACTCCGACGGCGACGGC
>CAIMWS010000117.1 GCA_903845125.1 uncultured Verrucomicrobiota bacterium
CCACTACGAGCCTTTTCACCCGGCCTGGAAGATCGAGATGGATCACCCGCTCACCCAGGTCTGCCTGCGCGCCTACCAGGAGGCCTTCGGGCAGCCGTCAGCCGCCTTTGATTTTTGGGATTTCAGCACCAATGCGGTAACACCGGTGAGCATGGGCATCCCAACCATTGGGTTTGGGCCAGGGGAATACAAACTGGCGCACATGCGCAATGAAAATATTGAAACCCGGCAGATTGTGGACGCCTGCCGCTTTTATGTGAACGTGATCAAGCACATTTAGGAATGGAGTGAAACCGATGAAATCTCGAAAATGGATTTTCCCGCTGGTGCTGGTGTTGGTCATCCTGGCCGTGTATCTTTGGCCGGTTCCCCATCACGATTTTGCCGAAGTCTACGCCAAAGCGCCGGCGGATAAAGTCGCCTCGCTGCAAGCCTTTCGCGCCAATTATCCAACCAGCACCATCAATGTAGATGGACTGGATTGGGAATACCTGGCCGTTGGAAAAGGCCAAGAAACCATCGTTTTCCTGCACGGCATGACCGGCTCCTACGACATCTGGTGGCAGCAGATCGAGTCGCTCCAGGGCGATTACCGGGTGATTGCGATGACATACCCGGCCGCAAATTCGCTTGAGGGCATGGAAAAAGGCGTGCTTGCCATCCTCGATCGCGAAGGTGTGACGAAGTTCAACCTGGTGGGCACCTCGTTGGGCGGGTATTTTGCTCAGTACCTGGTGGCAAAGCATCCCGACCGCATCGAAAAGGCAGTCTTTGCCAACACCTTCCCGCCCAATGACCTCATCAAGCAAAAGAACGGCACGATTGGCAGCCTGATTCCCTACCTGCCGCAATGGCTGGTGCTGAATGTTTTACGTGGCAGTTTCGAGAGCAGCATCTACCCGGCCTCCCACAATGACGAACTGACTCTGGCTTTCCTGAACGAGATCAGCTACGGGCGGATGAGCAAGGCGCAGGTGGCCGGGCGCTACAAATGCGTGGTGGAAAAGTTCGAGCCGCCGGTGAACACAACCGTTCCCATCCTGATCATCGAAGCCAGCAACGATCCGCTGGTGGAGACTGCATTACGTGAGCAACTGCGGACCACCTATCCGGCAGCCAAAGTGGTGACGGTGGACAACGGGCACTTTTCCTACATCGCCGCGCCGGATTTTTACACCCAACAACTACGCGATTTTCTGGGGAATTGATAAACAACAAAACCGCCCGGGCAGTTTCGCCTGGGCGGTTTTAGCGATTATTTTCGAAAGACGTCATGGCGCAGTGGTGGTCATCCCAATCGCAAAAGTATTGTTGTCATAAAAAAATATCACCGTATAAAGACGTGAAGGCAGGGAGGGGGCGATGAATATTTCCCAGTTTCCATTGCCCAGGGGAGCGGCTTCCAACGCCCAATCACGATTACACGGCCATTCCCAGGTCAGGGTGGAGTTGTCTCCTGCGACCAGAATACGCTCCACGCTGAGATTTTCATCCACGCCACTGACAATCAGGTGATAATCCACAATGGAACTCTTGCCATCCACACCCGGACAGCCGCTTCCAATCTTTTTAAACCCATCCAGTCCCATAAAGGCAACCCCGAGGCGTTGCAGCACCACCTCCGGCGATTTCGATTCCGGCAGAGGTGGAGAGCCGGACAACCTGCACGCCATTGCAAATGTTGCCAGGATGAACGCCATCCCGATCCACGAATATTTACGCATAAATGGATTCTAGCATGTCTTCACCCAACCTTTTGGCATACTATTGTGTATATTTTATGTGAGCGCCCACACAACCATTGGAGAAAAGCATGGATGAAACCCAAATAGCCGCGCAAAGGCTGAAGCGCGGCGATATTGGCGGGCTGGAAATACTCTTCGCGCGCCACCAGGTGCGCGCGGTACGCACTGCCTTCCTGATTTTGCAGGATGATGCCGCTGCACAGGATGTGGTGCAGGATGTCTTTATCCGCATCCACCAGCGCATACGCTATTTTGATGAAACCCAGCCTTTTGAGCCTTACCTGCTCAAAAGCGTGGTTCATGCCGCCC
>CAIMWS010000118.1 GCA_903845125.1 uncultured Verrucomicrobiota bacterium
GCCCCAAGCTCTCCGCTCCAAGCTCTCCGCTCTAAGCTCTCCGCTCCCCGCTCCCCGCCCACCCCTGCCTGGGCCTTTTGCCGTGCCTCTTTTTAACCCCCGCGCCTACATTCAACCGCATGGAAACCGTGCCTGCCTCGTCGATGGCCCAGGCCTTCCATGAGGCTCCACCCCATGAAACTGTTGCGCCGGATACCGGCGGGGTTATTGAACCGGCTCCCTCGCTCCCTGGCCGACCGGCCATCAGGGAAGGTTGCCGACGCCTCCGCACGTTGATGAAAGCCCAACCATGACGATCCCAACCCCACCCACCGCAGGGAATGCGGGTGTCCAAAAAATCCGCTGTTGGCCCGCCGTGGTGGTGCTGGTTTTTGCCGCGGCCGGCACGGCGTGGTTCCAGTGGCTCTCCGACGATTCCCAACAGCACCGGAACCTTAACACTCTCAAGGTTTGCCTGCCTGCGTTGCTGCTTTTGTTGGTGTGGTGCGCCTTTTTTTCCCGACTGGCGCGCGGTATCCGGTTGGTGGTTCCCGGGCTTCTCCTGGCGGTTCTCGCTGGTTCGGCGGCGCTGTTGCGCATTCGGGGGGTCACCGGCGATCTGCTGCCGGTGTTTGAATGGCGCTGGGCTGGCAGTTCACCCCCACCCGCCGCACCGGAACCACTGGGGGCCACGGCTCCACCACCTGGACTAGGCACCAATGGGCCGGCGGCGGCCATTGACGGCTGGCCGCAATTCCTCGGGCCCCAGCGGGATGCCACCCTGCCCGGGCCGCGCCTGGCCCGGGATTGGACCCGGCAGCCGCCCCGGGAACTATGGCGCAGGCCCGTGGGGACCGGCTGGTCCGGTTTTGCTGTGGCGCGCGGTTTCGCGGTAACCCAGGAGCAGCAAGGAACGCACGAGACCGTGACTGCCTGCGACGCGGCTACCGGCCGGCCACTCTGGAGCTACCGCGACGCGGCGCGCTACTACACCACCCTCGCGGGCGAAGGCCCGCGGGCCACCCCTTCAATCCAGGGCGACCGGGTGTATGCGCTGGGTGCCACCGGCATTTTGAATTGCCTCGATCTGGCAACGGGAAAATTGCTTTGGACCCGGCAGGTCCTGGAGGAAAACGAAGGTTCCATTCCCCAATGGGGCTTGAGCGCTTCCCCCCTGCTGGTGAACGGACTGGTGGTGGTGAGCGTGGGGGGAACCCGGGAACGCTCCCTGGTGGCCTATGACCAGCGCACCGGCCAGCCAGCCTGGAGCGGCGGCCATGATCGCACCAGCTACAGTTCGCCGGTTTGCCTGCAAATCCACGGGGCCGCGCAGATTTTGATCTACAATTCCGCCTCGGTGGCGGGCCACGACCCCGCTTCCGGCCGCTTGCTCTGGGAATATCCAAGACCCTCGGCCAACCCCAACGTGGCGGTGCCGGTGCTGCTGCCCGGGAACCGGGTGCTGGTGAGCAGTGGTTACGGCGTAGGCGGTGAAGCGCTGGACCTGGTCCGCTCGCCCGGTGGCGGGCTGGCAGCGCAGCGCCTCTGGAAAAGCTCCCGCCTGCGGGCCAAGTTCACCAACCTGGTTTTTCACGAGGGATATGTTTACGGCTTGGACGATGGCACGCTGGTTTGTTGTAACGCGGAGACTGGCGCACAGCAATGGAAACAGGGCCGCTACGGCCACGGCCAGGTGATCCAGGTGGGGAAACTGCTGCTCGTGATGGCGGAAAACGGTGAGGTCGTTTTGCTGGAGCCGGTTCCGGAGGAACACCGGGAAATGGGCCGGTTCACCGCCTTCAAAACGAAAACCTGGAATCCCCCGGCGCTGGCCGGTGAACACCTCATCGTGCGCAACGACCTCGAAGCCGCCTGCTTCCGCCTGCCCGTTGAATAGAAACCACGGCCTCCTGCCTGGAAAACCCGGGCGCCATCAAGTCTCTCCCGATAAACACGGTTCCACCTGATCGGCACTTGCCAGGAGGGTCCGGCCCCGGGGGAAGAACCTCAACCCACCCGTGGCAACTCCCAAACAAAAAAATGGCTTGAAACCCAACCTCCAAAACGGACCACCACTGGATCCACAATTACCTGTGAATGAATGGGTTGTCCTGGGGAAGAGAACTCCGGAACAACTCCAGCCCAGTGGCTCAGTGACTTGCGTTTTGCAGCAACATTCAACTCACCTTTTCAGGTTCAGAACTTTTGGTGGAACAAATTGGGAAGGTGGGAGTTCCTACGGGGTGTTGACCACGTAAACAACGCCATTGGCCGAGGAGGCGGTTAAGGAGGCTGTATGGGTTTCGAGCGGATCGGCGAGGGAGCCGAGACCGGTGGCGGCCTGGAGTGTGACGGACGGGGCGGTGATATTGTTGGATGTGCCGTTCGAGTCGGTAATGCTGCCAGCGGAGTTGAGGAGGACCGCCGCCGCTGCCGTAACAACGCCC
>CAIMWS010000119.1 GCA_903845125.1 uncultured Verrucomicrobiota bacterium
CAGCCGGATCAAGGATGTGAATGTGGCGGAGGAGAGCACGGAGCTGGCGCGGTTCAACATCCTGGTGCAGGCGGGGACGTCGATGCTGGCGCAGGCCAACAGCACCCCGCAGATGGCCCTGAAACTGCTTCAATAAATAGATACCCAACCGGGGACGGTGATACTGGATAAAGGACGGCGCCGAGGCGCCGTCTTTGGTTTTAATGCCTGCCAGATAAATGTATTCGGTTTCGGAACCCTTTCTTGAGCGCAGAAAACCGCCCTTCTGTGCCATTTCCCAGACTTGGGGCAAAGGCCCCAATCATCGGCTTCCCGGCCTGGCCGCTGGTGGGGCAATCCGCCCAATCGCCACCGCCGCCAATCCCCCTGGACCTTCCAGCCAGTTTTCTAACTGTCTGATCTGGAGTTGATTGCCGATCTAACTGCGGCGGCTGGCACGCTTATTGCAGAAAGCAAAGGACGGGCATATGCCATTATTGACTGTGAAACGATAAGATAACGGAGATTATCATGGCCTTTGGAAACAAACCAGCCCTGGGTGGATTATTCCGCGGGACTATGCATGAAACTGGATGGGCCACCACCCGGCAAAGCGGTTTTACCGGTGATAAAAACATTGGGAAAAAAACTCAGGCCATCCGTAAAGGTCAATTCCGATTCATCATTTTGATGAGGCATAATTCATCACGCGTCCGATGGCATTTCCCTGCTGAATATGCTGATTTATAGTCCAGGCTGGCGGGGATTCGCGGTAGGAGGGAAAAGGCCGGTCAATTTTTGACCGCCAATCTACAGGGTTGGCGGGTCAGGGAGGAGCACGGAATAACCAGAAAAAAGACCAAGAACCTCGCGCGGGCGGCCGTTGCCCCCGGGCCTTGAAAACGGAAGGAAGACAATTTATGGCAGCTTTAGTTTCCATCAATTCCGAAATCCGGCTGGCAGGGCGCCTCCAAATCGAGGTGCAAATCGAGGGCGGGACGGTTGTGGCGGCCCAGGTCTGCAGCGCTCCCCTCCGCGGCGCGTCCTGGCGGCCGGTGGAGGCCGGCATCCGGGGGCTGCCCGCCACCTTCGCGTGCCTCTGTGGTTCCTGCCCGGTGCCCCAGGTCCCGGTTTCCTGGGTGGCGCCGGATGGCGTCTCGCACCAGCGGATTCCCACTCATACCCGCCTGCTGCGCAACCTGGTCCTCGGGGCGAATTATGTGGAGACCCATTTGCTGAATTTCTATCGGCAGGCGCTGGGGGATTACATTGACGGCCCCGGATTGGAGCCGCAGGAGCCGTGCTGGCAGGGGGACCGGCGTTGTGATTCCCACACTACAGCCACGCTGTTGGGGCATCGTGCCCAGGCGTTGGCCATGGCCCGCAAGGCGCGGGAGTTGGGGGTGACCCTCAGCGGTTCCCAGCCCGCCGACGGAGCCGCAGCAGATGGGGATTCCACCCCCCATCCCGTGCGGAACTTGCTCTTGTTTTTCAAGCGCGGCTGCGCCGGGTTGATCGATTTCATCCAAGCCACCTACATCCCGGATGTGGAGGCGCTGGCATTCGTTTACGAGGATTATTTCGACCTCGGGCGCAGCGAAGGCCACCTGGTCTCCCACGGGGTGTTTGACCTCAATGCGGATGGCTCGAAAAAACTGCTCCGGCCAGGCCGGGTGCAGGCTGGATCCAGCGCCGTGGAGATGCTGAGTGCCCTGGCGATGACCGGGCGGGAGTGCCCTGCAGGGTATGACCAGCCAGGCGCAACCCCGGCCTGGCTGGCGGCGCTGCGCAGCGCCCACCGATCCTGCGAGGCCGGCCCGCTGGCGCGCTTGTGGATCAACGGCGAATACCCGCACGGCATTTCGGTGATGGACCGCCACCGGGCGCGCGCCTACGAAGCGCTGAAAATCGCCCAAGCCATGTCCCAGTGGGTGGACCAGGCCCTCCTGGACTCGTCCCCAGGCGTCTCCGGTAGCAGTCCCCTGGCAGCCGCGGAAATCAATTTGACGGAGGCTCCCTGCGGCGCCCCGGCCCGCTGGGTGGAGGCCGCCGGCGGCCGGGCCAGCCGATTCCAGATCCTCCCCGCCGCCTGCTGGCAGGCTTTTCCCCGGGATGCGGAAAACCGGCGCGGGCCAATCGAGCAGGCGCTGGCCGGCATTCCCATTCAGAATCCAGCCCAGCCGGTGGAGGTATTGCGTGTCCTGCATTCCTTTGATCCGTGCCTGGCCTGCGCCATCCACGTCCCGGTTTCCCAATCCAGCGCCGGCCGCTCCCATTATGCGGCGGAGAGTCCGACTGCTTTGGCAACCGTCTGAGGCGTGTGACCAGGTAAAAAAAGATTACCCTCGATTTCTGGCTGGCGGAAGCGAACCCCGGGGGGCTCACAGCGGATCCGGGGGCAGGCGCCTTTTCAATTGCACCGGCCCGAGCAATCCTGATTCCATCAGGTGGTATTGGGGATCCTTGGGTGGCTGGTCGTAGAACTTCCGGATGTTGGTTTTGGTGATGCGCTTTTCCACTGGCAGGCGGCCATCGCCGATCAGCCGGTTGGGCCAGAAATTCACCACCTCGATCTCCAGGAGGTTTTCCCCGTCCCGGATCGCCCCGGTGACGTCCAGTTGCCAGGGCGGGCACCACGTGATCCCCACGCTGCGCCCATTGAGGCGCACCTCGGCCAATTCTTTCACCTGGCCCAGATCGAGGAAGATGCGCTGGGAGGGGAAGCTTTCCGCCCCTTGGAAATGGAAGTGCTGACGGTAGGTGGCGGTTCCGGAATAATACTGGATGCCCGGCTCGGGCCGCCGGGTCCAATCCACCAAGTCGTCGAACACCACCGGCCCGGCCGGTCCGCCCCAGCGGGGATCGAATTGCACCTGCCAGGGACCGTCGAGGCTGGTGATGGGCATCCAGTTCGGGCGGTTGTGGCGCGCGGTGGGTGGGTGCGCGGCGGCCGGTGTGCGAAACACCACACAGAGCGAGCCGAAGGGGGGGAATTCCAGCGGCACCCGGGTGCAGCCGGGCAGCGCTGCATAGGCGGCCGCCGGCTGGCGCAGGCCGGTGACCGGATCCCAGATTTCCGGTGTTTTACCTGTCACGCGGAAGGAGCAGTCCACCCGTTCCGCGCGGTTCGAGCGGTTGGCGAGGAAATAAATATCGGCTGCGTCCGTGCGCCGGTGGATGTAATCGACCAACGTGCCCGGCTGGCCGCCGGCGGCCTCAAAATCGGGCTGGATGCCGGCCTGGGCCAGCACCTCCCGGGCGGTGTTGCCCCAAATGAAGCGCCCCTGCCCAAAAGGGTGCGTCCCCGCCGGCTGGCCATCGGTTTCGCCCCAGAGTTCCCGGGCCAGTTGGCGGACTTCCTCGTCGCAGGCCGGGTAATCGGTCAGGCCGCTGGCCTGGTCGGGCCGGGGACCGATCACGGTGGCCCCCGCGCCGGCGAGTTCCTTGAGCTTGCGCAGCACCGGCAGGGAGATGTTGTGGCGGTTGGGCAGCACCAGGACGCGGTAGTCCATGCCATCCGGCAGTTCCAGGCGGCCGCTGCGGCAGGCCAATTGCCTGACCAGGACCGATTCTGCGATCACGTCGTAGTCATAACCGGGCAGCACCTGCGCCGGGTCCGCGCGTTTCAGCTGGGCGAAATTCGGCACGTGGTCGCCGTAGTAATAAAGGGCATCCGCCACAAACCGGCCTTGCTGCATCAGCCACTGGCAGCGGTTGAGGTAGCGCAGGAAGGGCTCCGACTTCGGCCACCAGGTGGTGGCGGGATTGAAATGGGTGCCGGCAAAGTATTGCTGGCCAGGCTGGCCCATTTCCTCCGGCGAGCACACCACGGCGTGCCACACAAGCAGGTTCAGGCCCTCGCACACCGCCTGGTCAAAGGCGGGCTTGAGGTTGTCCCAGATCGTTTCCTGCCAATGCGGCCCGATGGTGGTGAAGCCTTCAGCGGCCACCAGGCGGCGGCCATTGGTATGGGCGGCGGCGGCGGGCTGCTTCACGAAGAACCGGTTGGTGTCCCCCAAGCGGTGGCGCCAGGACCGGGCCCAGAATTCGGACATCGGCATGTCGTTCAGCCCCAGGCATTGCTGGGCGTCGATGGGCACCGCGTGCGGGCCGCCTGACTCCGGATGGATCAACAGACCGTGGCGGCGGGCCTGTTCCAGGAACAGCCCATAGTGGTTTTCCGCCGCCAGGTCGCCGATCGTGCGGCGGAAATCGTTCAGGAAGCGGTTGCTCACCGGGCGGCTGTCCACGAGGTGCCCCGCGATCACCGGCAGCCAGGGCAGGAAATCATAGCCCCGCCGCTGGCGGAATTCCGCGCGCAGCGTGGGGGTCCAGTTGATGGCTTCCACCTCCCAGCTGTCCGTGTGCAGGTATTTCAGCGCGCGGCCCGCCAGGGGGCCGGCGTCGGCCAGCAGCGGTTCCACCACCGCGTCCCAATAGCGTTGGAATGCGCCCCGGTCCAGGGCGTCCACCGCGTAGCCCTGCCAGCCTTGGCTGGAGGTGGAGACGTAGGAATGGTCGCCGATGGTGCGGCCGAAGCGGATCACCCGCCAGGCACCTTCCGGAGCCTCCCATTCCAGCACACCGCCCGCCCGCAAGCGGGCGGTCAGGTCCAGGACATCCGCCGCCCGCGTGGCCGCTTCGCCGGGCTCCGCCGGAACGTCCCGCAGCAGGGGGGAGGTGTCCGGCGCGGAGAAGCTTAAGGCTTTGTGGAGCGCTTTTTGCTCCCAATTCTGGATCGGGCGATGGCCCGGCGGCCCGGCGGGCCAGGCGCCGCCGGGGCCGGACAGCTGGAGGCCGGCGATCTGCACATTGCGCGGCGCCTGCGGATGGGTGGGATCGTACGACCCGGTCACCAGGAGGCGAAAGGCGCGGCCAGCCGGGGCCTCGAAGGCCAGCACGGTCTCGTTGGTGGCGCCGGCCGCGAAGGTTTTGAGGGTGCGGAAGGACTGGCCATCCTCCGCCACCTGCCAGGTGCATTCACGCGGTCCGTAGCCCGGCCGCGGGCGCAGGCGCAGCAGATTCGCCTGGACCGGCGCCGCGAAGTCGAACCGGATCCAGGCCGGCTGGGCGGCGGTGGGGCCTTCGCCCGGCAGGGTGCCTCGGGAAACCCAGAGGCTGTCGCCGGCGTTCTCCGCCAGGCTGGCGGCGGGATGTTCCGGCTGCTCGGAGCTGGCGCTGAGGCCGGTGAAAAGTCCATCCTTCGCCCCGTCCGTTCGCAGGCGGTAAGCCACCACAAAGAGATCCTGGTAAAAACCGTCGCGGCTCCTGGGCTCCGGCAGCTTCTGCCGCACCGGTCCCGGCCCCCGCACGGTGGCCTCCGCGAACACCAGCTTTTGCGCGGCGTCTTCCGCCCGCACCAGCGGACCGCCCAGGTTCCATCCGCTGAGGATGTTCAAGCTCATTTCCAAGCCGAGCCGGTCCGCCTCGCGCAGCGTGTGTCGGTACAGCTCGCGCCAATCCGGGGTGAGGAAGGTGGGGCCGTGCGGCACCCGGTCATTGCCATCCTGCTCCGCGCCGCCGGCGTCGCAGAGGAGCGCGCCCCCGAAACCCTTCGCTTTCATCTCCTCCAGGTCCCGGGTGATGGCCGCGCGCGTCACGTTGCCATTGAGCCACCACCAGTAAGCCCGCAACCGGGCCGCCAGGGGCGGATTTTCAAAACCCGCCGCCAGCTCATCCCGGGGGGCGGCCGCTTCCGGACCGGCCGGTGGGTCGGGATTGCCCGCCCAGCCCCATCCGGCCAGGCTGAGGGCGGCCAGCCCCAAAAGGAATGGTTTCCGGTGGTTCCAGGCTTTTCCGGCGGCGCTCTTCTGGCTTTGCATGCGTCCGATTCTGGCTGAAAAGGGCGCCGATGTCCATGAGCCAAGTTGAGCCGCAGGACGCCCGCGCTCGGCTACCGCCAGGGCAGGAGCACCTCCCGCACCTGCCGGCGGACCGTGGGGGCGGGGGCGGGTCCGTAGCCCAGGCGCAGCACCGCCTGCGGATAGCCCGGGCACCCGATGGTTTCCGCCAGGTTTTGGCGCAACTCGGGGACTTCCACCGGCTGGTTGAGGAACGAGGCCCAGATCCCATCGGTGGTGGCGCTCAACAGGAGCTTCTGCAGCGCCTGCCCCGCGTTCAGCCAGGCCCCCACATCGTCGGTTTCCGTCCCCAGCACCGCCAGCACCGGCGAGTGCAGGGCGATTTCCCGGTCCGTGGCGGCCTGCCCGTTGCCGCGGTCGAAGGTCCGGACCAGCGTGGGGCTGGCGAAGGACAGCCAGTCCTGGATGCCCAGGGCGGAAGCTGCAAAACCGTCCCCGTGCTCGTTCGGCCGGGGCCGCACCCAGCGGGCCAGCTCGGTGCGGAAGGCTTTGTCGGCCCACTGCTGGCGGTCGGCCTCGGCCACCAGGTCCGCCACGGCCAGCCGCGTGGCCTCGTCCCGCAGGATCCTCAGCCAGGCGCCCAGGGGCGCCGCCGCCTGTTCCCAGGCAGCCAGCACAGTTTCCGGCACAGGCTGGTCGAGGAACGCCTGCCGGTTGGTGTGCCGGCGCGTGATGGCATGGAACTGGAGGACATCCTCCGAGCTGGTTTGGGCGCCCAGGCCCAGGTGCAGGCTGGCCAGCAGGTCCGGCTGGCCTTCGTCCGGGAAGAAATCCACCCGGTGCTGGTGGCCAAAATACTCCGCCGCCACCCGCAGGTTATAGAGGGCGGAGCCACAGCTGGCGATCAACTCCCGCCCCTCCGGATCGGCCACCGGCAGCTGGCGGTGCCAGTCGGCGTGCAGATCCAGGTGCCGCGAATGGATCCGGAAATGCCATGGCTGGGTATTCAGGGGCGAGGGCGCCAGGATGGCGTACCCCACCAGGAACTGCAATTGGTCCGATGCCGCGTTATCCCCGGGGAAGTCGTTGGCCGAAATTTGCCATGGTTTGAGGTGCGGGTTCATAAGGCGGCTCCACCGGACAGTTTGCTCTCCGATTTATTTTGGTATCTGTCATCATTTTAGCCTGCGCCGGGCCAAAAGTCAAAACCAGCAACGATGTGTGCCTCGGAACTACTCCCAATCAACGGAATTCTCCACCAGAATGAGGGGATGCCATGATCGCCCTCCTGCTCTCATCCCGGCGGAATGAGCCTTGCGTCCAGCCGGGTTTGGGCTAGATTGAGGGCGACGTGAGCAATCAAGGTTCCAAAGTCATTAAGCTGTCCTCCGGATGCACCAATCCGGTGACGTGTCCATTGAACCAGGTCAAAGCGGGAACCGCGGTGAAAATCAAGCAGCTGGACGCCCCGCCCGAAGTCGCCCACCGGCTGCGGGAAATGGGCTTTTGCGAAGAGCAGAAATTGCGCCTGCTGACCCAGAACACCACCATCATTTGCCAGGTATGCAATGCCCGTTTCGGCTTGAGCACCGACCTGGCCCGCCAGATCCTGGTGGAACCGCTGCCGGTCTTCCGGCAAGCGTCGTGAGCCAGGTATGCCTTCCAGGTATCTTCCGCTGGCTGCCATTCCGCCCGGCCACCGGGCGGTGGTTTGTGAAATCCGCTGCCCCCCTGAGGATCATACCCGGCTGATGGAGCTGGGCCTGGTGGCGGGGACGGTGGTGGAGGTAATTCGCTTTGCGCCGCTGGGGGATCCGGTGGAAATCCGGCTGCGGGGGTCCACCCTTTCGTTGCGCCGCCACGAAGCCGGCCTGATCTGGGTGGCCCCGCAATAGACTGACGCGATTTTCATGCCTCCCATCACGGATAAACCGGTCGCGCCCGCGCAGGTGGTATTGACCGGCAATCCCAATTGCGGCAAGACCACGGTTTTCAACGCACTCACCGGTCTGCGCGCCAAGGTTGGCAATTACCCCGGGGTGACAGTGGAGCGCAAGGAAGGCCGCCTGCTCGGGGTGGCCCGGGAAATCACCATGCTGGATTTGCCGGGCACCTACAGCCTCAGCCCGAATTCGCCGGATGAGCAGATCGCCCGGGACGTGTTGCTGCAAAGGATTGCCAAAGTGCCCGCGCCGGACTTGGTGGTGATCGTGGTGGACGCCTCCAACCTGCACCGTAACCTCTACTTCGCCACGCAGGTCATAGAATTGGGCTATCGCACCATCCTGGCTTTGAACATGGTGGACGTGGCCACTCAGAACGGCAAGGCCGTCAACCCCCGGCTCCTGTCCGAGCTGCTGGAGGTGCCCGTCATCCCGCTGGTGGCCAGCCAAGGCTCTGGCATCGCTGAATTGCGGCTGGAAATTGTGCGGTTCCTGGATGCCCCGCGCCCTGCCCATCCCGGATTTTTTGGGGATCTGCCGCCGGTTTACCTCCGGGAAATCGCCAGCCTGGCGGAGCTGCTGGGTGGCCAGGCGGCCCCCGGGGCGCCCTTTAATCGGCACGCGGAAGCCTTGCTCCTCCTCGGGGATTCCCGCCCGGTCAAGAGCCTGGTGCTGGCCCAGCCGGCCCCCATCCAGGATCAAGCCCGGGCCGCCCGGCGCCGGTTGGAGGAGGCTGGGTTGGACTGGGGCACCAAGCCCATTGAAGCGCGCTATGCCTGTATCGCCGCCCTGTGCGACGCGGTGATCACCGAGATGGCCGATGTGCGCGAAACCTTGAGCGACCGGCTGGACCGGGTGCTGACGCATAAAATCTGGGGCGTGCTGATTTTCCTGGGGCTTATGACCCTGATGTTCAACAGCATTTTCATCCTGGCCAAGCTGCCGATGGAAGCGCTGGACGCGGGTGTCAACTGGCTGGGGCAGCAGGTGGGCCGGATGGTGCCGCCCGGCGATCTGCACAGTCTGCTCGAGCAGGGGGTCTTCGCCGGGGTGGGGGCGGTAGTGGTGTTTTTGCCGCAGATCTGCATCCTGTTCCTTTTCATCGGGCTGCTGGAGGACACGGGGTATATGTCGCGGGCGGCCTTCATCATGGACCGGTTCATGAGCAAGGTGGGGCTGCAAGGGAAATGCTTTATCCCGCTGCTCAGCTCCTACGCCTGCGCCATTCCGGGCATCATGGCCACCCGCACCATCGAAAATTTTCGGGACCGCCTGGCCACCATCCTCATTGCGCCCTTGATGTCCTGCTCCGCCCGCCTGCCGGTTTACACTTTGCTGATCGCCGCCTGCATTCCGGACCGCCAGCTGGCGGGCTGGATTCCGCTGCAGAGCCTGACCATGCTGGGGCTATACCTGCTGGGCACCGGCGCCGCCTTGTTGGTGGCGTGGCTTTTCAAGAGCACCTTCCTGAAAGGCCCGCCCCCGTTGTTGATCATGGAGCTGCCCCCCTACAAGCGGCCCACCCTCCAAGGGGTGCTGCTGCATATGTGGCAGCGGGCCCGGATGTTCCTGCACAGCGCCGGCACGCTGATCCTGTGCCTCAACATAGTTCTCTGGTTCCTGGCCACTTACCCCCACAGCGCGGAGCGGGAGCAGCACTTCGCCCAGCTCCGGCAGGCCGTGGGATCCGGGGTGGCGCCAGCCGGGGTGGGCCAGGCCGCTTTGGCGGCCCGGGTGGAACGGGAAATAGCGGAGCTGAATGCCCAGGAGGCTGCGGAGCGCCTGCAAACCAGTTTTGCCGGCCGGATGGGCCGGTTCATCGAGCCGGTGCTGGCGCCGCTCGGGTTCGATTGGAAAATCGGGATCGGCATCATTGCTTCCTTTGCCGCCCGGGAGGTGTTTGTCAGCACCATGTCCACGGTGTACAGCGTCGGCAACGCCGATCCTTCCGCCAGCAATCGGAGCCTGGTGCAGACCTTGCGCGAGCAGATCCGGCCGGATGGCGGGCGCCTTTACACTCCGGCTTCCGGGCTCTCGCTGATGGTGTTCTACGTCTTTGCTTTGCAATGTGCCAGCACGGTGGCCATTGTCCGCCGCGAAACCAATTCCTGGAAATGGCCGGTGTTCCAGTGGTGCTACCTCGCCGTGGTGGCCTGGATTATGGCTTTTGCCACTTACCGGCTCTTGTTATATTTGGGATTCTGATGAATGAGCAAATCATTACCTTGGGACACTCGCCCGATCCGGACGACGCGTTCATGTTTTACGCCCTGGCCAGGAACCTGATCTCCAGCGGCGGCTTCCGGTTTGAACACCGGCTGCTGGATATCCAGACCCTCAATGAAATGGCCCGCCGGGGCGAGCTGGATGTCACGGCCATCAGCATCCATGCTTACGCCCACGTGTCCGGCCATTATGCGCTGCTCCCCACCGGCGCCAGCATGGGGGATGGCTACGGGCCGATGCTCGTGGCGCGCCAGCCTTTCTCCCGGGAGGAGGTCGCCCGCAAAAAGATCGCGGTCCCGGGCACGCTGACCAGCGCGTTCCTCGCCCTCCAATTGTGGTTGAACCGGCCGGCTGCCGGCCTGGATTACATCGTGGTGCCTTTTGACCGCATCTTCGACGCGGTGCAGGAGGGCGCCGCGGAGGTGGGCTTGATCATCCACGAGGGCCAGCTCACCTACCGCCAGCTGGGCCTGCAATTGTGCGCCGACCTGGGCGTTTGGTGGGGCTCGGAAAATGAAGGCCTGCCCTTGCCGCTGGGTGGCAACGTCATCCACAAACGCATCCCGCCCGCGGCTCGGCGGACCATCTCCGGCGTGATCCGC
>CAIMWS010000120.1 GCA_903845125.1 uncultured Verrucomicrobiota bacterium
CGGGTTGGGCTGCGCCACGGGCGGCGGCTGGCCTCCGGGCGGCGTGTGGCCGCAGCCCGTGATCCATAACGCCGCCGCGAGCGCCGATAAAAGACCGCCGGCTCTCCCGGCCCTGATGAAAGGCGGCCGCTTTTCTGAGGCCGCCATCAAACGAATTCCCACTGGCGGAGCCATTGATAATTCTCAGGGAGCTTGGCCATCATGGTGTCATTGATGGTTTCAAGTTCCGCTTTTTCCTGGACGTCCAGCTCCCGCCGTTCCAGCACGGCCTTGGCGGCATTGTCCACCTCGGCGATGCTGCAGAGACCGGGAATGGGGATGACGGTATTGGTGCGCAGGATGTAGCGCAGGGCCAGCCGGGCATTCTTGAAGTTCTCCTCCTGGTTGTTGGTGAAGAGTGTGCCGGCGGCAAACGGCTTGATGCCGAAGGCGCCCACATCGCATTTCTTCAACGCCGGGAACAAACTGTCCTTGGGGGCCGCCTTGCTCATCGTGGTGAACGGGAAACAGACCACATCGATCTGCGGGAAATACTCGATCATGAATTTGATCCAGCGCCGGTCGTGCGTCGAGAAACCGACGTTCCGGGCTTTCCCCTGCTGCTTGGCTTTCTCGAGGGCCGTGGCGATTTCGCAGGCGGTGTCGAAGGTGTGCCGGCCACCCGGCTCCAGGCAGGTGATGCGCCACAGGTCGGTGTATTCCTGCTCGGATTCCTTCAGCAGCCAGTCGAGCGCCTCCCCCAGCTTCTTGGCGGTGCGGCAGCTTTCGTTGCGCACTTCGGCGGCGCCGTGCGAAAGACCCAGATACATTTTGTCGCGCCGGCCTTTGAGGGCCTTGGCGTCGCGCTTCACCTCGTTGTCCCAGCAGGCGTCGATGTAGTTGATGCCCACGTCAATGCAACGGCTGATGATGTCGTGGCGCTCCTGGTCGTTGCTCCGGGAATGCCCGCCGAGGCAGACCGCCGAAACCATCAGCCCGGTTTTCCCCTGGCGACGGTATTCCATGTTCTGGTTGTAATTGAGGATCTTGGAGGTATCCACCGGTTTATCCGGGGCGGCTTGGACAACCTGGTCTGTCAGGGCGCTCACGCCGGCCGCCAGGCCCGCCGCGGCCAGGGCGGAGTCGCGCACAAATTCACGCCGGGTTTTACGTTGCTGGTTCATGGTGTTTTCCTTTCTGGGTGGGAGTTTGCGGTGAGGGAATGCTGAATTTCTGGTTTACTGATTTGCGGCCTTGAACAACGCTTTCACTTCATCGTCCGTCAAGGCCCGCTCATAAATGCGCAGGTCGTCGATCGAGCCTTTGAACCGCTGCCCGATGACCACCTCCTGGGCGTCGCCGGTTTCGATCGGCCACAGGTCCAGCAGGCCGATGTCATCGATCTCGGCGGGTTCGCCATCCTTGAATAGCTTGACGTCGTCGTGGAGGTTCGGCGGCGCGGCTTCGCGGACCACCACCACCACATGATGCCATTTGCCGTCCTGGGTTCCGGGCCGCATATACAAATAGCCGCCCTTGGGGGTCACCCCCACACCGCCCCGGACAAAGCCAAAGCGCCACATCTTGCCCGGGGCATCGCTTCCCCAAGCCACGATGTCGCCTTCCGTGGTGGTGGTTTTGATCCAGGCCGATATCGTCCGTTGCTCCGTTCCGGTGACCCCTTTGTAACCCTTGATGCGGACCAGGCCTTTGCCCTCGAACCGAATGGCCTTGCCGAGGCGGCCGTCGGCGGAATGCGTTTCAAAGGCCACGCCACCCTGCAATTCGCCGGGACGATTCTTGCCGGAGGCATCGGCCGCGGTTTGGCCGGTGGTTTCATCAAATTTCCACCAACCAGCCAGCTTGGCGTCCGAGTTCAACCGGGCCACCACGGTGGCTTCTTTGGCGGCCGGGCTGGCCGCCTGGGCCGGAGCGTCAGTCGTCAAGGCCGCCACCGCCACCAGGATCATCCCGCACCACTGCCGATTTTTCATAATCATGCCTGTCGTTCACGCCGCTGCCTCGCCCGCGCCGGCCCCGCCAGGCGGCGGGAAAACCTTCGGGCACTGGCCAATAAATCGCCTTAAACCGGAAAAATGTAAAGCCGCAACTAACCGGTTGCCGCAATTAACCGGTCCGGACGCTTGGGCTGCCGGCGGGCGCGCTGAATGCCACCTGGGGCAGCCCGCCGCAATCGGGACAGCCGGTGCCTGCCTGGGTGTATTGGGCCAGGCACCGCGGGCAATAGGCCTGGCAGGTGGCGTCCGCCCGGGCGGGCGGCCGGTTCAGGCTGGCCCGGTCCACTCCGTTGCGGACCAGGAAAGCCTCCACCAGGCTGGTCCAGGCCTCGCGGGCCCCGGCTTCCATTTCGCCAGCCGCCCCGGACGGCAGGGGCCAGGCGGGATGGCAGAGCTCGCGGTGATACGCCATCGCAAAAGCCTGGAATGCCTCCTCGTCCAGGAGCGCGCGGGCCACAGCCAGGGGGTGGAAACGGACCAGCAAAGGCCGCGCCAGGCTATCCCGGGCGCGGATCGCATTGGCGGGGGAGAGCAGCATTACTGCAAACAGGGAGAAACGCTCCTCATCCTCCAGGGGATAAAAGTGCCGGTGCAGTTTCCGGAACATAAGGGCCGGTGCCAGCGTGCTGGCCAGCAATGCCAGGAGCACCCATTTCCACACCAGGGTGAAGCCGAAATACCACACCACTCCCGGCATGACCCCATAGCAGTAGGCGAAGAGCCAGTGGCCGGCCCAGCGCAAACGGCCGGTTTTTTCTTCAAATTCGCGCCAGGCATCGCGGGCTTTTTCCCAGGCCAGGGTGCCGGCCAGAAATTCCTCAATAAGGCCCTTCCGCGCCGGGGCGGCCGCCGCCCGCAGCCGCGCCAGCAAAGCCTGCCAGGGACGGGCCAGGTGGCCGGCTTTGGCCTTCATCCAGGTCTGGCCGTTCAGGCGCAGCCGGGGCGGCGACCAAACGACCTCCTGGAGCTCCGCAAACGGCACGAACCGGCCGGTTTGAGGCGGCCGCCAGCCGGGATTGACGCTGGCGGCCACGAACGCCAGCAAGCCTTGCGGCGCCAAAGACCACGGCGCCTGGCTGGCCAGATGGCACGCGGCCGAGGGGGGGAGTAGCGGCGCCACTACTACGCCCCCCCGGAGGTTGCCGACCAGCGGGCTGGGGTGGCCGGCGCGCCAGCCGCCGAACCAGGACTTCCAGAACAACACCTGCCCCCGGGGCAGCCAAACCAGGCATTCCCACAGGTAAAATAACACCAGGATGACGTAGATGACTTCCAGGTCGCTCATGGGAAGTCATCAGCCCCGCACCGGCAAAAGTCCGGCGCGGCGCCGCCGGCGCGCGGTCGGATTCCTTCGCCGCCCTGGACCCGGGCCCACGCTCATGACTGGGGCCGGCCGCCGAACAACCGCTTGAAGCCTGCTCCCAGCGCCACCACCCCAATTACCACCAGCTTCCAAAAGGCTTTGAAAAACTTGGCCAGCACCGCGAAAAAGCCCAGCTTCACCGCCACCGCCGCGGCCCCGCCGGTCACCAGCGCCGCCAGCCCGAACGCGGCGATTTTATCGCCGGGCCGGAACTCCGCGTATTTGGCCCCGGTTTGGAAGGAATAATCCGCCATCAACTGGCGGAAGGCAGGCAAGGTCGCCTGCAGTTTGTCGGGGTCGACGACGAGGTTCACGCTCATCACGCCCCGCCGTCCGAGCAGCCGGGTATTGTAATTCAGGATGGGCTTGCCTTCCGATTCGGCCCGGATGGCCCATTCCAGGTTGTGCGTGGTGGGATTGTACCTGGGCGGCTGTTCCCAGCCGGTCACGAACAGCGGCGCCGCGCCCATGGCTGCCCGGCGCTCGTTGCTGCGCTCGGTGCCGCGCCGGATTTGCTCGAGCATTTTGTTCGCGTCGAGCTGGTCCTTTTCCTCGTCCTTGACGTAACCCACCTCGTTGAACTCGAAAACGACAAACCACGAGGTCGATTCGGGGGCCAGGAATCCAATTTCATTGCCGTCGGTGGGATTGCCCATCTGTTCCAGCAGCATTTTGGTGCCCTTTTGGTCGGCGAACAGATAACCCTCCGGCACTTTCACCTCGGCGATGTTTTTCAGGTAGGCCGTGGCGGGGCCTTTGAGCCACTTCACATCGAGCTTTTGCTCCCCCGCCCGGGCGGGCGCCGCCAGCCAAAACAATCCAACCAACCATGCGGTGAACCTCCAGATCCGTTGCATATCATTTCCTTTTTGTGAATCCGCCAACTTCCATCGTCAACCAAGGCCCGGAGGATCCAAAACCTCCCTCCCAGCGCCATGCGTTCCCATACGCACATTGTAGCAAATACCAGCCAGGGATTTCCATGAAAAAAATCGACTTGGGGGGGGCCGGGATATTACGCGCCTTTTCATTTTGCGAAGCGCCAGGCAACTGGTGTCTTGGAGAAAACGAGCGCCCGCAGACAGTCCGGGCCACCCTCCCGGCGCTGAAAGCGTTTTTGGAACCGGCGCACGCTGGCCTTGGACTTGGGCTCATCCACGCGGCCCGAGGAACGATCCCGGCCGCCGTTTTCAAGGCGGCATAGGGGCGGTCGGCGGCTATATCGTCCCTCGCCTCGCCAGCCTGCTCTACGCTCCCTACCCTGCGCTCCAGGCTCCATGCTCCCTCCGGTTCCAGACGGTGCTCACAGACCCGGGGCCAGGACGACGCGGAAGCCGAGGTCGCTGCGCCGGTGCTCCGGCGTGTAGGGGTAGCGTTGGGCGGACCCGCATTGCCAGCCGTTGTGGTACCAACCGCCACCGCGATGCACGCGTTCCGAGCCCGTGTTCGGACCCCGAGGGTCAGCCACACTCCCGCCTGGATAAGGGCCATACCAGTCCTGGCACCATTCCGCGACGTTCCCATGCATGTCGTACAAACCCCAGGCATTGGGCAACTTCTGCACCACTGGATGCGTTTGGCTGCCGCTATTGCCAGAATACCAGCCATATTCCACCAATTTCGTGGAGCCGGGGTCATCCCCGAAGCTGAACCGTGTGGTTGTCCCCGCCCGGCACGCATATTCCCATTCCGCCTCAGTCGGCAACCGATACACATACCCCCCTGGCAGCCGCCCCGCCAACTGCTCCCGCTCCGTCAGCTTCCCGCAATAATTGGTGGCATCATACCATTGCACCTGTTCCACCGGTTGCTGCGGATTTCCGGTGAAATTGCTCGGATTACTCCCCATTAACGACTGATACTCAGCCTGGGTGGTCTCATACTGGTTCATCCAAAATCCCCTGGTTATCGTCACCACCGTCTGCGGCCCATCCGACGAAATGTGACCCTGTTCGTTCGTGGTGCTGCCCATCGCAAAGGTGCCCGGCGGTATCCAAACCATGCCCCCCGGCGGCGGGTTGGCATTTTTGGCCAGATCCACCCGGTAAAAACTCCGAGGCGCCACAGTTGCGGAAGGCGTCACCAGTTGGAATGTCATCCGTTCCCGGTCCGCCACCACCATCCCCGCCTTGCGCCAATAACTCAAGTCTGGTGATTCATAGACCCAATAATTCGTGCCGGGCAGGGCGGTAAAGGTGAGCGTCACGGTGTTGGTTTCCAGCCGGATATCCGTCACATAAGGCCCCTCTTTGACGATCA
>CAIMWS010000121.1 GCA_903845125.1 uncultured Verrucomicrobiota bacterium
GATGGGAAGACGCTGTATGTGGCTGACTGGGGCGCCACGAAGGTGTTCCGCTACACCATCAACGCCGACGGCAGCCTGGGGAACCCGACGCTTTTCGCCAGCGTGAAATGCGACGGCCTGACGCTGGACGCCCTGGGTAATGTTTACCTGTGCGAGACGGCGGTGTTGGTTTATGACGCGGCCGGCCGGCCGCTCGAGCAAATCCAAGTCCCGGAACGGCCCACCAACCTGGAATTCGGGGGCCGGGATCGCCAGACCCTGTTCATCACCACCGACGCCGGTTCCCTCTATTCCATCCCGATGCGCGTCCAGGGCGTGGGCCTGGCCAGCGTCCCGAACCAGGCGCCCGTGATCGCCAGCACCAGTATTACGCCCCTGGCCCCCACCACCAATGACACCGTCTGGGTCACCGCCAAGGTCACCGACGACACTTCGGTATCGCAGGTCACGCTGACTTACAGCACCGGGGCCATCAGTGCCGGCCAGACCAACCTGCTATTCCTGGAAACCATGGGCACCAACCTGACCAAACCGTGGACTGGGGACGGCTGCAACAATGCGTGGACGGTCACTTTCGCGGGAGCCAATCCCTTCGAGCAGCGGGATGGCGCCAGCTACGGCCTGGGCAACACCAATGGCGCGGAATTCAAGGGCGGCACCACCAATCTGACGGATTCCATGCTCGCCCCCACGCAGACGATCGACGCCCGGGGCACTTCCGGCTTTGTGGAGTTCTGGCTCTGGGCCGATGGCCTGGCGGGTAATGCGGGCTGGACCTTCCAAATCGATGCGGGCAGCGGCTATGCCACCCGCCTGAGCGAGTTGGCTGGCGTCAACCACAATTGGCAGCTCTATCGCTACCACCTGCAATCGGATGAACTCGTGGCCGGCCTGAAACTGCGCTGGCAGTTTCGCGGCGGCCTCGAGGAATGCCGTATCGACCTGGACCAGGTTTCGGTGAGGACGATCACCGGTGGCGGCAGTAGCACCCAGGTGGCCATGCTCGACGATGGCACCCACCACGACGGCGCGGCGGGTGACGGCATTTACGGAGCCGAAATCCCCGCTTTCCCTGCGGGTGCCACGGTCAGCTACTACATTACCGCCGCGGACAGCCAGGGAATGTTCAGCACCGAGCCGGGCGGCGCGCCCGGCAGCGTCAATTCTTTCACCACGTCCGCCGGTGTGCCGGCGCCGGTTTTAATGGCGCTCCGGATGACTCCTGCGGGAATGCAATTGAGCTGGGCCAGCCTGCCCAACCGTAACTATGCGGTGCTCCACAAAGCCACCCTTGATGCGCCGGCGTGGACCAATATCGCCACCAGCGCCAGCACCGGCGAGGTGACCACTTTCATCGACGCCGACGTCACCCGCCTGGGCCTGCCCCAAGGCTATTATTGGGTGACGTTGCTGCCCTAACCAACTTGCACCAACGCCTCAATGATGCGGTTCAAATGAGTTTAAATGAAATATCCGGAAAAAATCACCAGCCTGCCGGCGCGGAGGCTTGAATCGATGAAATCAACATCAACTATGGTCCGCGCCGGTTTGCTGGTATTTCTATCCGCCACCGCCCTGCAAGCCTTTGAGCGGCTGCAGGGGCCGGTGGAGGTGCTTTATTGGGACCCGGCCAAGACCTACGCCGGCTACACCTTTTTTGGGGTGCGCAGCAACACCTACCTGATCGACCTGGAAGGCCGGGTGGTGCACACCTGGCCGGTGGGGGCCAACCCCCGCCTGCTGGATAACGGCCATGTCCTGGACGCCACCGGCGGGGATCCGGGCAGCTTCCGGGGGCTCCAGGAGGTGGACTGGAGCGGCCAGACCGTCTGGCAATACACCGAATCGCGCACCAATTACGCCCCCCACCACGATTTTCTCCGCATCTACAATTCCAAGCTGGGCGCCGCTACCACCCTCTACCTCGCGGCCAAATCGATCCCGGCGGAAGCCTGCCTCGCCGCGGGCTGCAACCCGGCCAATGGCCCCTACACCAACGCCCAGGCCGACGCCATCGTGGAGGTGGATCTGGCGGGCAACGTGGTTTGGGAGTGGTGCTTTTTCGACCACGGGATCCAGGATTTCGACCCCGCCAAGCCCAACTACACCGGGGCCGGCAAAACCATCGCCAATTACCCGGGCCGGCTGAATCTCAACCTGCCCGGCCGGCCGGTGACCAACGACTGGCTGCACTGCAATTCCCTCGATTACAACTCGAACCTCGACCAGATTGTCGTCAACGCCGCCGGGGGCGAGTTCTACGTGATTGACCACGGGAACACCTTCCTCGCCGGCAATCCGGCGGCCAGCCTCGCCCTGGCGGCGGGCAGCGCGGGGGATTTTCTGTATCGGTTTGGCGATCCGGCGCGCTACAATTCGGGCAATCCCCCTTCGATCCAGCAGAACTGGACCACCTCCACCACGGGGAACAAGCAGTTGGGCGGCTCGAGCCACGCGCACTGGATCCCGACTGGCTGTCCGGGGGCCGGCAACTTCCTGGTGTTCAACAACGGGGGGGACCTGTTCGAGACCACGCCGCAATCCTACCTTTTTGAAATCAACGGGCGTTTGAATTCAGCCACCAACGACACCGGGGTGTATGTGGATCCCCCCGGTGCCGGGTATAACAACTGGGTTCCGCCGGGCCATGACACCGACAAGCGCAACAAATCCATGTCCCGCCAGATTGTGTGGATGTATTATTCCATGGCCAACCAGGGCCTGTTCAGCCACCTGGACTCGGGCGCCCAGCGGCTGCCCAACGGCAACACGCTGATCTGCGCCTCGGCCGAGGGCCACCTGGTCGAGGTGACGGCGGGGGGCGAGCCGGTCTGGGAATATGTCAACCCGGTGACGGCGGGCGGGATCATCACCTATAAGCGCGACACCTGGCCGATGGAAAACGCGCTGTTCCGGGCGTATCGTTTTGGCGCGGACCATCCGGCGCTGGTGGGGCGCACCCTGGTGCCGCAAAGCACCATTACTGGCGGGGTGCCCGCCTACTTCTGCGCCCCGTTTATCAGCGGCACGGCGCTCAATCCCGCGGCGCCCACCGCGGCGGCGGGGGTGTGGGTGACGGCGGTCATCACGAACCGGCTGGGGGTGGCTTCCGCCAGCCTGGTTTATGTCACCGGCGGGGTCACCAACACGGTGGTCATGCTCGACGACGGGCTGCACCAGGACGGCGCCGCCGGGGACGGTGTTTACGGCGCGCAGATCCCCGCGCTGGCTTCCGGCGCCACCGTAAGCTACTATA
>CAIMWS010000122.1 GCA_903845125.1 uncultured Verrucomicrobiota bacterium
TCCGCAACGAAGATATTGATCCAAAATCTCAGGACCAGTCTTACCCCCGGGAAAAACGCTGAGATCGTTGATTACACAAGCGCATCCGCCAAGCATCACTTCGCACCAATTGGCCAGAAATTCGCAGTCCGCCAGGCTTTTCGGCCGAAACAAAAGCCGGAACGCTCCGGAACTTTGGTTTTCAGTTTGCGCCCACTCCGGCGAGGCGATCACCAGTTGATAAGGATGCCGCCACTGCTCGTTTAAAAGCTGGGTGACGGATGGATTCCCGCTGATCAGCATGGCCGCCGGCGGCGAAGCAGGCGGTGGAAACGGCAACTCCAGCAGTTCGCAATGAGCCATCAAGGGATGCTCAGGGCGGCGTCCTGTGGATTGGAAACCGCACTGGCGAAAAACGGTTTGAGCTGGCTGGTTGGCAGTTGCGACGACACACGACACCGAGCGTAGCCCGGTGTCCCGGGCCTCCTGTAGCAGCCGTAAAACCAGCTGGCGGGCAAGTTGCCGACCGCGCCAGGACTCGGCGACATGCAGGCGGCGCACCGTGCCATCCTGCAAGCCGCACATGCCTGCCATAGCGCCAGTTTGCGGATTCTCCACCACCAGAAAGCAGCCACCCGGCCGTGCGTAGGCGGCAGGGAAATCATGCATATCAGCGTCCAACCGGGGATCGGGGGAGGCATTCAGGCTACGCAAATGGCCGTCAAATAAGCGGAGGACACGATCCGCATCAGCGGCCGTGGCCTCTCTTATTTGAAGGTCCGGCGCAATATTCCTGGGCCCAAATCTGGTTGTTTTCACGTTTTAACGAGCATATCCTCGTTGCCAAGGGAAGCATCATTAGGCATTAAACTAAAAAATCAACTCCTATGACCACTCGGATTACCATAAGCCAGATCCAAGGACTGGTCTGGAACCAGGACTGGACCTCGGGGGTGTTTTGCCTGATGGGAATCACCCTGGGCTGTCTCTTCACGTGGCTTTGGCTACGGACAAAAATTGCGCACGCCTCGGAAATCGGCAAAGCCTCGCTGGAATCCGAAAGGGCCACTTTGCAGGAACGAGCCCGAGGCCAGGAGCTGCAACTACAGGAATTGCGAGCCGTCCTTGAACAGAAAAACCTCGAACTGGATGCCTTGCGACGGGAATTTCAAGCCGAGGCGCAGAAGCGCGCCACTGCCGAAGAAAAAAACCGCCGGATACCAGAGCTTGAGGCACAGGCCATGCGGCTGGAGGCGGAAAAGGAGCAACAGCAAACAGCGCTTGGCGAACTACGCTCCAAACTGTCGGAAACCTCCACCCAATTGGAGGAGGAGAAAAAGAAAACCTCGGAAAAACTGGTTTTGCTGGACCAAGCCCAGCAAAGGCTGGCCGACGCCTTTAAGGCGCTATCGGCGGAAGCGCTTAAAAACAACAATCGTTCCTTTCTGGATCTTGCCCAGACCGCGCTGGGGAAATTCCAGGAAGTTGCCCAAAATGATCTTCTGCAACGGCAGCAGACGATTGGGCAATTAGTGGCGCCGGTGAGGGAATCCTTGGAAAAGTTCGACCAAAAAGTCCAGGAGCTGGAAAAAACACGGATTGGCGCCTACGAGGGATTGATGCAGCAAGTCAGGTCTCTCCTGGACACCCAAGCCCAATTGCGTGGTGAAACCGCCAACCTGGTGAAGGCCCTCCGGGCGCCCACCGTGCGCGGGCGCTGGGGCGAAATCCAACTCAAGCGAGTGGTGGAGATAGCGGGCATGGTGGATCATTGTGACTTTGTCGAGCAACCCAGCGTGACCACGGAAGATGGGCGCTTAAGGCCGGACTTGGTAGTTCACCTGCCAGGCAAAAAAAACATCGTCGTGGATGCCAAAGCGCCTTTGGAGGCCTATTTGTTCGCAGTGGAGGCCGCTGACGATGAAACCCGGAAAACCAAGCTGACGGATCATGCCCGCCAAATACGCAATCACATCGCCGCGCTGGGCCGTAAATCCTATTGGGATCAATTTCAACCCGCCCCGGAATTTGTGGTCTTATTCCTGCCCGGAGAACATTTTTTCAGCGCGGCGTTGGAGTTCGATCCGGCCTTGATCGAGACGGGAGTGGAGCAGCGAGTCATCCTGGCCACGCCCACGACCTTGATTGCCCTGCTGCGGGCGGTAGCTTACGGGTGGCGCCAGGAAAACATCGCGGAGAATGCCCAGGCGATCAGCGATTTGGGGGTCGAGTTGTATAAGCGCCTGGCTGATATGACCGATCATTGGATCAAGGTGGGCAAGAATTTAGGCCATGCGGTGGAGGCTTATAATCGCGCCTGCGGTTCATTGGAAACGCGAGTGCTAAGCAGCGCCCGCAAGTTCAAAGAATTGGAAAACATTCCCGCCGGAGTGGAAATCGAGGAAGCGGCACCTTTGGATCATACGCCGCGGGAGCTTCAAGCCTCCGAACTGCAACCCCCTCCGCCAGCAAGCCACCCAGCGCCGGCTCTTTTTTAACCTCCAACTTTATTCTTCATCCAATGTTTATCAAATGAAGCGGCATCATTGGCTGGGAGTCATAGTGGGGCTGGGATTGGCTCTAATCTGGATCATCCAAGTTATCCGACGGGTTCCAGATCCAGTCTGCCAGGGAAGGCCTCTAAGCCAATGGATCCGCGATTTGCGGTGGGGTGGGGGACAACCGAGCGACCAGGCGGCGGCAGCCATCCAATCCATGGGCACTAACGCGCTGCCCAAATTGCTGCAGATTATCCAATCCCGAAAGCCTGGCCCCCGTGAAAGAATATTAAACTGGGGTGTCCGGCATGGCCTGGCGCGTTATTTCCGAATTAACGTCGTCGATCTCCATTATCAATCCGTGATGGCCTTCAAGTGCCTGGGAAAACAAGCGGTCCCGGCCGTCCCGGAGCTTTCCCGCTTGCTCAATCGCGGCCTTAATCCGGGGTATACCAGCAGCGCCTTAGCCATGCTGGGTGAAGCCGGCCGCAGGGAGTTGATCCGGTATTTCAATCATCCCAATCAGGCGGTACGGCGCTGCAGTGCGGCTGCTTTTAGCACCGTCAAAGACCTGGCAGAGCTGCAATTACCCCAATTGATTCAAGCGTGCCCAACGGCGGATGCTTACGGCCGCAGCGTCGTGGCAGAAGCCTTGGGCTGGCGCACCAACCAGCCGGCATTGGCCCTGCCGGTGCTGTTGGGGTTGGTGAAAGATCCAGCCATGGAAGTGCGCCGGGCGGCGGTCAATTCCTTGAGCGCCTATGGCGCGCAAGCCAGCAATGCCCTGCCTTTTTTGCGGGAGTTGATCAAAGGCCCCCCCACGGATCTGACCCTGCCGGCGCTTAATGCACTGAACAAAATCGAAGGCCCCGCCACCCACCCCATCGACCAGCGTTAGGCCAACCGCGCTGGCACCATGGTGGATCGATTACCGGGTTTGCTGAATGAGTTTGGTGAAATGCTGGATGATCATGGCTTCCGCCAGGCCTTTGATAGGCCCGTAATAACCGTAATAAATCAGGCTGGAGTCGGCCTCATATCCACCCTCCTTCAAAATGCGGGCCGAAGGAATATAGCAGGCGATATCGAAGGCGTAGCCGATGCGCCAGGGATGAATTTCCCCAAATAACCGCCGTAATTGGATGGAATAATCCACCACCGGTTCACCGCCCATGGCCAGGAAAGTCAAATCCGATCCGAATCGGAGCACGGCCATCGGCAGTTTGATGGCTTTGGGCAGGGGTTGTTCGCGGTTTAACCGGTCCAGGTATTGCTCCGCCCGGCGGCGGATATAATCATCCTTGCTTTGAGCATCTTTGAGCAATTGTTCGCGGGAGGGTGGGGTTGCCAAGGGCAGTTCTATTTCGCTGAACGCATAGTGGAAATGGCCCGTCACGGAGCGCATGGGGCGCTTGAGCACTCCCACCACGGAACCCGCCAATTCCAAACCGTGGCGCTTGGCATCCAACAAACTTGAGCGCGGGGAGGGGTTGATGTCGGAACTCATGCCGGGCAGGTACATGGCCATGGCTCCGGGGTATAGTGACTCCACATTTTGCCGGGCGTAAGCGCTGAAATCACCGGAAACGGTGTAGAAATCGTCCCCACCCAAAGTGGTCCCGTGGCAGGCATAACCGAAAAGGATGGCGCGCACCGTTCCGTTTGTCCCGCGAATGCAAAGCACGGGAACATCGTGATCCACCGGGCCATCCAGGTTTTCCCCGAAATCGACCCGATCTTCCCGGAATACCCGGCGATTCATTGCGAAACCGGCAGTCCCTTGGCCATGCTCCAAAATGGCTGGCTGCAGATCCGCCATGGCCATATCCACCGCCGCAACGATCTGTTTTTGCAGAAAGCTCCCATACTCCTGAATCCGGAGGTTATCCGCCGGGGCCAGCAGATTCATGGTTTCCAAGGTTTGCGGCAGCAAAGGCGCCGAATGTGTATGAGTGAAAGTAGTCATGACCTGGCCGGCTTGAAAGCCATGCCGTTTGACGATTTCATCAATGGGTGCCGCCAGAAAAGCCCGGCTCCCTTCGCAATTGTCGACGGTGATGAGAACAACCTTTTCACCGCCGGGATTGCAAAAAACCACCGCCTGGGCGGCCAGCGTGCCATCCACCCGGTCGGCCGGCTTTTTGCGAGCGGCATACCCAGCCAGGTGGATCGGCAGCGGGGGGGTGATATCACGGAATCCAAAACCAGCTTGCAGGCTTTGGTCAGCGGCGTTGGCGGAATAATCGCCTGAGATTGCGGTAACGCCCAGCAACGCCAGCAGGCTGGCACGAGAAATCATCCATTGTTTCACTCGGGTCTTCATGTTTTTATCTTAACGCATGGCTCAGGGTTGGAAAACTTTTAATATCAAGCCCGCTCCCCAACCCCAATTTGGCCTCCCAGGATTCTCTTATCTGATTGCCTTTTCCCATTTTGCACATAGATTGGAACCCATAGCAACAATGCATAACCCTATGAAATACCACCAATCCACTCTGGCCCGGATTTATGGGATCGCGGCCCTATCGGTCATGGGAATCCTGACCATCAACGCTGCTGAACCGCTGCCCAAACCCACGGATGGCAAATTGCGGATCATCTGCTTTGGTGCGCACCCGGATGACTGCGAATTGAAGGCTGGTGGAGTGGGTGCCATGTGGGCGGCCAAAGGGCACAAGGTCAAACTGGTTTCAGTGAGCAATGGAGATATTGGCCACTGGCGTGAGGCAGGCGGCCCGCTGGCCATGCGCCGGGCCGCGGAAGTGACCAAGGCCGCCGAGGTGCTGGGAACCACGGCTCAAGTGCTGGATATCCACGATGGTGAAATCATGCCCACCTTGGAAAACCGTAAATGGATCACCCGGCTTATCCGGGAATGGCAGGCGGATGTTGTGATGAGCCCGCGCCCCAATGATTATCACCCGGACCACCGCTATACGAGCATCCTGGTTCAGGATGCCGCTTATATGGTTACGGTGCCATTTTTCTGCCCTGACATTCCTTACCTCAAGTCCAATCCCTTGTTCCTGTATTATTCCGATGGCTTTCAAAAACCGACGCCATTCCAAGCGGACATCATTGTGGGCATCGACCCGGTAATAAAGAAGAAGCTGGATGCTCTGGATTTGCTGGAATCCCAGTTTTATGAGGGCGGAGCCAACGGTTCGGCCGAGCTTATGCCTGCCGATCCGCAAAAACAAGCTGAGCGCAAGCGCCAAGTCCGTGGCTACATGGCGGGGCGCAACCAATCGATTGCAAAAAACTATCGCCCGGCGTTGGTCAGTTGGTATGGCGAAGCCAGGGCGGCCCAGACTGAACACGCGGAGGCTTTTGAAATTTGCGAATACGGAAAGCGTCCCGGCCGGGAGGAGCTCAAGCGTCTGTTCCCGTTTTTCGATTAATCAAAAAGTGGGGCCGAGAATCCAGGGGGCGAATTCCTCGTCCCCGATTCCTGCCAATTCGCTTTTGGTGGGCTCGCCACTGGCCACGGAAATGATTTTTTCAAGAATGTGCCGGCCCACCATTTCCACGGTTTCAATGCCCTCCAAAATAGTGCCGGCATTCAGGTCCATATCGTCCTGCATGTGCTGATACAGTGGGGAATTGGTGGCGACCTTGAGACAAGGAGATGGCTTGCACCCATAAACGCTGCCGCGGCCGGTGGTGAATACGCCGATGTTGCAGCCACCAGCAACCAGGCCAGTCATGCTCACCGGATCGTAACCCGGGGTGTCCATGAAACAAAATCCGCGGGCCAGAATCGGTTCGGCATATTGGTAAACCGCGACCAAGGGGGAATGGCCTCCTTTGGCCACCGCTCCCAGGCTTTTTTCAAAGATGGTGGTCAAGCCGCCAGCCTTGTTTCCCTGGGTGGGATTATTATCGATAGTAGCACCGTGGATGCGCACGTAATTCTCCCACCAACGGATCCGTTCCAGCAATTTTTCACCCACCTCATGGCTGACCGCCCGCCGAACCAACAGATGTTCCGCGCCATAAATCTCTGGTGTTTCCGCCAGTACTGCGGTGCCGCCATGGCGCACCAACTCATCCGCAGCCACTCCCAGTGCGGGGTTGGCGGTCACGCCGCTATTGCCATCCGAGCCTCCACAGTTGGTCGCCAGCACCAGTTTGCTGATCGGTTGGGAACTCCGGCGCGCCAAGTTGGCGGCAGGCAGTAATCCGCGAATGGCGGACACCGCTGCCGCCACGGTTTTGCGCACGCCGCCCAGATTTTGGATGTTCAGAAATGCTCGTGGGGATTCGCCGGGACGCTGAATGTCCAAGGAATGATCCCTGGCCAGCTGTTCCAATTGGTTCACCTCGCAGCCCAAGCCAATAAAAACGCAGCCGGCAACATTGGGATGGCGGGCAAAGCCGGCTAAAACGCGCTGCAATAAACGATGGGGTTCTCCGGGTTGGAGCGCACATCCGGATTTGTGCGTGATCGGAACCACGCCATCGAGGTGCGGATAGTCCCGCTTGAATTCCGGGCCGTTAAAATGTTCAGCCACATAGCGCGCTACCGACGCTGAACAATTTACGCTGGAAATGACAGCCAGGTAATTCCTGGTCCCGGCCCGCCCATCCTCCCGCAAGTATCCCTGGAAAAAACGCTTTTGGCTTAAATCAACAACCGGAACTATCTGGGCATCAGCGCCGAATTCATAGGCCCGGTCAAAGTCCCGCATGACACAGTTGTGAGTGTGGACGTGATCCCCCGTTTGAATGGGCCCCTGGGCAAATCCGATAATTTGGCCATATTTACGAATGGGATCGCCATCGGCTATTGGGGAAATGGCGATTTTGTGCCCAAATGGAGTATTTTGACGGGTTGTAAATTGAATTTCGTCCTCCTCAATCTTCTGGCCAGCCTCCAAGGCACGTTTGACAACTACCACGTTGTCAGCGGGATTTAATTTAATGCAAACCGTTTTCAGGATTGTCATGGATTGCCTTACTATTGATGAGGGAAAACGCTTGGCGCAGTAATTGGCAGCCGGCAGCACGGTGCCAATTTTATAGCGGCAGGCTGATTATGCATGGTCCTGCGTTTTCAAGAGCGGGGTATTCCTTGGGGAATTGCCAAGGAGCACGATGCTCGCGAATGGCCCGCTTGGGCTGCCTCGGCTTTTGCCCGCCGAGGGAGCCGGAGCCTCCGCCGAAGCCAAAGGCGGCACGGCAAAACCGATGGCCTTGCGGGTGGCGGCCTTTTCGAGACCGGCGGAGCAGAGCATCAACATGTTTAATGGAAAAATGCTGCTCCATTTCAACCGCGCAGTCAACGCTTTCCGCCCTTATCGGCGGGGCAGGGGACCGCTGGTCACCCGGCGATGCGCTTGGCAAATTTCTCGAGCCGGTCCAAGCCCTTTTCGATGTTCTGCAGGCTGGTAGCGTAACTCAGGCGGATATACTCATCCGCCCCGAAGGCCACCCCCGGAACCGCCGCGACCTTCTCTTCCTCCAACAGTTTGGCGCAGAAATCGATCGATTTCAGACCCAGCTTGCTGATGTTCGGGAACAGGTAAAAGGCCCCTTTGGCATTCACGCAGCTGATGCCAGGAATGCTATTGAGCCGCTGGTGCGCGTACCCGCGCCGTTTGGAGTATTCGGCCAGCCACGATTTGAGGTGGTCCTGCGGCCCGTTCAAAGCCGCCACCCCGCCTTTTTGCGCGAAGGAGGTCGGATTGCTGGTGCTGTGGCTTTGGACGGCATCAATAGCCTTGGCAATCGGATCCGGGGCCGCCAGGTAACCCAGGCGCCAGCCAGTCATGGAATAGGCTTTTGCCAAACCGTGAACAATGATGGTGTGCTCAAAATGGGCCTGCGAAAAAGTGGCCACGCTGGCATGCTCAGCGCCATCATAGACCAGTTTGTCATAAATTTCATCGCTCATGATGAGCACCCCTTTTTCCACGCAGATATCGCCCAGGGCCTTCAGTTCCTCCCGGTTGTAAAGCGAACCGGTCGGATTACTCGGGGAATTTAAAATGAACAGCTTGGTTTTGGGCGTGATGGCGGCCCTCAATTGTTCCGGAGTGACCTTGAATTCGGTCTTGTCCGAGGTGGGGACGATCACCGGTGTGGCCGCAGCCAGCTTGACCATTTCCGGGTAACTGAGCCAATACGGCGAAGGGATGATCACTTCATCGCCTTCCTGGCAGGTCGCCAAAATCACGTTGTAGCAAGAGTGCTTTCCGCCGCAGGACACGATGACTTGGGACGGCTTGTAAGTCAGCCCGCTGTCCCGTTTGAATTTATCGACTATGGCCTGGCGCAATTCGGGAATGCCACTGCTGGGGGTATATTTGGTAAATCCGGCAGCCAATGCCGCTGCCGCCGCATCCTTGATGTGCTGCGGCGTGTCAAAATCCGGCTCGCCGGCACCAAAACCTACAACATCCTGCCCCTCCGCCTTCATCTGCTTGGCTTTGGCATCAATGGCCAGAGTCAAGGACGGGGATAACGCAGCCGCTCGACGTGATACGCTATAGTTCATGGCGAACAATTACCCTCATAAACCACCCTGCGCAAGATCAAATCGGGAATAGGACAGTATTATCAGTTTTAATTCTGTTGGAATTTGACCGTTTTTATGATTTCTAATTTAACAAGGCTAAACCGGGTCCGCCTTCCGCGCTTCCTGGCTGAGTTCCCTTTCCAAAACCTGCGCATAACTGCAGATGCGCCGGATCAGAGCGTTATAATGCGAATGCGCTCCAGCTCCCAAACGTTGCTCCAGCAGTTCGTAAAGCCGATGTTCAAATGGGCAATCTGTGGCTTTATGGGGAATTTTATGCCCAAGCCTGCTTAACCGGGGCTCGGCGATCAGCACCAACAAGGCGCTTTCACTCAGGTGTTCCACGGCGAGGTCTGCCAACCCTTGCGATACCAATTCTTCGCCTGGCAAAAGACCCGCTGAATGGGATTCAGTCATGTTTTTGGCTTCGTTCCAGGCCATCCAAAAACCGGTCCAATTTGATGCGAAATTGCCTGGGATCAATGGCCGGGTAACGCAGCAATTCGGGCTCGATTTGTAAAAAACGCCGTTTTAACTCCAGAACGGTCACATGTTTTCCACTAACCAACCTGGTTGCATCGGCGAGATCTTGTGCGAGGCCGCGCTCAATTTTGGACAAGGCCTGCATGGAAAAATCGAAATGAAAAAAGTCCAATAACCCGATGTGCACGATGTGCTGGCTTTGTATGCGCCAGTCCTGTGCCACAGGGATGAAATCGCCGGGCGAAGCCAGTTTCACATTCAAGTCCAAGCGGTTCTTTAAAACTGCAATGGCTTCAAAAACACCGATTGGCTCCGGATCAAACTTGAGATCGATATCAATGGTTTGGTCGCGGAATCCCAGCAATAACGCAGTAGTGCCACCCGTAAAATAGATATTGCCCGCACTGCGAGCCGCAACTGCCAAATCCTTCATGAACTGCTGCAAAGTCTCAGGCGTGACCTTTCGCCTCATGAGGGTGATTTTAAGCCTGGCATAGGCTGAAATGCAAGCCAGGCAGGAACCTGGGCAAAAACAAGCCAGGAACGGAATCCGAGTCTGGAGGCCCCTCCCAACAGATTATATTCTATATAACATATATTGTGCGAAATATCTGGCCCGTTGTCAAAACCTCCTCTTTCAGGTTTTCCCTGCCGGGAAAATGCCAATCCGGCTGCTTTACGGTTTCTTCTTGGCCCCAATCTCCACCCGCACAATGTTGTTCGGATGAAATCAGGTTGATGTTCGCACCAAAGTCTTTGCCACCTCGGACACAACCAGCCGAAACGGCTTGAATGCGCTTTGGCGAACTAAAACCCGCAGATCGCTCTGGGTTTAGCGCATGCCATATATCATTGAATTGGCCCGGGTTGGCCAGAAACCATCGTCCCACTATAAAAACCATCGCCACCGAATGGATTAGCGGGCCGGTAAATTTTTTCAGTATTGAATTAACGGCGGTAAAAAGGCAGGGTTTAACGACCTTGGACCCGAAATGAATGGAAATCCACGGTGCAACGTCGGAATTATTTGAAATCAGTTAGTTCCGGAAACAAAACAATTATTGGATGAAGATCGATATGAAAGAGATCAGCAACAGCATTACCACCAGGCGTGATTTCATGAAAACCGCCGGTAAAGTGGCCGCCGTGACCGCGCTGGCGGGACAAACCCTGCCATTTGTGCATGCCGCTGGAAGCGACACCATACAAATAGCCTTGGTGGGTTGCGGTGGCCGTGGAACCGGCGCCGCGATGGATGCCTTGGCTACCAACCGACTTGGCCCAATCAAGTTAGTGGCCATGGCGGATGTCTTCCCCAATCGCCTCCGCAGCAGCTATAACGATATCAGTCGGAGCGTTCCAAAACAGGTTGATGTGCCCGAAGATCGGCGTTTTGTGGGCTTCGACGCCTATAAAAAGGCCATGGATTGTCTGAAACCCGGCGACATTGTCATTTTCGCCACGCCTCCGGGATTCCGCTGGCTGCATTTCACCTACGCCATTGAAAAAGGGCTGAACGTGTTCATGGAAAAACCGATCACCGTGGATGGGCCAGCCACGCGCCGATTGCTTGCTTTAGCCGAAGAGTCCAAGAAAAAGAACCTCAAAGTGGGTGTGGGTTTGATGTCCCGGCACAGCCGCGCCCTCCAGGAATTATACAAGCGCATCCAGGACGGTGAAATTGGGGATATCATTTTGGAACGGGGTTATCGCGTGCATGGGCCGGTGGGATCCTTTGCGTCACCACCCCGGCCGGCTGGCGGCATCAGCGAAGTGATGTATCAGGTGCAGCGGTTCCACAGCTTCCTGTGGGCCAGCGGCGGGAATTACAGCGATTTCTACATCCATATCATCGATCATCTGGCCTGGATGAAAAACGCCTGGCCGGTCAAAGCCATGGCCTTCGGTGGCCGGCATTATCGCAATAGTCCTGATGGCACTCCTTATGTGGATCAGAATTTCGATGTGTATGCGGTGGAATACACCTACGAGGACGGAACCACCTTCGTTTTTGACGGCCGTTGCATGACCGGCTGCAGTGAGATCTATTCCAGTTACATCCATGGCAGCAAAGGTATGGCCGTGGCGTCCAAGAGTGGCGACTGCGGATTGCCTTCGGCTATTTACAAAGGCCAAAAACCAGAGCGTGGCAATGTTTTGTGGGAGTCCAAAGTCAATCCCGGCGAACAAAACCCGTATCGCAACGAATGGGTTGACCTGGTCAATGCCATCCGGAATGACCAACCATATAATGAGGCAAAACGGGGCGCTGAGGCCAGCCTGGTCACCTCCATGGGCCGCATGTCAGCCCATACCGGCCAAGTGATCACCTTTGACCAAATCCTGAACAGCACCCATGAGTTCGCACCGGATATCGCCAACATAACACCAGACGGCCCCGCGCCGCTGCTTGTCGATGCCAAAGGCCGCTATCCAGTCCCGCAGCCTGGTATCATCACGGACCGCGAGTATTAAGCCATTTTTCAACTTTGGAAGTGATTGGCCCGCCGAGAAATTGGCGGGCCTTTTTGCTGCTGGTTACAGCGGATCTTCCCAGGTTGAATTTACGCAAGTCATTGGCAATGAACAATATTAACGCCATCCCCTGCTCTTTTTATAGCCAACAATAGATTCAGAATTGAGGATCATTTGATGGCGCAAAAGTAGTAATCCCTGGCCGATTACGCGCGGGCCAAGACGCAAGTGGCGGCCAAGGCGGTGGCCCCGCGCATTGCCCGGTTCAAGGCGTCGGCGTAGCTGAAGGAGAAGCGCCGCCGGCGCCAGCTCTCCTTGGTCAAGGATGAGACGCAGCTGGCGCAGGCGCAGCGGCTGGACGGCTGCCAATCGCTGAAAAACCCGGTTCATCAGCGGGTGGTTTGGCTACCGCCGAACGTTCCTTGGTGGGCACCTCCGCCATCCTGGGATCCGCCCAGGGGCGCCACTGCCGGCCTCCTGCGGCCAGCCAGGATCAGGAGGGCGGCGGCACACCCGGGTCCGGAATGAAATTCGCTCCTGATTGAATCAAGGTTCCTCCAGCACATTCAATCCGCTGGAGAGCGGCCGGGCCTGGCCCGAGGGCATGATGGCCTGGGCGCGCGTGCCATCGGGCACGACGGCTTCGAGGTGGAACGGGGCTCCCTCTTTTTTGCGCCAGCGGCTGGTGATGAGGCCGGCGGGGGTGCGGAGGGTGGCTTCGGCGGAAGTCAGCGGCCCCGGGCAGGGGGCAATCAACACCTGCCGCCAGCCAGCGCCACCGGCCGGCTGCCGGATGCCAGCCACATACCCATAGAACCACTCCATCACATGCCCGAGCATGCAATGGTTCAAGGACTGGCTGCCGTCCATCATGGCATCCCAGGTTTCCGGAAGCGCCGTCAGCCCCTTGGCCAGGATGCCGCCATAGCTGCCTTTATCCTGGCGGCGGTAAACACGATGGAGGATATCCGAGCGCCCGGCCTCCGCCAGGGCGCGGATGAAGTAAACGTGGCCCACATCCCCGGGGGTCTGCTGCCAGCCGCGCTGCTCCAGGTCGGCAATCATCTGTTCCACCAAAACCGCCCGACTGCCCGGCGGCACGATTCCGGCGCACAAGGCCATGGCGTTGGCACATTGGGGGCTGCCGGTGTGGCGCAGCCGCCCGGTGGCAGGATCGTAGAACCGCTTCTGGAAATCGGCGGCAATGCGGGCATGGAGTTCCCGGTAGCGGGCGGCCTCCGCCGGCCGGGCCAGCACTTCGGCCGCGCGCGACACGGTCAACGCGCAGAGCGCCCAGGTGGCGGTGGCGGATAATTCCACCGGCGTGTACCGGGACGGTCCTGGGGGATTGCCATGGCCGTAATCATACCAATCGCCCAGCCCACCAGCGGGAATGCCCTCCTTGGCGGTCGTGCCGACATAATCCGTGAAGCGCATCATGCACTCGAAGTTGTCCCGCAAAGCGGCGACATCGGCGTACCACTGGTAATGCTGCCAGGGCAGCAGGACGGCCGCCGCACCCCATTCCAGGGTGTAATCGAACGCACCGGAGAACCGGCCCGCCGGGTAGCTTGGAGCCACCGTCAACACCCGGCCGCTGGGCTGCTGGGCATCGCGGATATCCCGCGTGAGCTTGTTGAACCAATCCCGGCAATCATAACGATACGCAAAACTGGGAGCGAGCAGGTAGGAACACTCCAGCCAGCCCAGCTTCTCCCGGTGGGGGCAATCCGTCAGCACGTGGCTGGTGTTGGCGCGTATGGCCCAGTCGATCAGCTGGTGCGTGCGGTTATACAAGTCGCTGGAGGACTGGAAAGTGCCGGCCTCCGGCAAAGCGGTGCGGACGTGCAATAATTCCATTTTTTGCAGCACCGGCAGCTGGCGGGGATTCGCATGGCCGGCGGGTACCGCCCCGGTGACCTCCACAAATTGCATGCCCAGGTAAAAGGTCTGCCATTGGTGCTGGAGCGGCTGGCCATCCACCACCAGGCCGCAGCCCACCACGTAGCCGCCAAATAAACGGTCCTGGCCGTTCTTGTGCTCGCCACAGCGGAAGGAGACCCGGTCGCCCGGCTGGCCACCAGTCAATTCCAGGCGCAGCTGCGCGGAGCAGTTTTGGGGGAAGCAGTATAGGAAAACGCCGGGAGCCGGCTCCTTGACCGCCACCGGGGCAAAACGCTCCAGCACTTTGAATCCCGGCCAAAATTGCCGGTCCAGCACGCCGCCGGGGGCATCGGCCAGGCGCGCCGGAACCCAGGCGTGGTCGTCAAATCCCGCGCGGTCCCAGCCGGCAGGCTGGCGGCGGGCATCGAAATCTTCCCCGGCGAAGATATGGGAAAAGGTGATGGCGCCCTCCGTGGTGCGCCAGGTGGCATCGGTGCCCATCCGCCGCACCGCCCCGGAATCGTCCTTGAGGATCAATTCCGCCCGGAGCAGGAAAGGCTCGGCCGCCGTCCGCTGCGGGCCATCCTTGTTGTACCGGCCCGGGGGCGGGTTGGGATTATGCCAAAAGGAATTGGCCAGGGAGATTCCGAGGCAGTTGCCGCCCGGCGCCAGCAGCTCCGCCACCTCGAAATCGCGGTAGTAAATGGTTTTCTCATATTGCGACCAAGGCTGGTTGATGCCGGTTTCGGCGATCCGCCGGCCATTGACGGTGGCGTCGTAATCGCCCAGCCCGACCAGGCGCAAAATGGCGCTGGCCGGCCGGCTGGGGAGGTTGAATTCCTTGCGGAATACCGGCCAGGCGGCGGGACTAGTGCGCGTGGGAGGGGCGATCCACCGGGCGGCCTCAAACACCGGGGTGGGTTCGGAAGCGGCCACGGCCAGCGTAGTGGCGGCGCCTGCGATCCAAGGGAGCATGCTTTTCATGATTCTATTTAATGGTTGCCGCCGTATTTGGCCATATTTCGGCGATTTGCGCCACAGAATTCCTTGCTCCGGTAAGGGAAGTTGCCGAGGCCCGGCTGGAAACAGAAAAGAACGGCCGGCGTGGCCGGGCAGGTGCCTCCCCTGCCCCATCGCGGTGATGATTCAATGGAGGCTTTCCGGGATGTCCAGGCCGGGAATTTGTGGTTGCGAACTTGCCACTGCCGAATACCCGGCACATACTGCGGGCCTTGAAGTTGCATGCGAACAAATCCTATGAAAACTGCAGCCCATCCCGGTCCGGCAGCCCCGGCCTGCACCCGCCAGAATCCCTTGCATCGTTCCGGCTTGGACGCCGTGCCGCGGCGCCCCATTTGCCTGCGGGCGATCCCCGGCCGCCTGCCGGCATTGATGCTGGCGCTGGCGGCCACGGCCGCTGCCCACGCCGCCGACCTGAATCTGGCGCTGGGACGCCCCTGCCAGACTTTTTCCTCCCATGAAGGGGACGGCTGGTCCGCCGCCCGGCTCACCGATGGTGAAACCGGAACCACGGGCTGGAGCAGCAAGGCTTTCGCGGCTTACCCGGATCACTCGCTCTATCCCGAATACGCGGTGGTGGACTTGGGGACGAATTGCGCCATCCGCCGGGTGGTGTTATACCCGCGGGGTGACGGCGCCCACGCAGGGCAAGGTTTTCCCGAGCGGTTCAGCATCCAGGTGTGCCGCGAAGGCGAGCCGTGGAGAATGGTTTTGGAGAAGCGGAGTTGGCCGGCGCCCGTGGATGGTGGAGCGCAGATCTTCGACCTGGCGGCGGCGGAAGGGCGCTTCGTGAAGGTGGAAGCCATCCGGCTGCGGGAAGTGGAACCCGGCTCCCACCGTTTCCAACTGGCGGAATTGTGCGTGCTAGGCGCCCCGGTCAACACTCCCCACTGGCCGCCGAGCGCGAATCCCGCCGGGGAACCTCCCGCCGCCAAGGCCACCCGGCTGCGCTGCGAAAACCGGGATAATCCCATCGGCATCGATGCCGCCCAGCCCCGGTTTTCCTGGTGGATGGACTCACCGGTCCGCGGCCAGCGCCAAACCGCCTGGCAGATCCGGGTGTCCGCCAGCCCGGAGGCGCCCGCCGGGGGCGCAAACGTCTTATGGGATAGCGGCAAGGTGGCCGGAGATCAATCCCTCGCCCTGGTTTATGGCGGGCAGCCGCTGCATTCCGGACAGGCGTGTGAGTGGCAGGTGAAACTATGGGACATGGCTGACCGCGAAACCGCCTGGAGCGAACCGGCCCGCTTCACGATGGGGAAACTGCGCCTGGAAGATTGGGCCGGCCAATGGATTGGGGCGGACCAAACGCTGGCCCCCGTCAATTCCGAAGCCGGCGGCGGCTCCGGGGCGCAGATCCATAATACCGCCAACCCGGGGGTCCGCCCGGTTTATCTGCGCAAGGAAATCGAGATTGCCAAGCCGGTGCGGCGCGCCATCGTCTTTTTTTCCGGGCTCGGTTTCTCGGAGCTGCACATCGACGGGCAAAAAGTGGGGGACTACGTGGTGGGCCCGGGATTCACCACCTATGACCGTCGTGCGCCATACCTTGTTTTCGATGTGAGCGGCCGTTTCACCCAAACCGGCCGGAAGGCCCTGGGGGTCATCCTGGCCGATGGCTGGTATGGCAACGGTTACGGCCACAGTTTCGAGAAGAACGCTTACGTGGACAAACCCAAATTACTCCTCAACCTGCATTTGGAGCACACCGATGGCACGGAAACCGTGATCGCCTCGGACGCCAGCTGGAAATGGTCGGACGGGGAAATCACCCGCAGCACCATAGTCCAGGAGGATATCGACCGGCGCCGCGCGCGCCCGGGCTGGAGCGAAACGGGCTGCCCGGAGAGCGGGTGGCGGCCGGTGGCGGTGGTGAAAGGGCCGGCGGGCCGGTTGGTCCACCAAAAGGAAGAGCCCTGCCAGGTGGTCGAGGAAATAGCGCCCATGAGCTTGCGCGAAGACCCCCAAGCGAAGACCTGGACCTACGATTTTGGCCGCGAATTCTGCGGCTGGGTGCGGTTCAAGACCTCCGGGCCCGAAGGCACGGCGGTCTCCATCATCACCATCCCCACCGTGGCCTTGCCGCGGACCAACCATTTCACCCTGGCTGGCACGGGCGGGGAGGAAACCTATGAGCCCCGTTTCTTTTATGCCGGCATGCGGAAGGTCGTGATCCAAGGCGCGGCGCACCCGCCACGGCTCGCCGATTTGACCGGGTGCCTGGTTTCGATGAGCTGGGCGACCTCCGGCTCCTTCCGCTGTTCCGACAACCAGGTCAACTGGCTCAACGACGCCACGCGGCGCACGGCGGTGGCCTACACCACGTTCCTGCCCAATGACCCCGTGCGGGAATGGAAAGCCTGGATGCAGGATCCCCAAAACATGTTCCGCTCGTCGGTTTACCTGTTCGATTCCCAGACCATGTACGAACGCTGGCAGTGGGACATCATCGATGGCCAGCGCCCGGATGGCAGCAGCCCCAACGTCACCCCCGGCGCCTATTTCGATGCCTACAACAGCCCGTGGTGGGGTGGTTGCCTCGTGTGGGTGCCGTGGCATTGGTATCAATATTACGGGGATGCCACCCTGCTGCGCGAAAGCTATCCCGCCATGAAGCGCTACGTGGATTTTCTGGGCCGCGCCGCCGCCGTTCCGGGCGAATATGCCGGGCGGATCGGGGAGGATGGACTGCAGGATTGGGGCCTGGCGGACTGGTGCCCCATCGAGGAAACTTTCCGGCCCCTCATCAACACCCCGGCCTATTATCTCTATGCCACCATCGTCAGCCGCACCGCGGAAATGCTCGGCCTGGCCGACGACGCCCGCCATTACGCCGGCGTGGCGGAAAAAACACGAACCGCCTTCAACCGGCAGTTCCTGGATCCGGCCACCGGCATTTATGGCCCGGCGGGGGGGGCGCCCCGCCAAGGCTTCCCCATCGTCCCGGTGGGGGGCCAGGTTCCGCATGAGCAGTGGTGGACGGGCAACCGCCCCTGCACGGAGGCTGGCCAGGCACTGGCGCTGGCGCTGGGCCTGGTCCCGCCGGAACACCGCCCGGCGGTGCAACGCGCGCTCCTGCGGGAGATCGCGGCGCACCGGAACCGCGTCTCCACCGGTTTTGTCTCCACCACTTATCTCCTGTCCGTCCTCGCCGACTGCGCCCCGGAAA
>CAIMWS010000123.1 GCA_903845125.1 uncultured Verrucomicrobiota bacterium
GAACAGGGTCTTGAAGACCCCACCGGAGATTGGCACTTTCGTTTGCATCCCCAGTGTAATGGGACATTCTGTCTCATTGTACAAGGCAAATTTTGCCTAGTTGCAACTATTTATACATTATTTCTATTCTCTTTTTCTTGACAATTTCTAAACGGCATTGTGCCTAAACGTTTCACGGAGGGTGAAGCTTTCTAAACCTTTCTTCTTGATCTTAAGCCAAGAAATCCCATAAAAAACCGTATGTGCCATGAAAAACTATTAACCGGCCACGCCCCTGGCTGTTTCCCTGTACTCAAAAATGCCAAAAGGTCTCCAATGGTGTCAGTTTTTCCCGCTGAACGAACTCGTATCGCGTCAACCACAGCTCAATTGAAGGGTCAATAGCCATGCCAGACAAAAAGGAAAATCTTGCGATCAACGGCCAGAAGAAGTCAAAGGTCGGGTCTTTCAGAACGGTTTCCATTATGGGGCTGTTGCTCTGGCTGATGCTGCCTGCGCCAGCCCAAGCCCAATACAATTACACCACCAATAAGGGTGCAATAACGATCACCCAATACACCGGTAACGGCGGTGCGGTGACTATGCCCGGAACCATTAATGGCCTGCCGGTCACCAGCATCGGGGACGATGCGTTCTCTGACTGCACCAATCTGACCAGCGTCACGATCCCCAACAGCGTTACCACCATAGGCAATAGGGCGTTCACTTGGTGCTACAGTCTGGCCAGCGTCACCATCCCCAACAGCGTCACCAGCATTGGCAGTATGGCGTTCTTTTACTGCACCAGACTGGCCAGCATCACCATCCCCAACAGCGTCACCAGCATTGGCAGTTCGGCGTTTAGTGCCTGCGATAGCTTGCCAGCGATTACCGTGGACTCCATGAACCTAAATTATTGCAGCTTTGATGGGGTATTGTTCAACAAGAGCCAGACCACCCTGATCCGAAGCCCAGGAGGCAAAGTTGGAAGCTTTACTATTCCCAACAGCGTCACCAACATCGGGATGTGGGCGTTCTGGGGTTGCACCAGCCTGACCAGCATTAACATCCCCAGCAGCGTCACCAGCATCGGGGGCCTTGCCTTCTGGAACTGCACCAGCCTGACCAGCGTCACGATCCCCAACAGCGTCACCAGCATTGGGGACGGTGCGTTCGATGGCTGCACCAACCTCCTAGGGATTTATTTCAAAGGTAATGCTCCCAGTCTAGGTTACGAGGTGTTTGGCGATGACAACCTTGCCACCGTCTATTACCTGGCTGGGACCAAAGGGTGGACCGCGACTTTCGGCGGCAGGCCAACGGTAGTATGGAGTCTGCCGATCGAAATCAGTGTCACCCACTTTGCCATCCAGACGAATGGATTTGGGTTCAAGGTAACCAGCACGGGCACCCAGCCCGTCGTCGTGGATGCGTGTGCCAGCCTGGCAAACCCCATCTGGATTCCATTGCGGACCAACACTCCCAGCGGAGGTTCGTTTATTTTCAACGACTCCCAGTGGACTCATTATCCCGGCCGTTTTTATCGCGTGCGATCGCAATAATTTACCACCAGCGCCAATCAAACAGTCCGGTAACCGGAATGGGGGGTAAATCGGATCCGGGTGATCCGGCCGGTTTTCAGATCCGCACCAAGACTGGCCGGAAACACCCTGGGAAAAGGCTCAGAGTTGAACGTGCGGATATATCACTATCGGATCAGCGACCGGCGTATCACCCCGCTAGACCCCCGGGTTCTGGCCCGGCCCAGACTGGGGTGGAAGACGGCCCCATGAGACTGTCCACCAGGATGCCCGTTGCGTGGGTGGGGTGTCGCTCAAGACTGATTCGTTATCCTGGTGGCATGGATTGCACCCCCGGGGGATCCGGCCGGTCCTGCAAACCGGGCATAGACTGGCTGGATTGTGTTTGCGGGACTCTGCGGTCCATGAGATGGATCCGACCGGGCCAGCAAAGCCGGGCCATGGATCCCCGGATTTGATCCGGCCCACACCAGGCCGATGGCGACACCCACCAGCGATCACCAGAACTAAGCCACCTATGGCAAGCAAAGCCCGGCTCTGGGATCCAACCCGGCATGGATCCATGGCCACCACCAGGCCAAGGCATCCGGCTGGGAATAAATCATCCTGGTGGCCATCAGATAAACAGGATTCACCCGGTAAACGAACCGAAAAGCGCATTCCATGACATCGGTAAACACTATTAACTTATGCGCTTTGTTATGACTTGGTGTTATGACTCTTTACCCATGCAGTTCGGATCTACTGCGTAAGTGCCTGAAAATCAATTAGATAAAAAAGTGGCGACCCTAACGGGATTCGAACCCGTGTTACTGCCGTGAAAGGGCAGTGTCCTAGGCCACTAGACGATAGGGTCGTCAAGGGGCGCTAAATATAGGGGAGCGTGATTTATTGTCACGCATAAAAAGTAACTTTTTGGCGGGCGCGGCGGCGAAGCGCCCTTACCCCTTGCGCCTTGGCCATGGTCCGGCAACTCCAATGGGTCATGCCGAAGGGTTTGGTCTGGAGGGTGGCGATGGACCTTCAAGGCGGAGGCATTTGGAAATCGGGCTGTCCGTTGGCGGCAGCCAGGATGAGGCGGCCAGGGAGAGCCACCGGCTGGGGGTTGTGTGCGCAGTTTGCCAGGGTTCTAATGGCAGGCAATCTTCGCTACTCAAATTCCCCGGCCCAGGTTTTTAGCCATGAAACAAATCTACCGCGTCGCAAAACGTGGTTGGGCTTACTGGTCGGACAACGAAACTTTCACAGTGATGACGCCGCAGCGCCAGCCATCTGGTCCGGCGGAAGCCCAGGTCCCCGACCAAGAATTGCTGACTGCGCTGCGCGAGGGCCGGGGCGCCGCTGGAATTAACCAGCGAGGCCTCCGCTAAAACAGGCGCCGGTTCGCTGGCTGGGAAATCCCCGCTATTCCCGTGGGAGTTGCAGGACCGGCCGCCGCCAGGTTATTTAGCGGACACAAATTCAATCACGGGGTCCGAGCTGGGCTGATCCTTGCCTTGGCCTTCGTTTTGGCGGCCGGTGGTTTCACCGCCTGAGGAAGCGTGCCCATTGCCATTGCCATTACCGTTGCCCGCCAGCTCGCCAGGCGCGGAGGCTTGGCCGGAATTGGCCAGTTCCGGCATCACCGCTGAACGGAAGGCTGCGGGAGCGGTCAGTGCCGGGCTGGCAGCGGACGGTTGCTCGGCGGCCGCTCCGGCGGATTTCTGGAAGCGCATGCTGACCATCTTGCTCACACCTTGCTCTTCCATCGTGACGCCGTAGATGACGTCGGCCGTGGCAATGGTGCGCTTGTTGTGGGTGATGATGACGAATTGGGAATACTGCAAGAAACGTTTGAGAACCCCAATGAACCGGTTGATGTTGGATTCGTCGAGCGGGGCATCCAATTCGTCCAGCACACAGAAGGGGCTGGGTTTGACTTGGTAAATGGCGAAGAGCAGGGCCACCGCCGTCATGGTCTGCTCGCCGCCGGAAAGCAGGGAGATGCTCTTGAGCTGCTTGCCGGGCGGACGCGCCAGGATATCGATGCCGCTTTCCAGCACATCCCCTTCGTCCACCAAGGCGAGATCCGCTTTGCCGCCGCCGAAAATTTCGGTGAACAAGGCGCTGAAGTTTTCCCGGATTTTCGCGAAGGTCTCGGCGAACATCTCGCGCGTCTGCGAATTGATGCGGTTGATGACTTCGAGCAACTGCTCCTTGGCTTTCACCAGGTCATCGTGCTGGGTGTTCAGGAAATTGAAGCGCTGCTCCGTTTCCTCGTATTCCTCGATGGCCACCAAGTTGACCGGGCCGATTTCATCAAGCCGCCGCTGCAAGGCGAGCACCTGGCCGGCCACGGAATCCCAATCGGTGGCCAGGCCGCGCGACGCCATGTCTTCCGGGCTGAGAGTTTCCACTTTGGGCGCGCCTTCATCGGCTATGGTGATGGTGATGCACTCACTGCGGATGTCCTCCACGCGCACCTGGTACTTTTGCTGGATCCGCTCGCAGATATTTTGAACGGCCATTTGTTTTTGGGCCAGTTCCACATCCAGGCTGCCGCGTTTCTCCTGCAGTTCACCATGCCGGCGGCGGTGCTGGCGCAGGACGTCATCCCGGCTGGCGATGTCGGTTTCCAAGGTTTGCTTTTCACCCAGGAGGTTGGCGGAGAGCTGGTTGACCTGCTCACGTTCGTGCTGGAGGGTTTCGATCTTCAGGCGCGATTCGCCCATTTCATCCTGCAGGCGGGTGCGGCGCTCGAGAATGGTGGCGGTCTCATGGCGGCGCTGCTCCACCATGGTGGACAACTCGCGGATGCGCTGGGTTTGAGTCTGCTGCTGCTGGCGCAGGGAGCCGAGCAACTGCTCCTCGGAGGCCTGGGAGACCTTGACTTCCGTCAGCGCGTTATTGGCTTCCTCCCGCTGCTGGCGCAGGGCTTCAAGGTCCGCCACAAAGTCCGCGATGCGCTGCTGGGCGGCGGATTCCCGGGCCTCAAGGGCGGCGATTTGCCCCGCCAGCCCCTCGCGTTTTTTGGACCCTTCCTGCTCCTGTTGCGCCAGGTTTTGGATCTCGAAAACCACCGTGTCCACCTTCTGGTGGAGGACGCGCAGTGAGTTTTCCAGCGCGCGGCATTCGCCCTGGTGGGTGGCAATGGCCACCTCCTGGCTGCGGAGTTCGGTTTGGTCCTGCTGCCAGCTGGCCTGCAGGCCGTTCTGCTCGCTTTGCAGCGCCCCCTTTTGCAGGCTGAGTTCGTTGACCTGGCTTTGGATGGAGGCCAGTTGCTCCTGCAATTCGGCAATCTGGTTTTTGCGCGCGAGGATGGAGGCCGCGCTTTTTTCCGTACCGCTGCCGGCTCCGCCGGTGAAGACACCATGGCGGCTCAGAAATTCGCCGCCCCGGGTGACAATATCCTCCGCGCCTTGGCGCTGGCGCCAGGCGGCGGTGGCCTCGGCAAAGTCCGCCGCCACCAAGGTGCGCCCGATCAAACGCTGCAGCAACGGCTTGACGGAGTCGTCCGCCTCCACCCTGTCGATCAAACGTGGCAGTTCCAAACCAGCCGCCAAGGGGTTCGTGGCGGACGGCAGCGGTTCGACCGGGGCTTGCGAACCGGCTGCCAAGGCGCCTTCAGCCGCCGGATTAAATTCTGAAGCAGGCACCTCGTGAAATTGGGGTGTGGCACTTTGCAGGCTGGTCAGGGCGGTGGCTACCGATTTTTCGGCAATACCAGCGAGCAAGCTGAGCGCGGCGATGCTGGCGCCGCCTTTGCGCTGCGCTTTCAGCTCGGTCAGGATCTGGCAGGCGGTTTCCGGCGCTTCGGTCAAAATCAATTGGAGATAATGCCCCAGGGCGGCCTCCGTGGCGGCCACGTATTCATTGGGCACGCGGATTTTGTCCACCAGGGCGCCCAGCATGTTGGGCGATTGCTTCAACGCCGCCAAGGCTCCGGCGCTGAAACCTTCGTGCGAGGTCTGCAGCTGCTCCAGGACGTTGAGCCGCGAGCGTAGCCCGGCCTGCTGGCGCAAGGCCTCGTCCAATTCACGCCCGATGCGGTTCAGCTCCTGCTGAATCTCGCGCAGCCGCGCCTGTTTTTCCTCAATGGTAATGCGGCGGGTTTGGACATTCTGTTTTTCCGCCTCCACGCTGGCCCGGAACTCATTCAAGCTGGCTTCCGTGCGCCGCCGTTCCTCCTCCAATTGGATCTTTTCGGCCGACAATTTTTCCAGGCGCACGGCATTGCCTTGTTTCTGCATCTCCAGGGTGTTGATTTCGTTGCGCACGCGGGTCAACTGCTGGCCGGTGGCAAAGGCCTCGGATTGGGCCTGGCGCACCGACTCCTGCTTGAGGCGCAACTCATTTTCCACCCGCTGCAAGCCATCCCGGCCAGCCTGCAAATTCTGGCGCATCTGCTCCATCTTGGTCTGCGAAGCGGCCAATTGTTCGGTGACCGAGGCCAGTTCCTGCTCGGCGATGCGGCGCCGTTCCTCGCCCTCGGCGATATCCGTCAGGGCCTTGGCATTTTGCTGTTCGAATTCCCGCAGCCGCTCCTCGTTGATCTGGATGCGACTCTGGTGCTGATCCACCTGGTTTTTCAGCTCCAGACTCTGCCGCTGCGTCAAGGCAACCCGCTGCTCCAGTTCGGTCATCCGGGTGCGAAGCTGGGAGATTTCATCCTCCCCGCGCAGGATGCTTTCTGAACACACCTCCAATTCGATGCGCAGCCGGTCGGCGGTTTGCTGGCGCTCCTTGATCTCGTTCTCGAGCACATCGTATTGGTGGCGGGCCAGTTGCGTATCCAGGTGCTGCAATTCCATCATCAACTGCTTATAGCGGCGGGCTTTTCCCGCCTGGCGCTGCAGCGATCCAATCTGGCGTTTCACTTCGCGGATGAGGTCGGCCACCCGCAGCAGGTTCTGCTCAGTGGCATCCAGTTTGCGCAAGGACTCCCGTTTTTGGGCCTTGAACCGGGTGATTCCGGCCGCTTCTTCAAAGACCATGCGGCGATCCTCAGGCCGGCTGGATAGGAGCTGGGTGATATGCCCCTGGGCCATGATGCTGTAACTGGTGCGGCCAATGCCCGTCCCCATGAACAGTTGCTGGATGTCCTTCAACCGGCAGGAGGTTTTATTGATGTAGTATTCGCTGACGCCGTCCCGGAAAATCCGGCGGGTGACGGTGACCTCGTTATAATCCAAATCCACCCCCGCCGCCCGCAGTTGATCCTTGTCCACATCTCCAATGGTGACGGATACCTCGGCCATGCCCATGGCCTTCCGGGTATCGGTGCCATTAAAGATGACATCCGCCATGCCTTCGCCACGCAACGCCTTGGCGGATTGCTCCCCCAATACCCAGCGCAGCGAATCCGCCACATTGGACTTGCCGCAGCCATTGGGTCCCACAATAGCAGTGATCCCCGGCAGGAAATTCAGCGAGGTTTTGTCCGCAAAGGACTTAAACCCCAAGGTGGTCAAATTCTTCAGATACATGACACTTCCAATGAACCTTAAATTGGGGTCCCCGTAAAGCGAAAACCACCATATGATGGGGTGAGTTATTCACAACCCCACAACTAATGGCGGTGCGCATAATTACTGAGTTTAGCGATGAGTGCCTCATTATACTGCAGATTGGGGGCAGATTGGACGGGTTCTGATTTACATGCTTTCAATGGCCATGTAAAAAAGACATCATGATAAAAACACAAATCCAGCTGCCGGATGACCTGTACGACCAAGTCAAGCGCCTGGCCGCCAGCAAAGAGTGGTCCATGGCGGAGATTTTCCGGCGTGGCGCGGAGTATATGGTAAGCATTTATCTGGACCGCGAAGATCAACAACAGGGTTGGACGCCGCCCGCGGCCATGGATCTGGGCGGATCGCTGGATAGCGGGCTGAACCTGGATGCGGAAATGGAATGATATGGAAACGTGTGACAGTTTGATTTTGTATCATTACCTCAATGCGCACAGTCCGGACCACGGAGCGGCCAAAGCTTATTTGGAGCCACACTTTGCCAATCCCGGTTTTGCGCTGTGCGAACCGGTGCTGGAAGATTTATATGCCCGTTTGCGCAGTCCCCACTTGAATCGTAACCCGGCTTCAGCGGCCAAAGCCTCAGCGGCGATCAAGCGTTTGCGCCAGAATCCGCATTGGGCCTTGATGGACTATCCCGGAGGGCTGATGAACGAAGTTTGGGCCATGGCAGCGCGGGTCGATTGCACACCTCAAAAGCTTAAAGAATTCAAATGGGGGTTGACCTTCAAACATCACCGCATCGCCGCCCTGGCCACCGCTCAGCCGGAAAATTATGCGGGCCTGGGAATCAAACGCGTTTTTAATCCGCTGAATGGGCCAACTCCGGCGTAGCCCCCCTTGAAACCACTTGGTTTCCTCAACCGATGGGGCCGCCTCACGCGCCGTAGGGCATACCCAATTTCCCAGCCCAATCTTCCAGGATTGCATATTTCCGGGCCGCGAACCAAATTGGCAGGCGAAATGAATACGACAATGCTTGGGAAAAATCTGTTTTTGGCCGCCATGCTGGCCTGGATGAGCGGGTGGATCGCGGACACCAGAGGTGATGATTTTCAACCTTTTCTCCATACCAACCAGGCTGGAAAAACCATGCCTTTCCGACTCTTGGCGCCCAAAACCTTGGCGCCTGGATCCAGTTATCCACTGGTCCTGTTCTTTCATGGTGCGGGTGAACGTGGCGCTGATAATCAAAGCCAGCTCAAGCACGGCACCCGGTTGTTTCTGCAACCTTCCAGCCGTGAGTTATTCCCCTGTTTTGTCCTGGCCCCGCAATGTCCCACGGGCCAGCAATGGGTGGATATGCCGTGGGGAACGCGGTCTGGAAACCGTCCGGAAAAACCCAGCGCGGCCATGCAGCTGGCGTTGGACATCCTGGACCGGGTGTGCCGTGAATACCCAGTGGATGCCAGCCGGCTTTACGTCTCCGGCCTTTCCATGGGGGGCTACGCTTCGTGGGATTGCCTCACCCGCTTCCCGGAAAGATTCGCGGCCGTGGTCCCAGTCTGCGGCGGAGGCGATGAAAAAACCATCACTCCCGCCGCCGCCAAAGTGCCGGTGTGGGCCTTTCACTCGGAGGATGACACTGCCGTGCAGGTCGTGCGCACCCGGAATATGATCGAAGCCATGAAACGGGCCGGAGGCGAACCCAATTATTTTGAATATACCGGACTGGGTCATAATTCGTGGGACCGGGCCTATGGCGAGCCGGAGTTCCTGCCTTGGATGTTCGCCCAAAAACTTGGGCAGCCGGACGGCTTCCTTCTGAAAACGCCTGCCCCGCAATGGCCCCTGGTGGCCCGGTGGCCGGCGGAGGATTCCCTATTCCCGGGCCAGGGCCCCCTGCAGAAAGCCGGCTGGTTCCAAAAACTGTGGCGCCAAAAACGCCTCGCCTGGTGGCAAAATCGCGAGCATGATCAAGGGGCAGTGGTTTTTCTGGGGGATTCCATCACCCAAGGCTGGGGTAATTTGACCAGCGATTTTCCCGGTCTCAAGACCGCCAACCGCGGCATCAGCGGCGACACCACCCGCGGGGTGCGGTTTCGGCTCCAGGAGGACGTCCTGGATTTGCATCCCAAGGCGGTGGTGCTTTTGATCGGCACCAATGATTTGGGGCTGGGCGGGAATCCGGAAGACACCGCCGCCAACCTCAAAGCCATCCTGAGCCAATTGCGGCAATCCTCCCCCGCGCTGAAAATCATTCTCTGCCGGGTGATGCCGCGGGGAATCGCCGCTGGACGGTTCCCGGAAACGATCCAGCGGCTCAATCAATCCCTGGATACCCTGTCAGCGGAGATCCCCGGAGTGATTTTGTGCGATACCTGGAGCCTGTTCGCCGGCGAAGACGGAGGTCCCCGGAAAGACGAGTTCCCGGACCTGCTGCATCCCAATTCCCGCGGTTATCGTAAATGGGCTGAAGCCCTGCACCCCCTGTTGAAGCAGGCCGGTTTGGAGTGAAACGTTCCAACCCTTTCACATCTTTACCGAGGAACTCAAGGCCACTTGGGAAGCGAGTTTGCGGAGATCGTCGCGCAGATCGTTGATCGCACTGCCGACTTGACCAATAGTCAAGGTGTAAAAGCCACCCACCACGGTGAGGAAACAGCACGCGCTGACGAGCGGATGGGCATTCACGCCGTGCAGCAGGATCGCCACCACGGCAATGGTGGCCAGCGTGACCAGCCA
>CAIMWS010000124.1 GCA_903845125.1 uncultured Verrucomicrobiota bacterium
CACCACCCGTGAACTTACCTGCAATGCCCCCGAGCTTTATCCGTTTTGGAGCTTGAACGGAGAAATCATTTGCGCCAGCCCGGGCAAGGACGGGCTGCGGGATGGAGCGTGGAATTATAACGGCAGCGGTCCCGACCCCTGGCTGGTGGAGCGCTTGGGTGATTCCGGCTACATTCATGCCTGGCGTGAAATCATTGGCGGCCAATACCAAGGCCTGCTTGATCTTGCGGTCCTGACCACACCGGAGTCCCGGCTCGATAATTTTTATCTGGAGGGCCTCGCTTTCCTGCTGCGCGAAACGGGCATCGACGGCGTTTACATCGATGATACTGCCCTGAACCGGAACGCATTTCAGCGGGCACACCGGATTTACGAGCGGGCGGGCAGGCGGTTCCTCGCGGACGATCATTCCTGGAGCCACTTCAATAAATTCGCCGGCCAGACTCCTTCAGCTTATTGCTACCTTCAGCATTTTCCCTATTTCCACCGGCTGTGGTATGGCGAGGCCTTTGATTACAATTCCGCCCCCGGCTTTTGGCTGGTTGAGATTTCCGGCATCCCCTTCGGGCTGATGGGCGAAATGCTCGAGGGTGGTGGCAATAAGTGGCGAGGCATGCTGTTTGGCATGACCGGCCGGCTTGGGTTTGGCGGCGACCCGCAATCCACCTGGCAACTGTGGGATGCCTTCGGCATGCAAGGGGCGGAAATGATCGGATTTTGGGATCCGTCCTGTCCGGTGCGGACCGGCCGGGATGACGTGCTTGCCACCGTTTATCGTCAGCGCGGCCGGTCCCTGGTGGCCGTGGCCAGTTGGGCTCCCGGCCCGGTCGAATTAAAGCTGGCGGTGGATTGGAAGGCGTTGGGGCTGGATCCCGCGCGCGCTTCGTTCCGGGCGCCCGCCGCCGCCAACTTGCAGCCCGCCATGGAATTCGGTTCGGAATCTCCCATCCCCATCCCGGCCGGCCGGGGATGGCTGCTGATCGCGGAGGAGGTCGTACCATCGCCCGTCGCCTCCCCAAATAATCAAAATCCCAACCTGAAAAAGTGAAAGCCATGAAAACCCCCGAATTGAATATCTATTGGATGAACAAGGCCATCCTACTACCCATCTTAATGGGGTGGCTTTGCCATGGGCAAGGGGCGGCAGCCATGGATACCGTTCCCTGGGGCGTTCCTGCGAAACCTTGGCCGGAGGAGTTGGGCAACCATCGGGTACGAGTGGAGGTCCGGCAGGCGACGGAAGCCGTGCGGGTGACGATACCGTGGCGTCGGCGTGACCTGGAGCCGGAAAAACGGCACATCCTGGTGATCGACACCGCCACGGGCAGGGAAATCGCCAACTTGGTCCGCCTCCGCGTGGAGCGCGAGTTAGCGGAACTGGCTTTTGAGCCAGTGTCGGGCGCCGGCGAGTATCACATTTACTACCTGCCTTACCAGGTGCAGCCGGAAGGTGGGTATTATTCAAAGGGTTATCTGCCCCGCAAAGACACCGCAGCCGCGGGTTGGCTGGAGAAGAACCGGCTCGCCAGCGCCGCCACCGCTTCCGGGCAGTGGCCAGCCCTTCCGCAAGCCCGGGTTTTGGAATTCCAGGCCCGGAATGATTTTGACCGTTTCGATCCCATGGAAGTCATCGCCACGGGTGCGGAAACCAAGTCGCTGCTCGCCAGCCATCCTGCGGAAACCTGGTTCCTGTTCCCTGAGGACCGCCGTTTTCCCATCCGTATGACCCGCGATTTGCCTTTGCGCTGGATTGAAAAAGGACCAGCCAGACGGTTTGAAGGGGAGGCTTGCCGCAATGAATTCTACGCCTTCCAAATCGGCCTGTTCGCCGCCCTTGAGCCGGTCGGAAATGTGCGGGTGGTCTTTTCTGACTTGCAGCCTGAAGCGGCTGGTGGCCGCGCGATTCCTGCCCCGGCTTTCCGTTGCTTTAATTTGGGCGGCATCGATTGGGAAGGCCGCCCATTCTCCAAAACGGTATCGGTGGAAAAAGGCCGGGTGGGGGCGCTATGGTGTGGGGTGCAGATACCCAGGGATGCCGTCGCCGGCCCGTACCGCACCGCCGTGAGCATCCAGCCGGAAAACACTCCCGGTAAAACCGTTGAGTTGAGGCTGACGATTTTACCGCAAATCCGCGAGGACTCGGGGGATGATGAACCGTGGAGGCACTCGCGGCTTCGCTGGCTTGATTCCACCCTTGGCATGGATGACGAAATAGTGGCTCCCTACACGCCGCTGGAGGTGGATGGCCGGTTCGTAAAATGCCTGGGCCGGCAAATCAAGCTCGCGCCCTCCGGCCTCCCGGAAAGCATCCAATGTGGAGCCAGCAACCAAGCCAGCCGGGAGCTGCTGGCTGCCCCGGTGGCAATGGTGGTGGAAACGGCCGTGGGCCCGCTGGAGTGGGTCCAGTCACCCGCCCGCCAAGTCAAGCAATCCCCCGGCCAAGTCGCCTGGGAGTCGCAAGCTCAGGCCGGGAAAACAGCTTTGAACTGCCGCACCGAGATGGAATTCGACGGGCACCTGCGGTTCATCGTTGATTTGAAAACAGGCGCCGAACTGCCAGTGAAGGACATCCGGCTCGAAATCCCCTTCCGCAAGGATGCTGCTTCTTACTTGATGGGCATCGGCCGCAAGGGAGGGCTCCGGCCCCGTGAATGGGCTTGGAAATGGGGTGGTCCGGTTTATTACGACAGCTTTTGGATTGGCGATGCGCAAGCCGGCCTGCAGTGTGAAATGCGCGGGGCCTCCTATTCCGGCCCGTTGGTTAATCTTTACTGGAGCCTGGGACAGCTGGCCCCCCCGCCATCCTGGCACAACGGCGGGCAGGGTGGGTGCACCGTCACGGAGCTGAAAGAGGATCGCGTGGTGGCCAGGATTTTCAGCGGCGGGCGAACCTTGAAAGCGGGGGAAACCACCCGCTTCGAATTCGCCTTCCTCGTTACGCCAGTGAAACCGCTCGACACCGCCAGCCACTTCCGCAGCCGTTATTATCACGCTTATGAGCCGGTCGAAAAAATCGCGGCCACCGGTGCCAACGTCATTAACATTCACCACGCCAACCAGATCAACCCCTTCATCAACTATCCTTTCATCGCGGTGCGGGCGATGCAGGATTATGTGCGCTCCGCCCACGCGCTGAATATGAAGGTGAAGATTTACTACACCGTCCGGGAACTCACCACCCGCGTGACAGAGCTGTGGGCGTTGCGGAGCCTGGGCAATGAAGTGCTGGCCCCGGGAGGGGGTGGGGGATACCCGCCCTTGCAGGAGCACCTGGCCGAAAATTACACCCAAGCCTGGTACCAACCGCTGCCCACCGGAGATACCGACATTGCCGTGGTCACCAGCAGCTTCAGCCGTTGGTATAATTATTACCTGGAAGGGCTGGCCTGGCTGCTCAAAAACGTGGAGATCGATGGCCTTTACACCGATGATGTCACCTTCGACCGCCAGATCATGAAGCGCGTGCGGAAGATTATGGATCGCACCCGCCCGGGATGCCTGATCGATTTGCATTCCAATACCGCGTTTTCCCATGGCCCCGCCAACCAGTATATGGAGTATTTCCCTTATATTGACCGGCTCTGGTTCGGGGAGAGCTTCAATTACGACGAATCCCCTGATTACTGGCTCACCGAGATCTCCGGCATCCCCTTTGGGGTCATGGGCGAGATGCTGCAGAATGGAGGCAATCCCTGGCGGGGTATGATTTATGGTCTTACCACCCGCCTGCCATATTCGGGCGACCCACGCCCTTTGTGGAAGGTGTGGGACCAATTCGGCATCGACCGTGCCCGGATGCGCGGTTATTGGGATCCGGCTTGCCCGGTCCGCACCGATTCATCCGAGGTGTTGGCTACAGCCTATATCCGGCCGGGTCGTGTCTTGGTGGCCCTGGCCAGTTGGGCCAAAGCTCCCGCTCAAGTCCGGCTTCAAATAGACTGGCCGGCACTGGGCTTGGATCCCAAGAAAACCACCTGCCGCGCGCCGGCCATCGAAAATTTCCATCCCGCCGCGGTTTTCGACCTGGGCAGCGGCATTCCGGTGGCTCCGGGCAAAGGCTGGTTGGTGTTCCTTGAGGCTGAATAACCGAGGTGATTCCGATCGATTAGCATTATGAAAAAATCCCTGGGTGCGATCCCCCTGAACCAGCGCGCGTTCCCGGCCGCCAAACATCCAGGAAGGCGCCTGGCATTCTCGCTGATCGCCGCCCTGATAACCTCGTTCTGTGTCACCAGCGTGCCGGCCGGTTCGGCGCCACTGGATGATGCGCCGGCAGTCCCGACTGCCTGGCGTTTAGCCAATGAAAACCTTGAAATGCAGTTCAGGCTCGACGGCTATCATTTTGCGGCCAGCCAGTTGCGCAACAAACTTTCCGGCCGGACCATTCCCATTGCCCAGGACGACTTTTCAATAGGCATTGCAGGCCGTGCCGCGTTGCGCGCCGCGGATTTCGTTTTTCAGGACGCCCGGCAGTCTGCGTTTGCGGGTGGCGTGCGGTTGACCGTTTCCTCCACCAACGCCGAGCCGGGAGTTTTCATGCAAATGATTTACGAACTCGGCGACCACGACGCATTCATTCGCCGGCGACTGGAACTCCAGCCCACCCGGTCGCTGGCGCTGCGGGAGGTGGACCTGTGGCGCGTGGGCTTGGCCGGTTCGTGTTCGTTTCAGGAGCAGGGAGTGCCATTGTATCTTCAACTGGGTCCGGAGTGGAAATACACCGCGAAGCACCAGGGATTCGGATTCCCGGTTTTCCTGGACGACACCTTTTGGGGGTTGGAATACCCGGCTGGTTACAATCATTTCGAAAACGGCCTGATTACCCTGCGGCATTTTCCCGGCCGAACGGTCGCGGATCGGTTCATCAGCAAGACGGCGGTTCTGGGTGTGGCGGAGGCAGGCCAGGTGCCCACCCGGTTCCGCCAATACCTCGATTCGGTGATCGGCGTGCGCACCACGCCGCCACTGTTTTTCGCCTGGAAAACCTGGGTAACCGTGAACGCGCCCAACGAAGCCAACTGCCTGGCGCTGATCGATCAATTCCGCCGGGAATTATTTGCGGCCACCGGAGCGCGCCTGGATAGCTTCGCGCTCGACGATGGCTGGGACCGGAAGCCCAGCCTTTGGGAAATCGAAAAAGGTGCATTCCCGAGGGGGTTCGAGCCGCTGCAAGCCGCTCTGCGGCCTATGAACACCGGCTTGGGGCTTTGGATTTCGCCGTGCAGTGGATACGACCACGCGGGCTGGCTGGCCGCCCATAAAGGCTATCTCAAGAACGCCTGGGACTGGCTGCTTTGCATGTCGGATCCCCATTACCGGCGCGACATGACGGAAGCGGTGACGAACCTCATCCAGAAATACAATGTCAACTACGTCAAATTCGACGCCTTTTGCGCCCCCTGCGACTCGCCCAGCCATGCCCATCACCTGCAGGATAACTTCGCCAAAGAGGCGAACACGGATGCCTACCTGGAACTTCAGGCCGCCCTGCGCCGTGCCCAACCGGGAATCTTCATCAATATCACCACGGGCACCTGGCTCAGCCCGTGGTGGCTGCAGCATGTCGATGCGGTGTGGGATGAGGTTTACGATGGCTGGTCCCCCGCCATTGCCCCCACACCGGAACGTACTTACAGCCAGATCACCGACCGCGATGCTGTTTTCCGCAAGCGCTGCCGGGAAAATCCCTGGTTCCCGATCGAGGCGGTGGAGAACTTGGGCATTTGGACCCAGAATTACGATTATATCGATGAGCAGATCATGACGATCCTGGCGCGTGGCTGCCGCCTGATCAGCTTCTATGTTCCTATTCCCCAAGGCGCTCACGCCCGGTGGGACTGGCAATTCTACGGCTCGGCCATCAATTGGGCCAGGCACCAGGCGGAGACATTGATCCATACCCGCCTGATTCTGGGGGATCCGCTGCGCCTCGAACCTTATGGTTATGCCCATGTCCTGGATGGGCGCGGTATTCTCGTGCTGCGCAATCCGTTCGTCCAGCCGCGGAAGGTCCGCGTCAAACTCGAGGCCGCAACGGGTTGGGCGCGCTCCGGTCCGGGCCAGGATGACCGGCAGCCTCTGGTGGCCCAAATCGTTTACCCTTATCACCAAACCCTGCCATTCCTCCTGCGCCACGGCGATGAATTGCCGGTTGAATTAAGCGCTTACGAAATGCTGGTAATCGAGCTGGCCCCCTTGGACAACGCCAGACCCATGCTGTTGGGGCCGCGCGCCCAGGAGGTGGAGCGATTGGATGGCCGCATCAGCTATGCGGTTCATGGCCAACCCGGGGAAACACGCCAGGTAACAATCCCCGGTGTGGCTCCCCGCGCGGCCCAATGGAACGGCCGCCCCATCCCTGTTGAAAACAGTCCCGAGGGTTGCCGGCTGTCGCTCACCAGCGAAGCAGCCCGGCAGGCTTGCCAGGCGGCGGAGGTCGGGCTCGGGATCCAAACCAAAGACCAGATCCGCAAATCACATGGCCGCTGTGTGGTCACCGTGCCGGAAGGTATCAAAGCCTCCATGCATTTGGTTTGGGCGAATCCACAGTTTGCTCAGCCTCCTCCCGCGCGCTTCACCGATACCGCCCCGGGATTCCGCCTCATCGATGACGCTGCCGAAAAAGCGGTTCTCCAAAAGCAGGCCGAGCGCCTGCGGGCGGTCAAGCCGGTTTGTACAGCCACGATCAATGGCCAACCGGTGAAGGTAAAGGTAACCGATTCTAAATTATTCCGCCCTGAAAATGTGGGGGATCACCGCATGTACGCCGAATTCCCGCCTGCACCCTGGGTATGGTTCCAATTCGATCTTCCCCCGGGAACCAATGAGGTGCGGCTGGCCGTCGAATGCCCCCAAAGCGAGGCCCCTGAGGCCAGAGCTGAGCTGGGTTGGTGGGTGTGGGCTGAAAACCCCCTGTCCGCTGGCAAGCTCGACTTGTCCTATGACACCCCGTTGCCCGCTGCCACGCCCCGGCCATGGCCCATACCCTTGCGCCAGGACCGGCAACGGGAAATTATCACCTTGCAGCCCTTGGCAGGATTTTCACCCCGGGATTAGCCCGGGCAAATCAGGGGGGGAACGTTCCCATTTCGGCGCCCGTACCAAGACCACCGCGCGGAGAGTGTCCTCGTTCCCCGGGTCCGCTCCGGATGCAATCGATGCGCCCCAGGTGGCCGATTATTTCACGCTAGGGACGGGCTTGATAAACCGTAGCTCTGGCTGATCCTGGGCGGCTTCAATGGCCCGGATGGCATCCTTGACGGCGTTGACTCTTTGGTTGTTCAGTTCGCCAGCGGGAAACTCTCCTTTTTTGCACTGATCGTTGAGTTGATCGATCAATTCTTTGAGCCCGGGCACCGCTTCCCGCGCCGCGGTGCCATAGGTAATCAATTCTTTCATGATGACCCCGGTTCGGCTTTCACTCCCATGGCCGCCCTGGGTTTTTGCGAAACGGACCCCGGCTTCAATCCCCTCCTTGAAGTGGTATTTTGTCAGCGCTTTGAATCCCCCCATGCGGATCTCGTTGCCGAACATCGTGTCCGCCGGGCAGGGTGTTAAAACGGCCGCCAAAATCTCCGGCGCCAGCGCTTGCACATCTTCCACGCTCAACTGGTTTTCAAAAGTGCCTCGCAGCCGCATCCTCGCCATCCCATCCGCGTTTTGGGAGACAGCCCGGATGGCGGGATACAATAGTTGGGTGTCCACCCCTTTAATAGAATTCCTCATCAAACCGCTGAACAAGGCCTCCGCCAATTCCCCCTGCGCGAGCTGCACCGGATCGGCCCAGGGAACCGGTTGCATGGCCTCTGCGGTATCGGCTACCGCCTGGAGCATGGCGGGCAGGACGGGTCGGGCGGCATCCCGCATTCTCTTGAGCGCCTCCGCCGCCTTCAGCCGCAGCCAGCGGTCATCGTGTTTAAGGAGCCGCAGCAGCACCGGCAGCGCGTTGGTATTCTTGAGGTATCCGAGTGCTTCGCACGCGCCCTGGCGCACATGTGCATCCTGGCCTTCCGCCAGGGCGATCAGCTGGGGGACCATGGCTTTCGCCTCTGGGCGCGCAGCCAATTCCTCGGCGGCCCAACCGCGCACGACGGGCGACCAATCACCAAATGCCCCCACCAATTCCCCGGCGCTCATTTTCTTGCGGTCCAAATCGAAACGACCGGAAGCGATGGCTTCCGCAGCCTCCTTTTTGCCCAGCCAATTTGCCTGGTTCGCCTCTTTTCCGGTGAGGTGGAGTTTTTTCAGCGGCAGGGCATAGGTCAGCACATAGGTGGCGGCCGGGCTTAAGTCGTTATAGCTGCTCGCTCCGTAATAGGTGTCATCCTCCGTACGACCGGCGCCATATTGCTCCCCTCCATCATAAGTGAATGAGCCATCGCAGCGTCGCACGAGGTCGAAATGCCAGGAGGCCTCCTTGAAAAAGGCTGCCACGGCCTCTGGCCCCCCGGCGTTGGCACCCAAGGCACCCCACAGGTAGCTGAAACCTTGCCCGGTGTGGCCATATTCGCGGTTGGCATACCCGGCGGTTGACATCTTGGCGAAAAACCGGGTGGCGTCGGGTTGGTTGCCTTGCAGCGCGAAGAGCAGCGCGGTCATGGCATTCTTGCCGTTATTTTCGTGATAGGGCCAGGGCAGGTGTTCACCATAAGGAATCCCCCCCTTGTCCACGTAGTATCCGAAAAACTTGGAAGCTCGTTCGATCGCCGGGTCTATCTCGGGATCCTTCACTCCGCACTTTTTCCCCATCACAATGGCGATATTGCCCACCAGGCCCGCCGCATTGACCGGGCCGTAGGGGGGGATTGACCCATGCAGCTGGCCCTCGGGAGTGCGCATGGAAATGCCGTGGCCGAAAGTGCCATACATGCTTTGCCCCTTGGCGAGGGCGATGGTGTATTCGCTGATGGCGTGCAGCACCTCCTGGTCGCCCGTGAGAAGATAGTATTCGGCGAGGAACAGGTTGCGGTATCCCCAATCCCAAACCACCATCCCGTCCCGCAGTTCCAATTTCAAACTTTTGGGCGCCATTTTGCGTGCGAAATCCCGCACGCGAGGAAGGTAATCAGGATTGCCGGAGGCCATCAACGCGAGCCCATTCACCGCCCCACACCAGTCTTCTCTCAGCGGTTCCCGTTCCAGCGCTTTGCAGGCATCGTCAAAGATCCGCTTCGACTTGGGGCAATCATAGGGAGCAGTGGCGCTATAGGTGCCCAAGGCTTTCAGCTTGAGTTGCACTTCCTCGGTGCGGCCCGCGCGCCAGCGGGTTAGTTTCAGGAGACCATCATTGGCGGTCTGCTCCGCTTTCTGGATGGCCCTGGCCAGGCTTTGCCGGGCGTCATCCGTGAAAAGTGAACCTTCCACTCCCAAGATCACATCGTTGACCACCATGATGCCCGACGCGGGCGAGTTGGCGCCCACATGGGTGACCAGAATCTGGCGGCTCGCGGTCGTGGTCCGGCCTTGGGCGCTATCCAGGAATCCCGCCGGCTTCGTGTAAATCCACCCGCGCAGCCCGGTTGGCCCCAAATTGTAAGTCTGGTTGCGGTCAACGCCTCTGGTTTCGCCCTTGGTCAAATCCGGCGGCAAGCTGGCTCCTGCGGCCGATAGATTTAAGGCCCCCACCCAGGCCGCCATGAGCCACCCGGCTATAATGCAGTTTAGATTATTCATATTACAACTCGCTTGGAGATCATCTTATCTAACTTGGCAGCCATAGCCACATTAATTGCCAGTCAGCCCTCCATTTTGCTTTCCCCGGATGGCCGAAAGCGTTATGGGTGGATTCATGAAAGTTGCCAGATTGTTTTTTACCGGTTTGATCGCGAACGCGTTATGGTTGGCGCCGTGGAATGCCTCCTTTGCCGCGGAAGAAGGTGCCGCTCCAAAACCCGCAGGCGAAGCGAAGGAGAAAAAGGAGGAGCCCAAGGAACCCAAAAAAATCAAGCCTTACGACGAAATCATCACCAAGGAAGCCGTCACCAAGGCCGGGTTGTTCCGCGTGCATCGCATCAGTGACAAGCTGTTTTACGAGATTCCGGTCAATGCTTTGAACACCGACCTGCTTTGGGTGACCCAGATCGCTGAAACCACGGCGGGCAATTCCTATGCGGGCATGCCGGTGCACGACCTCGTGGTGCGCTGGGAGCAGAAGGAAGACCGCATCCTGCTGCGCCAGGTGCGCTTCCAGATCCGTGCCGAAACCAAGGATCCGATCGCCGCAGCGGTCGAAGCCTCGAACCTGGCCCCGATCATGAAGTTTTTTGAGGTCAAGGCTTACGGCAAGGACAAGGCCCCGGTGATCGAAGTCACCGACCTGTTCACGAAGGAAGTCCCCGAGTTCAGTGCGCGCCGCTCCCTCAGCGCCGGGGCTTTGGATGGCGGCCGCACGCTCATCGAGCAGGTCAAGGTGTTCGCCCAGAATATCGAGGTGACCGTCCTGGCCACCTTTGCCCCGGGAGGGGCGCCCGGCCGGGACGGCGATTCCAGTTCCAGCGGCATTACCGCGACTTTGCACCACAGCATGGTCCGATTGCCTGAAAAACCAATGAAACCGCGGATTTTCGATTCCCGGGTTGGTTTCTTCACGGTCGGCTTCACCGATTACGCGGACGATAAGGACCACGCCGCCCGGCAGGTGCAATACATCACGCGCTGGCGCCTGGAAAAGAAAAACCCGGAGGCGGAGGTTTCCGAACCGGTGAAACCGATCGTTTTTTACGTCGGGCGGGAAGTGCCAAAAAAATGGCAATCCTACGTCAAAGCGGGCATTGAGATGTGGCAACCCGCCTTTGAAGCCGCGGGATTCAAGAATGCCATCGTGGGCAAGTATGCTCCAGATGTCCACGAGGATCCCGATTGGGATCCCGAAGACGCCCGTATCTCATCCGTGCGCTGGCTGCCCTCGACCATTGAAAACGCTTTCGGGCCACACGTGCATGACCCACGCACCGGGGAAATCCTGGAGGCTGATATCCGGATTTATCATAACGTGCAGAAATTAGCCCGCGATTGGTATTTTGTGCAGGCTTCGGCTTGTGATAAACGCGCCCAGAAGCTGCCCATGCCCGATGCTTTGATCGGCGAGTTGATCCAGTTTGTGGTGGCCCATGAGGTTGGGCATTCCCTGGGATTTCCCCACAACATGAAAGCCTCCGCGCTGGTCACTATCGAGCAATTGCGCAATCCGGAATGGACCCGGAAAAACGGCACGGCCGCTTCCATCATGGATTATGCCCGTTTCAACTACGTGGCCCAGCCGGGTGATGATGCAGCCTTGATGCCCCGCATCGGGCCCTATGACCTCTTCGCCACCACCTGGGGGTACCGGCAATATCGTTCGGAGGCTGATGAGAAGGCCGGCCAGGAGAAATGGGTCAAGCGCCAGGTGGCTGAACCGCTGTGCCGTTTCGGCGGCCCGAATCCCGCCGTGGATTCCACCCAGCAAACCGAGGACTTGGGATCCAACGCCGTGGAAGCCACCGCGCTCGGCCTGAAAAACTTGGAGCGTATTGCTGGTTTTCTCGTCGAAGCCACCTGCCAGGAAGGCAAGGATTACGAACTGCTCTCCAACATGTTCGATGCACTCTTGGGACAGTGGTCCCGCGAAATGGTGCACGTGGCCAATGTGGTCGGCGGGGTGAATGAGATCAACCTCTACTACGGCGACGCCACCCAGCGATTCTTCCCTAACGATCCCCAGTATCAGCAGGCGGCGGTGGATTTCCTGGTCCGGAACGCCTTTGCCACACCCGGATTATTCACCCGCAAAGAGGTTGTCCTGCGGTTGACTGCCACCGGGGTGGGGGAACGATTGCTGGGCGTGCAAAGACGGTTGATCAACGTGCTGTTGGATTCCTCGCGCATTCAGCGCATGACTGAGCACGCGCAAGGCGAGAAAGCCTTCCTTCCTGCCCACCTGTTCAAGACCTTGCGACAAGGCATATTCGGCGAATTGGACAAAGCAGATCTGGTGGTTGACCATTACCGCCGCAACCTTCAGCGCGCATTGGTCCAGGAATGGTCCGATTTGTTGCTCAAACCCGCCATCGACTCCGATCTTCCCGCGCTGGCCCGTTCCGAATTGAAAACGCTCGGCGCATCCCTTGCCGCCAGTTTGGACAAGACCGATAATCCGGAGATCCAGGCGCATTTGAAGGATCTCAAGGCCAGGATTGATCTCGCTCTGGATCCTCGTGGCCGACCGGATAAATAAACATTGTCCGGCCAGTGGACTGGGGTAACGGGGCAGTTGAACAACCAAAACTTGGGGTGCCTGCCCAACTGAAACTGTTGTTGCAAAATCCCTCTCCATCACCAAATGGAGAGGGGCATCCCGTCAGGATTGGTTCGGTTATCGGGTTTTTCCCCGCTGAGGTATCACGGGGGGCAAACGCATGGCAAATTCGAACCGCCGGCTTCGCCCCCCTTCAAACTTGCCAAGCCGCCGCTTTTACCGAATATTGCTTAATGAAGGAATTTAACGATTCTAATGAACGAGTGTTATCTGTCAGCCCTGCCCGACTATCGGCAAGGCGTGAGCGATCATGACTGATTCCGCTGTGGTGGTCCAGTGGGGGAGCCAGGTGTATTTCCGGGCATGGTTACGGAGTATTGCTTTTATTCTCGTTCTGTCCTTGGTGGGGTTTTCATCCGTTGTCATTCCCGCGGCGTCCGGGCCTGGTGGTAATCCGCCTGACCTTAAAGTGCTCAGCGGCCTGCTATTGGATGGGGCGGGTTCGCCAATTTCAAATCAGGAACTGATCCTTGAAGACTCTGGAGGGAATCTCTTGGCCACTGCCACTGATGGCCAAGGCCGATACTCGTTTTCTCTGGCTCCCGGCACCTACAAGTTCAGCGCGCAAACTTTCCACAATTTCGGCCTTATATTCAATGCGCCGTTTTTGTTCGCCTTCACCGACGCATCCCCTATCCAGTTGGCAACCAACCTGGTGGCGGATATCAGGCTGCCACTGCTCCGGGTTGATGTTCATGTCCAGAACTCGGTGGGCAAAGCCATGCCCAATGTGCAACTGGCTGCGGGGCAGGTATGGAATCCCAGCTTGAATTTCGGTTCCTTCACCGCGAACGGGTTTGCCCGCTACGATTTGGACTTGGGACCGGATACTCCCGTTACCGATATCAACGGAAATGCCACCCTTTGGCTCACCCCAACGCCCGGGGGGCAGCCTTATGCCATCACCGCCGAGCCGCCAGCGGGCGCCACCTTCGCTCCAACGACCGTGCAAACTGCCACTATCACGACCGACACCAACCTGACCATTCCCTTGGAATTTGCGCATCCTCCGCCAGTCACCTCCGCCATCGTTGAAGGCGCCGTGAATGACCTGGGAGAATATTGGGATCCGGTGAAAATCACCCTGAAAGCCCAGGGTGCCACCGGCTTGGAGGTTAAGACTTTCTTTGTTCTCGAAGGCAACACCACCAATAAATACGACAATCCGCTGGTCATCCATACGCCGGGCGATTATCTCGTGAAATACTGGTCCGTTGACGCCGATGGAGTCAATGAAACCCCTAATTTCCTGAAGTTCACGATCGCTTCTGCCACCGCTGATGTGCCCCCTAAATTCCCGGATGATACGCCACCCGGACAGATCGTTGTCATGGATGAGTTGACGTCCTTGACGAATAATTTTCATATCGTCAACGACGCTCAAATGTCTGGCTCAGTCAGCTATAGCCTCGGTATAGGTGCCCCACTTGGTGCCAAAATCGATGCCG
>CAIMWS010000125.1 GCA_903845125.1 uncultured Verrucomicrobiota bacterium
CTGGTGGTTGAATACGTCGACCAAGGCAAAGCGGTTTTCAAAACCGTGACTGGCGTGACTGGCGTAGCAGCGATGGGAACCGGGGCCGCTTTAATGACCAGCCACCATACAGCTGGCGCCGGGGCAGTGACACTGGGCGTGGGCGCCTTGGTCACCATAGCTTCGATTGCCACGGATACCCATCCCAAAGCGGATGTCCGCTGTTGGGACACATTGCCCCAATATCTGAGTTTCGCCGCGCTGCGCGCCGCACCTGGAACTTACACGGCCAGAATTGACTTCATTGGCGGTGGGGATCTGCCGGTGGCCGGGCAATCCAAGCAGATCACCTTTACAGTGACAGATCCTCAGAAAGATATTGTGATCTTCTTGAGCGACCAATGATGCGGAAGAAACATCCCTCTTTTTCGCACCCCGCTGGCAACCCCTGCGGGGTTTTTTATTGGGCAACGCGGGTCGTAAAACCAACTTTCCTGGGAATGGCCAGCAGGGCGCAAGAAAGCAGGATGAGCATGCCATTGAATAATGCCTTGTAACAAATCACCTCGACACCCGTGCCGCAGCCGCAATCAAAGGCGATGGAACAAAAGGCCGTGCCGGTGGCGCCGTGGATGGCCAGTGCCCGCTGGAGGACGATCACTGTAAACGGCACCAGCATCAGCAGGGAAAGCAGGGCGGTGCCACGCACCGCGATACCCCCAACCAGCAATAAGCCGCAATACACTTCAAACCAGGGGATGACCACCGCCACCAGGTTGAGCACCCGGTGGTCCGCCACCATGTCGTACTGCCGGACCAGCTTGAGAAAACCTTCCGGGTGCAGCGTTTTTTGCAGGCCGGCATAAAAAATGATGCCACCCAGGATAAGCCGGGCGAGCAACCAGACCAACGCCGGTCTACCGATCCGATCCAAGCGAAGCGCCATTAATTCTTTGGCAAAGGTGGGCCATTGAGGTCGGCATCTCCCAAAGGATTCAGCACGGCGGGCGGAATCAACACAGGAGGAGTTGCCGGAATCAGAGGTGGCGAGGCCGGAGGCTGGGCGATTCCAGGCGGTGCGGGGAGTTGGGGCGGGGCTGAACCGCCGGCATGCGCCAGGACCGTGGAGGCTGGGCGAGCCCACTGATTTACCGGCAGCACAACCAACGGGTATTGGGGATTATTGGTTTTAACACGCACTTCCAACTTTTTTCCGGCAGGCACCTGGAAACCAGCCGGGAATTTGGCCGCCAGGTTATACCAACGGCCCGGCTGCATTTCCTGGATCTCCAATTCCACTCCCGGGTCATCCGCGGTCGGTTCAGATAAGGCCAAGGGCAGTCCGCCCAACCCGCGGATGGACACCTTATATTCTGACATGTTGATTAACGGACCAGGTTGCAGATTGATCTGGGGTGGACTTGCCACCACCTGCTTTTGCACAAAAGCCACGGCATCAATGGAAATCATCGGATGCTTCGGGGAAGAGGTTTTGATTTTGACCGGGCACTGAATATACCCGTCCTTGGCGGGAGGCACAAAAGTGATGCGCAGGTCAAACAGCTTGCCGGCTTGCACCGTTTTAAGCTCGGTCTGAAAGGCGGTATTGGTGCATTCGGGAGGAGATAGAACTAACGATTCGTCCACGTTGCTCACGATGCGCAAGGTTTTGGTGGTATTGGTGGACGCTCCGGCGATGGTGGTGAAAGTGGCGTAACTGGGCGTGATATCCACCGGCCGCCAGACGGTTCCCCGCAGGTATAACACCACGGTGCTGTGCAGCGAATCATTGCACATGACAGTTACCGACTTGGATAAAGGCCCGTTAAAACCGGCAGTAGCCACCTGCACCGGGATATTCCCCGTCTTGCCCGGCTCCACCCGGCGGTCCCAATTTCCTGCGGTGGTGCAACCGCAGGAGGGTGTGACACTCTTTACCTCCAGCACCTGGTTGCCGGCGTTGGTGAACACGAAGGAATGCTTGACGATCTCCCCAGCCTGCACCCGGCCAAAATCGCAAACCAGCTGGGCAAACCGGATCCCCGGGCCGGTCTGCGGTTGCGCCGGCTGCGTCTGGGCCATCGGTCCTGTGGAAACAACTGGCGCATCCGGCATCGGGGGGCCGGCCTTAGGTGGGGTGCCAAAGCATCTGGCGGCCATGGCCGCCAACAAAACCATCATCCCTGGTGTGTAGCTCATAATTCAATCCGGACCTTTAACCATCCGGCATTCGACTTAATATAAATCACGGCAGTTTCTCCGCCAGAGCAAATTTCAACACCCAACCAGGAGTGTGCAGGAGGCCCCCCATCGCTCCAAAATCTCCAGTTCGCCCTGCGCTCCACCCGCCGCACCCCGGATCATCCTGGATTTGGCAAAGGATAAGATCCTTGGGAAACTGGCCCATTCCAACGATGAATTGGCTCAAGGCAGGAGCCCCCATAGCCAGCGCCCGGACACGAGCTTGAATTGGTGACCATGGCGGTCCAAAAAACGAAGCAGGAAGTCTCGCCCAAGCACTGGCAGGTAATTGAATCTTAGGTGTTGAACACGGTGGATGCGACCCGAGTAGCCAGGCAGTTCGGCATCAGGAATATCACGGTCCGGGTGATATCCTTCCGGGGCAAGAAAAACCTGCTGAGATGCTGGAAGAATCTGCAAAAAGGGCGGCTCTAAACCTGGCTTGGGTCAGGCGGCTTCTGCCTTTGGAGGACGGCCAAACCGAAACGGTTTCCAATGGCCGGAAAAAGGCAATTGCCAGGCAACCCCATTTCCGTTTTGGTTAGCAACCTTGCGGAAATTCAGTGCGCGTTCTAACCTTCAACCATGACGAATTCGCATGAAAACTTCCGCCTTGGTTTGGCCCCCTGGTTGAAAGGGAAACTGCTGCCGGCTGCCATGGGAGGTTGGCTGGCGGTTTTGACTTACAAAGCGGCCAGCGAGGACCAAACACCGGACAAACAAGCGAATGCCTCGGGCATGCCGGTTGGTTCCATCATTGCCTTTGCCGGCCCCACCAATACGGTGCCCGAAGCGGGCGGCTGGCTGCTTTGCGACGGCCGGGTATTGAATGCCCGTGAATATCCATTGCTCCACGATACCATAGGCAAATCCTGGGGTGGCAGCGAAGAGGGCGTTTTTTGCCTGCCGGATTTGCGGGGTCGTTTCCTGCGGGGAGTCAACCTGGCTCCGGCGGAGGGGGATCGCGATCCGGACAAAGACAAACGCCTGGCGGCCAAGCCCGGGGGCAATGCGGGCAACCAGGTGGGATCCATCCAGGAGGACCAATTCAAACGCCATAACCATCCGCTTATGGGATCCCCGTGGGCGGTGGGGATCGGAACGGAGGGAACCCGCCAAATTCTGCGTTTCAATTCGGGCAAGGCGCCCAACAATAATGCGGCGGAATACGCCAACCAGGTGGCCATCCTGGGTGAGGGCGGCACCGAAACCCGGCCCATCAACGCCTACGTGAATTGGATCATCAAGGTGAAATAGCCAGGCACTGGCCGGGCTACCTTCCCGGCTCCCCCTGCCCGGCCAGAATTCCGCGGCGGAAGGCCGTCCGCCACCGGTGATCAGGAGGAAACGGGGCGTCCGGCTTGGCCGGTGACTTTCAACAGGACCAGGTAAACTGCCGGGGTGGCGAGCAGGGAAAGCAGCACGGAAATGCACAAGGCGCCGATGACCGCAACGGCCAGGGGCTTGAGCATGTCGGCCCCGCTGCCAACGCCATAAGCCAGGGGCAGCATGCCAAAGGCGGCGGCCAGGGAGGTCATCAGCACCGGACGCAACCGGCGCTGCCCGGAACGCACCAAAGACTCTTCCAAGCCAACACCCTGGGCACGCAAGTGATCGACGAAATCGAGCATCAGGATCCCGTTCTTGGCGACGATGCCCACCCCGATGATGGCGCCCAGGAAAGAAACCACGTTAAGCGAGCTGCCGGTGAGCCACAGCGCAAAGACGGCGCCGAACAAGGCCAGCACCGCGCCGAACACGATGGCGGCGGGCTCGTAAAAAGAACGGAACTCGATTACCAGCACCGTGAAAACCAGGAATATGGCCAAGGCCAGGACCAGCACCAGGTTCCGGAAAGATTCCTGCTGCTGCTGATACAGCCCCCCAAATTCGATCGCGCCGGGAGGCAGCGTTTGGTCCTGGCCCAGCTTTTGTTCAATCTCCTTCATCGCGCCGCCGAGATCCCGCCCTTCGAGGCGGCCGGTCACCAGCACATTCTGCCGCAAATCTTCGCGGTGCAATTCCAGCTGGCCGGGCGTTTCTTCAATGGTGGCCACCTGGGAAAGCTTTACCAGGGCGCCCTCCGGAGTGCGCAACGGCAATTCGCGCAGGCGTGCCGCCTGGCTGATGCTGGCCCGGTCCACGAGCACCCGGAGATTGATCACGCGATCCCCCTCCAGCACCGATGATGCCGTCTGGCCCAGCATGGCGGTGTTCACGGCCGCGGCCACATCGGTGGCGGTCAAACCAAGCCGCTCCATTTCCTGGCGCCGGATTTTCAGGCTGAGGCTCGGGCCGGCGTAAACCAACCCATCCTTGGTGTCCACCACGCCTTTGATTTTTTTCAACTGCTCCTCCAAAGCGGGCGCTTTCTTTTTAAGGAACTCCAAATCATTTGAAAACAGCTTGACTTCGATCGGTTTTGGGGACCAAGTGAGATCGCCGATCAGGTCGCCGAGGATGCCCGGGAATTCCCATTCGATATCCGGCAGGATGGTGTTGAAACGGGTGCGCAATTCCGAGATGACTTCCTCCGTCGAATGCTTCCGGCCAGGCTTGAGCTTGATGAGGAAATCGCCCGTGTTGGGTTCCACCACCTCGAAGCCCAGCGCCGCACCGGTGCGCCGGGAATAGCTTTCCACCTCGGGCGTCGCCCGGAGGACCTGCTCCGCCAGCAGCAGTTGGCGATCCGTCTCCGCCAGGCTGGTCCCCGAAGGAGCCACGTAATCAATCACGAAACCGCCTTCGTCCATGGGCGGCAGAAACTCGCTCTCCAGGCGTTGGTAAAGGCCGATGCCCAGGAGCAGAACCAGCCCGCAGGCGCCGAGCGAAAGCCAGTGATGCCGCAGCGCCGCCCGCACCGCCCGCTCATAAAGGCGCAGCACCCACGCGAGCAGGAAGCCACCGGTTTCAGCCCGGGCCACGCCGCCGCTTTCCCTGGCGGCGCGGTCCCGGAGGAACCAGGACGCCAGCGATGGAGTGAGGGTGACGGCCAGGACCAGCGAGGTGAGCAGCGAAACCACCATCGTCAAGGCCAGGGAGCGGAAAAACACCCCGGTGATACCCTCGAGGAAGGCCAGCGGGATGAATACCACCACCGGGGTCAGGGTCGAGCCGGCCAGGGGGCGGATTATCTCGCCGACCGCCGCCTGGATGGCCTCCAAGCGCGCCATCCCGCGGGTAATCCGGGCATAAATCGCCTCCACCACCACGATGGCGTCGTCGATGACCAGGCCAACCGCCGCGGCGATGCCGCCCAGGGTCATGAGGTTGAAGCTCAGACCGGCGGCTTTCATAGCCACCAAAGTCACCAATACAGTGACCGGGATGACCACAATGGCAGTCAGCGTGGAACCCCAGTTTTTGAGGAAAAAATAAATGATGACCACGGAAAGGATCAGGCCAAAAAGAATGGCGTCGCGGACGCTGCGGGCCGATTCACGCACAAACAGCGACTGGTCGTAAAAGTAAACGATCCGCAGGTCGGCCGGCAAATCCCGCTTCAGGCCGTCCAAAACCGCCTGCAAACCGGCGGCAATGTCCAAAGTGCTGCTGTCCGGTTGACTGCGGATATTGAGCAGCACAGCCGGCACACCGTCCGCAGTGACGACATTGAAGACTGGCTCCGGCCCCCGTTCCACCCGGGCGAAATCCCGTATGCGGACGGGATGCGAGTTGGCCACAACAATAGTGAAATCCTCGATTTCCGCCATGGAATGCACCCGGCCATCAACCACCGCTAAAAAGAGGGTATGGTCTTCCTCGTGCATGCCGGTGGGGATGACCAGGTTGTTCCGGTTCAAGGCCTCGGCCACCTGCTGTAAAGTGAGGCCCGCAGCGGCCAGCCGCAAAGGATCCACCACCACGTGGTATTCCGGGGTCCGCCCACCGACGATATCGACCCGGGCCACACCGGGGATGCGCAGGAAGCGGGGCTTGATCTCGTAGCGGGCGGTTTCCCACAAATCAGTGAGGGAGCGCCGGGGGCTGGTCAGGCTGACCCCGAGAATGGGGAAGGCCGAAAACGTGAGCCGCCAGATGGTGGTGGAGGCGGTGGCGGGAAGATTGTTCCGGAGCTGGGCGAGGCGGCTGTGGACATGCAGTTCGGATTGGATCATGTCAACATGCCAAGTGAAGAACACGCTGATCTCGGCGGACCCGCGCCCAATCGTCGAACGGATGGTCTGGGCGCCAGGGATATCTTTCATGGCCTCTTCGATGGGGCGGACGATGGCCGCCATCATCTCATCGGCGGGCATGACGCCGTTGTCCACCAGGATGACCACCCGGGGGAAATTCGTCTGGGGAAAGACGGACGAGGGCATGTGGAAGGCGGCGTAAAGACCGGCCAGGCACAAAGCGGCACTGATGAAGGCGATGGCCAGCCGGTGGCGGATGGCAAAACGGCCCAGCAAGGAGGTTTGGGTCATAAGCGGGAGCGTTGTCCGGGACAAAGTAATTGCATGCTGGGTCCGCGGATCATGGTTTGCTGTCCGGCAGGTGGGGCTTTTTGTGTTCTTCCCCATCCTCCTTGCCCAGGATCCTGATTTTGGTTTCTTTGGGCAAGCCGTAGGCACCCTGGGTGACCACCTGCATCCCCTCTTTCAAGTTTTCACCTTCAATTTCGACCAAGCCGCCATCGCGCAAGCCCACCTTCACCGGCTTGAGCGCTGCCCGCCCGTCTTGAACCACCGCGACCACCGTTGCTCCGTCCTCGTCTTTGACCACCCCTTCCGCCGGCACAGCCAGGCAATTTTTGTGTTCCATGGTCACGACGCGCACCGTGGCCCATTGGCCGGGCCGGAAGCCGGATCCAGCGGGCAAGGCCACCCGGGCCTGGACCGTTCCCGTCCGGGCGTCCACCTGCGCACCCAGCCCGGCGAGGCTGGCATTGGTCAGACACAACTCGCCGACTTCGGCTTCAGCAGCCTGGCCCGTTTTCAGGCCGGCGGCCTCCGCCACGGGCACTCCGGCCGACACCACCAGGCGGTCCAAGTCAGTGATTTCAGCGAGCACGACGGCGGGATCCACGACCTCGCCTGGCCGGACGTTCACGCGCAGTACGCTGCCGGACAGTGGAGACCTCAGTTGCAGAAGGCCTTGCTGGATTTGCGCCGCGGCCAGTTCGCTGCGGGCGGCCATGAGCGCCTGCTCGGCGTCGAGCAATTGTTTCTGGGAAGTGCCATCGGCCTGCAGGAGTTTCTTCTGGCGCTCGAAGGTTTTTTCCGTGAAATCCACCCCGCGCCGGGCTTTTTCGACGGCCACGTCCGCGGCGCGGGAATCGAGCTGGAAAAGCAGCTCATTTTTTTCCACCCGCCGGCCTTCGGCACAAAACACCGCCTGAATCGTTCCGGCCACAGGCGCACCAAGGCGGGCGCTGCCGGCCGGCCTTTCCCCAGGCGGCTCCCCTTCCACCACCCCGTAGGCCGTGATGAATCCACGCAGGCTGGCCCGCACCACCAAGCCAGCCTGGACCGGGACTTCGGTGTCCGGCTTCTTCTCCTCTTCCGAGGGGTGCGGTTTGAACCAAGCCAGCCAGGCCAGCCAGCCGGCCGCCGCCAGACACAAAACCAGGATCGCAATTTTTTTCATGGATGGGATTGGATCGATTGGGGAATGCGTGGCGAAACCAGCCAGGCCTTTTCGGGAATGCCCAGCGGAACCTGGAGGGCATCTTCCAGCAAGCCCCAGGCTTGCCGGGATTTCCCTTCGGCGTCCAGGCGGGCAAGGGCGGAAACGCTCAGCTGCAGGCGGAGCGCTGCCAGTTCGCTTTTGGATATCTCCCCCGCCTCCAGCATGGTCTGGGCGGTTTTTTCCTGTTTGGCCAGATCCGCCACCATGGCTTCCACATCCGATTGTTTCCGCAAGGCCATGCGCCCGCCCGCCAGGGCTTGGTCGATCTCCGCCACCACGCGGGCTTGCAAGGCGTTAAAGGTGGCAGCGGCAGCCGTTCGCCGGGCTTCGGCTTCGGCAATGGCGCCTTGATTGTGATTGAACACCGGCAGCGTGACCCCGATGCCCAACGCCCACTTGTTGTCGCCCTGGTCGAATTCGTAGCCTGGGCTCAAGTGGATATCGGGGTATTGTTTGGCGATCTCCAGCCGCAAGGCGGATTGGGCAGCGGCGTATTCAGCCAGGGCCCCGAGGATATCCGCCCGGTGCAGCAGAGCTTGGCGGCGGGCTTCAGCGGCGGACGAATCGGCCGGCCATGAATCCGGCGCCGGGCAGGCCCATTCTCCTTGATCCAAGGCTTGGACCGGCACACCGATGGCCTCCGCCAGCTGCACCCGGGCTTCGGCCCCTTGGCGCTCGGTGTCCCGCAAGGCGAGGCGGCTGGCGTCGGCAGCCAGGCGGGCCTGGGTCAACTCGAAGGCGGAAATCGCACCTTCAGCGTGCTGGAGCTGCAGCAGCCGGAGGTTTTCAGCCTGGAGGTTCTGTTGCTCTTTGAGCAGCGTTTCCATCTCGCGGGCCAGATGAAAATCGACCAGGGCACGACGCACCCGGCTGCGCACCTGCCAGGCGGCGGCGGCCAGGTTCATCCGTGCGGCTTCCGCCAGAAAAGCAGCCTGGGCCATGCGGTGGCCCCGCTTGCCGGCGGTTTCCACCGGCACGTCAAGCGCGGGTGCAACCACCCAAGGCGATGGCACCCCCATGGTGGAGTTATAGGCGGGGTTGACGCTGAGGGTGGGATTGAGACGCTCCGCGGCAGTCCTTTGGCCCGCGGCAGCCACCGCCCATTTGGCCCGGGCCACCTCCAGGTCCGCATGGAAATAGAAGGCGGCCAACGTCAAATGGGTCAAATCCCAAGCGGGCGGCGGCCAAACGGCCAGTTCCCGTTGAAGATTGGCTTCAAAGAACGCTTTCAGGCCGGGATCGGTCAGTTTGCGGGCGTCGAATTCATCCGCCGTCTGGACTGCCGAGATGGGGTGGGGATGATATTGAACGCAGCCCGTTGCCAGGCACAACCCCAAGAATACCCAGCTTAAGCGCGGAAATTTGCTGGCCAAGCTTGGTTGCATGCCTCGAAGCCATCGCCTGAACCGGCGCATTTTTCGATCTGTCATGGAAAACACCTGCTCCAATCCTTGTATTAAACACCAGTGTTGAAGACCAAACCTTCCGCATTGATCCCCTCAAGTCAAGCGTAAGAATGACCGGAACTGGCGCCGGGTCAAAATAAATTGTGCGGCCGATTAAATTCACCCTTGCCACGCGCCGGCCTTTCCTATTAATTATTGCCACTGAACAAGCGGTTCCTCCGCGAAAGGAATCGCCGAGCTGGTCAATGAGAGGAGTCTCATGAACAAGCTGAGTTCGGTTGGATGCAATCAGTTGTGCCCGCGTGGCGGAATTGGCAGACGCGCTAGATTCAGGTTCTAGTGACTAATAATCGTACAGGTTCAAGTCCTGTCGCGGGCACCATCACAAAACAGGCTTTCAGCGCGGGGAGAGGATTCGGGCTGTGGTGCGCTGCCCGGTGAGATTGAAATCATGGGTGTGGAAATCCGTCAGGCGGGGGTTGAAGATGCCCCTCTGTATTTGGACTTGCTCAAGAGCCTCCTTGGTGACGATTTCCACGATCAACAGATTTACGATCCCGTTTGGCTGGCCTTGCAATTGGATGCGTGCACCAACGGCAACCTGACCTTGGTAGCCATTTCCGAATCTCAAATGCAAGCGGCTGCCACCCTGCTGGCGCCCGCCTCGGAAAACCAGAATCCAGTCCTCAATATTTCCCGCAATCTGTTCCGGCCCGCGAGCTTGGCCGATGGCTCCGCGGAGGCCCTGTTGAACCAGCTTAAAGCCATCGCCGCGGAACAGCATGCCTGGCTGGTGGGCCGGGTGCTGGCCTCGGATAACGGCCAGCAAATCGTCCTGGAAAAACTCGGGTTCCGGTGTGCTGGTTTTCAACCATTCAAACACCAGTGCCGGACCCGGGAGGCTGTTTTATTTTACCTCTGGATCGATGAAATCACGACGGTAAACCGGCTCCAGCTATCACAATCGCTCCCGCAGCTTAATGAGCTGGCGGTCCATGTGCTCGGCAATTTCAACATCCCGATGCCCCCGGTGGCGCGGGATGGAGTGACTGGTTACCCATTGAAAAGCGAGCTGGCCTTCCACGATGCGTCGTTTGATGACTACGAGCTGTGGAAAATGCAGGCCCAATCGCTGAATCCGCCGGTGGAAGTTTCCCGCGGCTTCGGCCTTGGGTATGGGTACCTGCGATGCACCGCAGAATGCTCCACCCGGGCCCTGCTGGCCCAGCGGGACGACCAAATCATCGGCGGCCTGGCTTATCTGAATGACGATCTGGATCGCTGTCTCCGGGTGGTTGACGCCTTTGGCGTGGAGGATTCAGCCATCGGCTCACTTTTTCATCACCTGGTCAAGCACACCCAAACCCAACTCAACTCGGTTTACGCGGAAGTCGATGTGTTGACTACTGCACCCCGCCTTTTGAAATGCGCGGAGCAGTTGGGTTTTGTGCCAGTAGCCTATTTCCCGGCGTTTTACCGGCGCCAGGAACAGTGCGCGGACGTAGTCAAATTCATCAAACTGAATCTGCCGTATTCCCTGGAAGGCGTCCACCTGACCACCCAGGCACGCTGCCTGGCCGAAATCGTCGACCATAATTTTGCCGACCAAAAAGTCGGGGTGGCAGTGGTCAACCTGCTGGCCAAGCTTCCCATATTTGCGGGATTGGGTGATGGAGAATTGAGGAAAATCGCCCGTCTGTTCGTGCAGAAACTCTATCGTCCAGGGGAGTTGGTTTTTACCGTCGGGGAAAAAGGCCAGGAAGCTTTTGTAGTAATGCGCGGCCAGATCGATATTCTACTGGAAGGCTTGGAAACACCGGTGGCCAGCATGGCCAGCGGGCAGATTTTCGGCGAACAGGCTTTCCTGGACGGAGGCGCCCGAAACGCCTCCGCCAAGGCCAGCCAGGCCAGCATTGTATTGGTGATCCACCGCCTGGCTTTCCAAGAACTGGTGGAAAACGAGCCACACCTGGGCATGACCGTCCTGCGCAATATCGCCATCGAATTATCCAATAAACTGCGCCGCACCAACACCCTGCTGGAAAACCGTTAACATTTCAACAAACCGCTCCTGGGATCCTCCGCATAAACGGCGGAACCGATAGTTATAATCCTCCCCCTTCTTTATAACGCAGGCTTTGGCGGCCTTGATTCCGCCCGGCTCCGGGCATTACATCATTATCCCATCCTATTGGCCACCAACAGGATACAACCAACAATCCAGACCAATCAAGCGTCCCATCACAAACGGTTTCGAGGATTTCCAGGAGCGGGTGGCAGGTTTGACATAGCACCCTCATTCCTGCTATAGTTTAGCCAGTAACAGGTTCCGGGAGCACTGATATGAAACCTAATCTGGCAGTATGGGCGGCATGGATCGGCATGGCGCTGGTGGCTACCAGCGGACAGGCCGCGCAAGCCGAACCGGTCCCCTTGGATGAGGGAATTGCCTTGGCGATCATCTTTGACACGTCGGGCAGCATGCAGGATTCCGTGCGCGACTCCGATGGCCAAAGGTCACCCAAATATATCGTCGCCACCCATGCCTTGGAAATGGTGCTCCAGCGCCTGGAGGCGTTTGCGAAAAAACCGGCACTCGAGACCTCCCGGAAAATGGAAACCGGGCTGATTACCTTCGCCGGCAACCGGGCTAAGGAGGCCCTGCCATTTCAAAAATTCAATCCCGATACCATTCGCCAATGGCTGCGGGGCTTCCAACACCCGGATGGCGCCACCCCGCTGGGAGAAGCACTCCAACTGGGAGCCAATCTCGTTCTGAAATCTTCATTGACTCAAAAGCACGTGCTCGTCATCACCGATGGCCTGAACACCTCGGGACCCGCTCCGGAAGCAGTGCTCCCGCCCATCCTGAAGCGGGCCGAAAAAGAAAATACCGCGGTGCTGGTGCATTTCATCGCCTTCGATGTGGCGGCCCGCCTTTTTGACCCGATCAAAAACCAAGGGGTCACGGTGGTGAGCGCCGCCGATGAGAAGCAGCTTAAAGAGAAATTGGAGTTCATCCTCGAGCAGAAAATCCTGCTGGAGAAGTGAGATTTGCGCCAGGCGCATTTGCGGCGGCTGCCTCGAGGCAGTTACCGCAGGCTGAAAACAAACCAACAACCAAGAAGTAATATGGGACTGTTCCGAGCATTCAAGAGAGTCTTTATCTGGATGGGGCTGATGGCCGAAAAAGCCACCGAAAACGATGCCATCAACCAAGCCGTGGTGGAACGCGGCATCCGCGATGCCAAGGTCAAGGCGGACAAGGCGCATTATGCCAATGGCCAGCTGGCTGGACAAATCGCGCTGCTGCGGGACCAACTCCGGAGGCAGGAGAAACAGCGTGATGAAGTGCAAAGTTTGCTGCAATCGGCAGTGGCTGCCAACGACGAGGCCAATGGCGCCCATTACGCCGAGCAGCTGGCCGACTTGGAACAGGACATCAACGACAACAAAAGCCAGTTGCAAAGCCTGGAGGAACTCTACCAACAGAACAACCAGATCATCGCTCAAAGCTTGCGGGACATTCAGAAATTCCAGCGCGATTTTGAGCAGCTCAAAGTGCGGGTGCAGATGGGGCGGTCGCTGGAGAACCTGGCCGTTTTGATGAAGGGTTCGGTGACCGAGTTGGAAGGCATGATGGGCGGGGAAATGGGCCAATCCATGCAGCAATTAAGGCAATCGGCTGCCGCCGGGGAGGGACAGATGCGGGCTACGCTCGATCTCGCGAAGGAGATGGGATCGAATATCTCCCGGCAACAGGAAATGCGCAAGGCCCGCGGTAATCTGCTTTTCCAGGAGTACAAGAAGAAAATGGGCATGGTGCAGGGTGAAGCAGCGGCCCCCTCGGCGGCCCCCTCCCCCGCTCCGGAACGTCAGAAAATAGCCGAGAAATAGTCAGGCCTGCAACTGGCCGCCGCAAACGCCGCCCGCCAGGCGGCGTAGTGGAAGTCACTTGAATTTATTCGTAAAACAAAAGGTATACATATGACAGCGCGTGGCAAATTCGTGGTAACCCTCTTGATTCTGGGCATCGTTGGTTTTGGCGGCTGGAAGTGGTTCGAAAAATTCTCGCAAAAAAACCCGCCACCCAGCATGACCCAAGCCTCCGCCCCAGGCTCAACCCAGTCCAGCGCCAAGCTGAACCAAGCCTCATCCTCCACCCAAGCGGCTGGAGACGCCGCTCAGCTGGCCTCGGCGCTGGAAGAGACCTTGTCCGAACCGCCGAAGCTCGCCGCGCCAGGAGTCTATCAGGCCAAGGGCAATGTGGTGGAATTGGAATTGAGCGAATACGCCGGCTACGCGGGCTTGATCGTGGCCAACGGCGGCCTGGAACCCAGCGAAAACTCCCAATTCTTTAAGAAGCACGGTTTCAAAGTCAAAATCACCCTAAGCGAAGAGGAAAGCTGGTCTTCGCTCAACAGCGGAAAGATCGCTGCCTCCGCCACCACGGTGGATGTGCTGGCTATTTTCGGCCGGCAATACCAAGGCGTGGTCCCCGCCCAGATCGGCTATTCCCGGGGTGCCGATGGTGTGGTGGTGCGCAAGGAAATCAAACGAATCAACAACCTGAAAGGGAAAATCCTGGCCACCGCCCAGTTCACGGAGGCGGACTTTTTCATTCGCTACCTGGCACAGGAGGCCGGTTTGGGTGTGCGCATGCTGCCCGATCTGAAAACCACACCCGACCCGGAGAAGGTGAACCTGGTATTCTGCAAGGACGCTTTTGCCGCCGGGGATTTGTTTTTGAAGGACATCAAGGACGGTCTCAAAGTGCTGGCAGGCTGCGTGACTTGGGCGCCCAAAACCTCCCAAGTGGCCCAGGACAGCGGCGGCCAGGCACATATCCTGGCCACCAGCTTGAACCTGCTGATCATCGCGGACATTCTCACGGTTAACAAAGGTTTCGCTCAGCAAAACCCGGACAAGGTGGCCGGACTGGTCTCCGGCCTGCTCGAAGGCAACCGCCTGGTGCGGGACAATCCGTCCGCCTGGCTGGAGCTGATCGGCAAAGCTTTCAAATGGGACCGGGAAAAAACCAAAGCCGAACTGGCCAAGGTCCACCTGGCCAACCTGCCCGAAAACCTGGCCTTTTTCTCCGGATCCATCGACTCCGCCGGCAGCTTTAACGGCATCTACCAGTCCTCCATCTATGCTTACGGCTCAGAATTAATCAAAGACCCGGTGGATGGCGACCGGTTCGTGGACCAAAAACCGCTGCAGGCGCTGGATCAAGCGGGTGCCTTCAAGGAACAGAAAGTGTCCATCGCTCCCATCAAATCGGCCACGGCGGGCACCATTGAAGGCAATCCGCTGTTAAGCAAAGACATTCGCTTTTTATTTGAACCCAACTCCGCCAAGTTGCAGCTGGATGCCCGGGACAACCAAAAAAACCTCGATGCCATCCGGCAATTGCTGCAGGTGAGCCCTGGTTCCACGATTCTGCTGCGCGGCCATGTGGACAACGCCATGGTCGAGGATTTCCGCAAGCAAGGCGGCGACGCTTTTGTGCGGCAGATGGCCTTGAAAGCCACCGAATTAAGCAAGAACCGGGCGGGCGAAATCAAACGCCTGCTGATGGAAAAATTCAAGGTGGATGCATCGCGGCTCGACACGATCGGGCGCGGTTGGGAGGAACCGCTGGGGAAGGACAACGAGCAGAACCGGCGGGTGGAAGCCCAGTGGTTCACCGTGGAGTAATCCGGCATCCAGTTCCAGGCTGCGGTACCAACCCATTATGACTGCGCGCGGCAAATTTGTCCTCACCGTCATCATCCTCGCCATCGCCGGATACGGCGCCTGGCAGTGGTGGCTCAAAATGGCCCCCGGCGGCCGGAATGCCCCGGCCCAAATCGGCCAGGCGGTCCCACGCACTTCGGGAACCGCCTCCAATGACACCCCGGCTGGACTGGTGGAAACCCAATTTGAACCACCCCAAGTGGCGCCCCCTGGCATTTACCAGCCCAAAGGGGATACGATTGAAATCGAACTGAGTGAATATGCCGGGTATGCGGGATTAATCGCCGCCAACGGCGGGTTGGAGCCCAACACCAACTCCTACTTTTACACCCATCACAAGTTCAAGGTGAAGATCGCTTTGAGCGAAGAGGAAAGCTGGTCCGCTCTGAACAGCGGCAAGATGGCGGCCTCGGCCACCACGGTGGATGTGCTCGCCATCTACGGACGGCAATTTCAGGTGGTGGTGCCGGTGCAAATCGGCTATTCGCGCGGTGCCGATGGCGTAGTGGTGCGATCCGATCTCAAGCGAATCAACCACCTGAAAGGGAAAACTTTGGTCACCTCCCAATTCACCGAAGCGGACTTTTTCATCCGCTATCTGGCCCAGGAGGCGGGCCTGGTGGTCAACATGCTGCCCAATCTGAAAGCCCCAGCGGATGCGGATAAATTGAACCTGGCCTACGCCAAAGACGCCTTTGCCGCGGGCGATGTCTTTTTGCAGTCGCAGAAAAACCCGCGTTCCGCGCTGGCGGGCTGCGTCACTTGGGCGCCCAAAACCACCGAAACTGTGGCCCAAAGCGGCGGCCAGGCCCACATCCTGGCCACCAGCCGCAACCTGCTGATCATTGCCGACATCCTGGTGGTCAACCGGGGTTTCGCCCAGCAGCATCCCGAGTGGATGGCAGGCCTGGTGGATGGCCTGGTAGCGGGGAATCTCATGGTACGCGACAACCCCGCCAGCCACCTCGGCACCATTGCCAAAGCCTTCAAATGGGACCGCGCAAAGGCACAGGCCGAATTGGAAAAAGTCCATCTGTCCAACGGCCCCGAAAACCTGGCCTTCTTTTCGGGCAGCATCGCCGCTGCCGGGAGCTATGGCGGCATTTACCAGTCAGCCATTTTCGCCTATGGCAGCGAATTGATCAAAGAGCCGGTCGATGGGGACCGTTTCCTGGAATTGAAGCACCTCAAGGCACTCGAAACCCAAGGTGCCTTCAAAAACCAGAAGGTGGCCATTTCCCCCATCCGCACCGCCGCCCAGGATTCCCTGGAAGGCAGCCCCCTGCTCAGCAAGAATATCAAATTCCTGTTTTCCGAAAATTCCACCGGCTTGAACACGAACGACCCCACGAACCTGAAAAACCTGGAAGCCATCCACAACCTGCTGAA
>CAIMWS010000126.1 GCA_903845125.1 uncultured Verrucomicrobiota bacterium
ATCATGAATGTTAAAATCGGCCAATCAAGCTGCAAATCAACTGACTTGTCATTTTAGCTGCTTGCCTTAGTCTGCCGGACGTGGCGCGTAAGGAAAATTTTAGATCCCCAGGTGCGCGAGGCATCAATGATCTCGTCGGCATCGCTCTGATTGGGGTGTCGCTGTTATTGCTGGTTTCGATGTTCACCTTTGACCGGTATGATCTGGACACCAACCGGGTGCCCGCCAATGAGCATACGCATAATTGGATCGGACCGGTGGGCGCAGTTCTCGCCAACATTCTGTTCTGGATCATGGGTGCTTCAGCCTTCGTGCTGCCAATTCTGGTTTTAGGTTTTGGCCTTGGTTTGCTGTTCCCGGTGATGTCTTACTTCCCCCACCGCTGGCTGTGGGCAATTGGCCTGCTTTTATCTGCCAGCGGAGGCTTCGACTTATATTCAGCCAGCCTCGACCTCATGTTGGGCGGAATCGTAAAGCACAACCTTAATAGCCCTAGCTCGGGGGGTATCATCGGTCTGATCCTCAACCAATATCTGTTTGGCTATTTCGGGAAAGTGGGGGCCACAATTGTGTTTACAACCGGCTACCTGATGAGCCTGCTGGGCCTTACTAACGTCCAGGTTGCCGAATGGATCCACGCCTGGCGGGAGCGCCAACGCATCCAATCCTTGACTGAGGAGGAAGGGCCGATGGATGAAAAAGCGTTGGAACGTCGAGCCCGCGAATTGGCCAAGCAGGCCAAAAAACTCCAAAAGGAAATGGAGCGTGCCGGTCTCGAAAGCGAGGGCGAATCCGAGGCCGCAGCGGCAAGTCCGGCGGCGCCCCCTCCCCTCCCAGGAGACCGCGTGGAGTTGGGCGCCGACCTGAAGCCAGTCCCGGAACCCAGGGTGCGGGATTTGAGCGTGCCGCAGGCTTCCCCGTCCCAACCCCCCGCTGGAAAATCTATTTTTTCGGCGCCGCGTGCCATGCCTGAGCCAGCCCCTCCTGTTGAATCGCAGTTGGAGGGTGCTGAAGGGGATGTCATCCACGCGCAGGAAATACCGATGGCCTCAGCGGAGGAAATATTAGGCAAAGCCCCCAAGACTAAACCTCCCGCCGGCAAAGAAGGGGCGACCAACCTCGAACCATCGGATGGGGATGCCATCCCAGTTTTACCCAACCCGGCCAGATCCAAACTGATTCCCAAAAAGCCCAAGCCGCTGTCAGTTGCTTCCACCCCGGTCATCGGTAATTACCAACTCCCCAATCTCGATTTGCTGCATTTGCCCGATCTCACGATCAAGCCCACGGAGTCGAAGGAAGAGTTGATGGCCAATGCCCGGCTCATGCAAAATACCCTGTCCCAGTTCGATATCGAAGTGGCCCTGGGCGACATCACCAAGGGACCCACTATCACCCGCTACGAGCTGCATCCGGCTCCCGGGGTGCGCCTGGAGAAAATCGCCGCCTTGGGCAATAACCTCGCGGCCGCTTTGAAAGCCGAAAATGTCAGCATTCTGGCCCCCATCCCCGGCAAAAGTTCCGTCGGGGTCGAAGTGCCTAATGCCATCAAGACCAAAGTGATCATGCGGGATTTGCTGGAATCCCCGGAATGGCAGTCCTCCAAGGCGAAAATCCCGCTCGCCCTGGGCAAGGACGTATATGGGCAACCGATGATCGCCGACCTGGCGGAAATGCCCCATTTACTCATCGCCGGCAGCACCGGATCCGGCAAATCCGTCTGCATCAATTCCATCATCGCCTCGCTACTCTACCGTTTTCCGCCGGACCAAATGCGTTTTGTCATGATCGATCCCAAAGTGGTGGAACTCCAGCTCTACAATTCCCTGCCCCACTTGGTGGTGCCCGTGGTCACCGATCCGAAAAAAGTGATCCTGGCCCTGCGTTGGGTGGTCAATGAAATGGAAAAGCGATACCAGATCTTTGCCCGCGTTGGAGTGCGCAATATCAAATCCTTTAACGACCGCCAGCGCAAGGTTCCACCTCCACCCCCTTCCAACCAGACCGAATTACCCTTGACGGCCAAAAAGGAACGGATCGAACCGGGATCCGATGGCTTCGCGGTGGAATTGGACGAGGAAATGGTGGTCGCGCAGGATGAGGATATCGTGATCCCCGATAAGCTGAGTTACATCGTGGTGGTGATCGATGAACTGGCCGACCTCATGTTGGTGGCCCCGGCGGATGTGGAAATGGCGATCGCCCGGATCACCCAAATGGCCCGGGCGGCCGGTATTCATTGCATCGTTGCCACGCAGCGTCCCAGCGTGGATGTCATCACCGGCGTCATCAAAGCCAATATTCCGGCCCGAATCGCCTTCCAAGTGGCGGCCCGGGTTGATTCCCGAACCATTCTCGACGCCATGGGCGCGGACAAACTGCTGGGTAAAGGCGACATGCTTTACCTGCCCCCCGGATCATCCAAATTGATCCGTGCTCAAGGAGCGTTGATCACCGATCAGGAAATCCAGGCCATCGTGGAGCATATCACGCGTCAGGGGAAACCCAGCTACGAAATGGAGATTCACCAGCAATTATCCAAGCCATCTGGCGATTTTGACGGGGAGAGCGGGTGTGATGAGGATGAAAGTTTGATCCAGCAGTGTATCGAAGTCATCCGCAGCGAGCAGAAAGCCAGTGTTTCGCTCATGCAGCGCCGGTTGCGCTTGGGCTACACCCGCGCCGCCCGCATCATGGACGAGCTTGAAAACCGGGGCATCGTCGGCCCCGGCAAGGGAGCTGAGCCACGCGAAATCCTGATTGATTTGGATGCCATGCAGGAAGATCCGCCGGCCTGACCCTTTCACCTTATTGCTTATGAACTTGCGCCACCTTGCCTTCGGAGCTCTGCTCCTATTTGCCGCCGGGGCTGGTCCGGCGGCGGAATCCGCCGGTCCAAAAACCATTTATCTGCACGATGCCCGCCCCTTGAACCATTTGGATCTGCGGCAGGTCGCCAACGCCACCCGCCTTTGGGATCATATGCATCTGCTGGCTGCCTTGCAGGGGCTGGCCAATCGCCACTCTCCCCAGCTATATCTCCTTTACTGCCGGGATTTTGGTGTTGAAACCGATCAATTTTGGCTGGATTGGGCCTCCAAGGAGGATGGCTGGCTGAAATCAACCGCCGTGCAAAACCTGGCCAGCCTGGAAGCGGTGATTTCGCGCTTCCGCCCGGTTTTTCGCGGTCTCGCAGTTTATGATCCTGCGGTTCCGGCTACCGCCAATCTGGCCTCCACTGCTGCCGGCTGCGAAGATCTTTTACCGGTCCGTTATGACCGCACCCCCGGTTCACTCTACCAACTGCTGGTTGAAAAGTTGAATATCCCGGTTGGCCTATGGTTGCTCAACCCGGATGGCACCTCCAAGTTCACCGGCTGGGGACGCCTTGCCGACAGTGCTGAATCATCCAGCGGCAGCGCCAAAATCGATGCCTATCGGTGGGCC
>CAIMWS010000127.1 GCA_903845125.1 uncultured Verrucomicrobiota bacterium
TCCTCACGGACGATCCCCTCGTGGATAAATTCAAGATCCCGCCGGGCGTCACCATCCCGGCCCAAGGCTGGCTCAAATGGGGTGCGGAAGCGCTGGGCTTTGGGTTGAAAGGGGCGGGCGACACGGTCTATTTCAAGGATCCAAACCAGTTAAAAGTCCTGGATGCCATCCGCTTTGGCCCGCAGGCAATGGGTGTCCCATGGGGGCGCTATCCCGATGGCAATCCCCAGCTCCAATCCCTCTCCCATGCCACCCCGGGCGGCCCCAACGAGCGGCCCGCGTTGGCGGAGGTCGTCCTCAATGAAATCATGCACAGCCCGGCCGGCGGCGACCCCGCCTTGCAGTTTGTGGAACTGTTCAATTGGGGTTCAAACTCGGTCAGCCTGGCCGGCTGGGAAATTAGCGGAGGCATATCCTGGCGTTTCCCCGGCGGGGCGGCCATCGATGGCGGCGGATATGTGGTGGTGGCCGCAGACGCCAATCGCTTACAGGCGGTTTATCCCCGGCTGGCGTCACGGAATGTCTTCGGCAATTTCTCCGGGCGGCTGGCGGGCGGTGGGGAAGCCTTGGTGCTGACCCGGCCGGAAAAGTTGGCCGCCACCAATACGGACCACCCACTCATCACCACCGAATGGCAGATCCCGGTGGACCGGGTGGACTACCAAACCGGCGGGCGCTGGGGTGCCTGGAACGGAGGCGGGGGCAGCAGCCTGGAGCTGATCGATCCCCGTGCCAGCCACGCTTTGGCCCCCAACTGGGCGGACAGCGACGAGACTGCCAAAAGCCCCTGGGTAACACTCGAAACCACGGGACGCCTCGACAACGGCCAGGCCAATGCCGATGGCTTGCAGGTGTTCCTCATGGGGACCGGGGAAATGCTGGTGGACGAGGTGGAAGTAATCCCGGTGAACAGCACCAACCTCTTATCCAATGGGAATTTTGAGAAAGGGCTCACCGGGTGGACCCCGCAGGGCAACCAGTATCTCTCGCACCTGGAAACCACCGGGGGCTATTTGAACAGCCAGTGTCTGCACCTGGTGGCCACTGGCCGTGGCGATACCGGCGCCAACCGGGTGCGTACCCGTCTGATCCGCACCCTGCCCGAAGGCACCACGGCCACGATTCGGGCTAGAGTACGCTGGCTGAAAGGGTTCCCGGAAATCCTCTTCCGGTTCCACGGAGGACAGTTGGAACTGCTGGGCAACGCACTGGCCACGCAAGCATTAGGCACTCCGGGCGCCCCCAACAGCCGGGCCGGCAATGCCGGCCCGGCCATCGTCGAGGTGGACCACCAACCCCTGCTGCCCAAACCCGGCCAGGCGGTGTGGGTCAAAGCCCGGGTGGAGGATCCGGATCACGTGGCCAGGCTGGTGCTAAAATACCGCCTGGACCCCTCCACGAACCTGGTGGTGGTGGCGATGACCAATAATGGCGCCGGCTATTTCAGCGCGCAATTGCCAGCCCAGGCATCTGGCTTGGTCGCCTGGCACTTGGAGGCGGAGGATGCCGCCGAGCACCCGGCCATCACCCGGTTTCCCGCCAGCGCCCCCGACCAGGAATGCCTGGTGCGCTGGGGCGACCCATCCACCCCCACCCGCTTTGGCACCTACCGCGTTTGGCTGACGAAAAAAACCGTGGACCGCTGGACGGCCCGGGAAAAATTGAGCAACGACCCGTTGGACTGCACGTTTGTCTCTGGCGGCCAACGGGCGATTTACAATACCGGCGCCATGTATGCCGGCAGCCCGTGGCATGCACCGGGTTACAGCTCACCGCTGGGGAATTACTGCGACTACGTGCTGGTATTCCCCGGGGATGACTCCTTGCTGAATGACGAGGAGATCAGCCTCCTGCTGCCGGGGAATGGCTGCTGCGATTCGACACTGCAAACCGAGCAGACCGCCTACTGGCTGGCCAACCAACTGGGGCTTCCTTTCACCTACCGGCGGCCGGTGTCGGTCTTTTTCAATGGCCTGCGCCGCGCACCGGCGCTGATGGATGACTCCCAGCAACCCAACGGCGATTTCCTGAAACAGTGGTATCCCGACGCGGCCGATGCCGACCTGCACAAAATCCAGGTCTGGTTCGAGTTCGACGACACCCTGGCCAATTTCAACGCGGTGGGCTGCAGCTTCGGCAATTGGACGACCACAGGCGGCGCCAAGAAGCTGGCTCGCTACCGCTGGAATTGGGGCGCCCGCGCGTTTGGCCCCACCGCCAACAATTACACAAACCTGCTGGCCTTGCAGGAAGCGGCCACCACCACCGCCACCGGGGAAACCTACCTGCGCCAAATCCGGAACTGGGTGGATGTCGATGAATGGGCGCGCACCCTGGCCGTGGAACATATCGTGGGCAATACCGATAGCTGGGGTTACGGGGGGGGCCAAAACATGTACACCACCAAACCCGCCGGCGAAAGCTGGAAGCTGTTGATCTGGGATATCGATTTCGCCTTTGTGGCCGCTTCCACCACCGACCCTTTATTCAGTTTTGGCGACTCCTACCTCCAAAAAATCTACAATCAGCCGGTGTTCCTGCGGGCCTATTACCGCGCCCTGATGGAAGCCGCCCGCGGCCCGTTGCTGACCAACCGGGCCGGGGCGCTGCTGGACCGCAAATACCAGGCCTTCAGCGCCACCGGGTTGGGTGTGGCCAAACCGGATTCGATCAAAAGCTATATCAATGCCCGCCGGAATTATATCGAGCAACAGCTGGCGCGGGTGAATCAGCCTTTTCGGATCACCAGTGGCGGGCTGACGAACCTATCGGTATCAGGCAACCTGCTTTCACTTTCCGGTACCGCGCCGGTGGAAGTGGAGCGCATCCTCATTAACGGAGTGGAATATTCCGCCAATTGGACCAGCCTCACCAATTTCAACCTGCAGCTGGCCCTCCAACCCGGCACCAATGCGCTCGCGGTGCAAGGACTGAACCACCAAGGCCAGGTGCTTACTCAAGCCATGGCCGGCCTGCAGATCGTCTGCACCGCCCCGGAGGAGCCAGCCCCGGTGATCTTCAGTGAAATCATGTATCACCCCGAGCGCCCGGAAACCAGTTTCGTGGAGCTTTTCAGTACTGCCCAAACCAATGCCATCGATTTGACGGGCTGGCAGGTTCAAGGATTGGATTTCACTTTCAGCCAGGGCGCCGTCCTGCCCCCCGGTGGCTTCCTGGTGCTGGCAGGCAACCGTGTCGCCTTTGCCTCCGCGTATGGCAGCATTCTCCCCGTCGCTGGCGAGTTCAAAGGCAGCCTGGACACGAGTGGGGAAACCTTGTCGCTGGTCATGCCTGGCGCGAGGCCGGAAATGGAGCGGGTCGTGAACCGGGTGACGTACCGAAATTCGCCGCCCTGGCCGGCGGCGGCTGATGGCACAGGGGCCTCCCTGCAGCTGATCGATGCGCGGCAGGATAACCGGCGCCCAGGGAATTGGGCTGCGGTTTCCACCAACGCCTCCTGGCGTTACGCCACCGCCAGTGGGATCGCCGGCTACAGCCGGATCTATCTTTATCTGATGGCCGGCGGCGATGCCTACGTGGACGACCTCAAGCTGGTCGCTGGAACGGTTCCGGAAAAAGGCTTGAACCTGCTAACCAACAGCGATTTCGAGGGCGCCTTTCCCGGGCCTTGGAAGCTGGCAGGCACCCACGCCCAGTCCGAGATTTCCTCCAAACGCACCCACGGCGGCGCGCGGGCCCTCCACCTGGTCGCCAGCGCCCCAGGGAGCACTGCTTCCTCGGTCTATGAAGATCTCTCGCCCACGCTGCCCACCGGCCAGCCATACACCGTGAGCTTCTGGTGGTTCCCCGGCACCAACGACAATACCTTGGTGGTCCGTACCCATGGCAACTGGGCTGCCACCAACTGCGCCTTCAGCGGAGTGCCCTTGAATCCTCCAGCCCGCTTCACCCCGGGTGCCGCCAATTCCATGCGCAGCGCCTTGCCGGATTTTCCACCCATTTGGCTGAACGAAGTGCATCCCGCCAACTCTGCCACGGTCGGGGTGGCCTGGGTGGAGCTATTCAATCCCTCGGCCAGGCCCGTGAACCTGTCCAGCCTGTACCTCAGTGGCAATTCCACCAATTTGCTGGAGTGGCCGTTTCCCACCAACTCCACTCTGGGGCCACATGAATTCCTCGTTGTGGGATTGGATGGCGGAGTGAATCCAGTGCCAGGTGCCAGGTTTCAGGCCCCCATCGCGGCACCTTTGACCAATGGCTGGCTCGCTCTTTCGCAGGCCACGGGCCCGGCAGCCATCGTCCTGGATGCCATGGCCTGGCCCAGCTTGAACAGCGGCTGGAGTTACGGCTCTTACCCGGATGGACAGCCCGATTTCCGCGGGATCATGGCGGCGCCAACCCCCGGCGGTGCCAACCAGCCAGCCAGGCCACCGGTGAATCTGTTCATCAATGAATGGATGGCAGACAACCGGCGCACCATAGTGAATCCGGCCAACGGCCAAAATGACGACTGGTTTGAAATATTCAACCCGGGAAACCAGGCGGCCAGCCTCGATGGCCTTTACCTGACCGATGACCTGAGCACCCCGCTGAAATTCCCCATTCCTGACGGTTATTCCGTGCCGCCAGGTGGATTCCTGCTGGCCTGGGCCGATGGCGAGCCACGCTTCAACCAAATCAACCAGCCGGATTTGCACGTCAATTTCAAATTGGATGCCGCCGGGGAAGGCATCGGTTTATTCACCCAGGATGGGCAGCCGGTGGACACGGTCGTTTTCACCTCTCAAGGGCCGGATGTGAGCCAGGGTCGGTTTCCGGATGGTTCGCTGGCCATTTATTCGATGACCAACAGCACTCCGCAAGCGCCCAACCTGCCACCGTTCACCAACACGGCACCGATGCTCCAGCCCGTGGGTGACCAAGTCCTGGCACCCGGCCAGATTTTGAGCCTCGCGATCTCCGCCACCGATACAGATTGGCCGCCGCAGCAACTGCATTTCATGCTCGGCCCCGAAGCACCTGCCGGGGCCACCCTGGACCGGAATACCGGGGTGTTTTCCTGGTCGCCAGGCCTCGGGCAGTTGGGCCTTCACGCGGTGCAGCTAGCGGTGACCGATAGCGGAACCCCGCCGTTGAGCAACCGCCTGACCTTCCAGGTATGGGTGGCCCTGCCGCCTGCTTTCAACGGTTTTGCGTTGCACGGCAACAGCCTGGAACTGGCCTGGCAGGTCACCCCCGGACTCAAATATCAGGTGGAATGCTCTGCGGACTGCGTCACGGGTCCCTGGCTGCCCCTGGGCGATCCCCTGGTGGCTGCCGGGGATAGTTTGCAATTCACAGTGGCCCTTGCCGCGCCCCATTGGTTCTATAGGCTGGTTCTATGGCGGGAATGAATCAACACAAGAGGCATCCGGTCGCGTGGTGTAGGGGACGGGCGGTTTTCCCGACGGTTCTGGTTTGGGCTGGACTGGTGGTGGGGCCGCTCAACTTGGGCGCTGCCAGCGCTCCGATTTACGCGCGCCAGGGCATGGTGGTCTCCCAGTGCGCGATCGCCTCCCGCGTGGGGCTGGAGGTTTTGCGGGAGGGGGGAAACGCCGTGGATGCCGCGGTGGCCACTGCGTTCGCACTGGCGGTAACCTATCCCGCGGCGGGCAACGTGGGCGGCGGAGGTTTCCTGCTATACCGGCCGGCCCAAGGCGAAACAGCCGCTTACGATTTCCGGGAAACCGCCCCCGCTGTGGCCCACGAGCGTATGTTCCTGAAGGACGGTGTTTACGACTCGAAACGGCATCATCTCAGCCACCAGGCAGTGGGCGTGCCGGGAACGGTGGCCGGGCTGCATCTGGCCTGGCGCGATCATGGAAAACTGCCCTGGCGCCGTTTGCTCGCCCCGGGCATCCGGCTGGCGGAAGATGGTTTCCCGGTATCCTACACGCTCGCTGGCTCGCTGAAAAATATCCTGCCGCAAATGACCAATTACCCGGCCTCCCTCGCTCAATTCTCCCGCCGGGGCGCAGCGTTCCAGCCGGGAGACAAACTGCGCCAGAAAGATCTGGCCAACACTTTGCGCCGGATCGCGGCGCGCGGTCCCGCCGGTTTTTACGAAGGGGAAACAGCCCGGCTGCTCACGGAGGAAATGCGGCGCCACGGGGGCCTGATCACCGGCGAAGACCTGCTTTCCTACCAAGCCAGGCGGCGCGAGCCGGTGCGCGGTTCTTATGGCGGCCTGGAGGTCTTTTCCATGCCGCCCCCCAGCTCGGGCGGCGTGGCTTTGGTCGAAATGTTGAACATCCTGGAAGGCTTCGACCTCCGAGCTGCCGGGATGGGTTCCGCGGCGAACATTCACCGGGTGGTGGAAGCCATGCGGCGCGCCTTTGCGGATCGGGCAAAATACCTGGGGGATCCGGATTGTAATCCCGGCCTGCCGGTGGACCGGCTGCTTTCCAAGGATTACGCTGGCGAATTGCGGGCTGCCTTCCCTGCCGGCCGCGCTGGTGCATCCAGCCCGCAAGATGTGCTCGATGAAAAAGACAGCCGGGAAACCACCCACCTTTCCGTAGTGGATGCCAGCCGCAACGCGGTGGCCCTCACCTATACGTTGGAAGACAGTTTCGGATCACGCATTGTAGTCCCCGGCGCTGGCTTCCTTTTGAATAATGAAATGGGGGATTTCAACGCGGGATACGGGCTGACCGCCACCAATGGCCTGATCGGCACCCTGCCCAACCTGGCCGCCCCGCGCAAACGAATGCTTTCCAGTATGACCCCCACCATTGTGACCCGGGATGGGGAACTCTACCTGGTATTGGGGAGCCCTGGCGGGCGGACCATCATCAATACCATCCTGCTGACCCTGCTGAATGTGGCGGATTTCGAAATGAACATCCAGGAAGCGGTTGACGCGCCCCGTTTCCACCATCAGTGGCTGCCGGACCAGATCGTATTTGAGCGCCACGGCATCTCGCCGGACACCCTCGGCTTACTCGAGCGGGAGGGCTATCGGCTGGAAACCTCACCTTATCCACAAGGTTTCGTGTGTGCCATTTTCCTCAATTCCCGAACCGGCTGGCTGGAAGCGGGAATGGACCACCGGGCTGCGGATGCCGGAGCCGCCGGATGGTAAAGGCAAACCCGGGCAGCAAATCAGCGCGGCAAGTTGATGCCCAGCCCCAGGCGGCGGGCCTTTTCCACTACTTGGCTGGCGGCAAACAGGTCCTGCGCCGCGACCCCTACCGATTTGAACAGCGTGATTTCCGAGGCATTTTGCCGCCCAGGGCACCGGCCAGCCAGGACTTCCCCCAATTCGGTCTTAAAATGTTCAGCCTTGATCAGCCCCTGCCGCAGGGGCATCAGCAAATCACCCGCTTCCTCCATGGCGGACTCGCGGTGATCCACCACCACCCGGGCCCGCAGCACGGTTTCAACCGGGATTTCCGCAGCCTCCGGCTTCCAGGAGCCCACGCCGTTGACATGGGCGCCGGGAGCCAGGTGTGCGTCGTCGAAGACCGGGGTCCGCGAAGTGGTGGCACAGCAAACCACCGAGGCATGGCGCAAGGCCTCCGCCGGATCCCGGGCGGCGCGCACGGGAATGCCTCTTTGCTCTGACATTTCCAAAGCGTAGCGCGCCGCGGCCGGCGCATCCTGGTCGAAAACCATCGCCTCGCGGATCGGGCGGACAGCGCATACCGCCTCCAGCTGGGTACGGGCTTGAACGCCGCTGCCGAAAATGGCGGCGGCGCCGGCTTCCGGCCGGGCCAGGATTTGCGTGGCCAGGCCGGCCGCCGCCCCGGTGCGGATAGCGGTGAGCGCGGCTCCGTCCAGGATGGCCAGCGGGGTGCCGTAGGCCGCATCCAGCAGGATTACCAGGGCTTGGATCAGCGGCAAACCGTGTTCCCGATTGCCCGGGAATTGCGCAATGATTTTCAAGCTCAACCGCTCGGTAACGGCGGAATGGCACGGCATCAAAAGCAGGAATCCGGAGCAACCCGGCGGCTCCACGCACATGCGGGGGGGCATGCCAACAGCCCGGTTGGATAATTGAGTGAACGCTTCACGCATGGCGTCGATGGCTTCAGCCATGGGCAAAGCCTGGCGCACATCCGCAGCCGTCAAATACAAAAATGGAGGCATATAGTTAGATTCAAGGACAAACACCGGAGGTCACTCTCTGGTGAGCGGATTTTGCCAGGCGGCAATCCTCATGGCCAGGTCAAATTCCGGCTGGGAATCTGGCCGGCCCCCAGGATTTCAATCCGATTTTTATAGACCTTGAGGATGGCATAGGCATTGGCTGGTGATTCCACCATGCCTGGGAAGGTAACATGGTGAATACCTCTCTGAAAAGCGTAGCCGCCAGGGTGATCGTGGCCGGCGAAATAGGCCCGGACACATTTCGAATTTTCGATGATACGCAGCACTTGCGGATGGTTCCATAGCAAAAGCCCCGGATTGCTGGCCGCGGCAAGGGTTGGCAGATGGCAGCAGACAATGACCGGCAAGCCCCGCCGGCTGGCACTCTGGAGAGTATCGCGAAGCCAGGCCATTTGCCGCGGGCCGACGGCCCCGTTGAAAAGATAAAATGGGGGGCCTTTGCGTTCGTATTCCACCGAAAGCCGGGCTTCAAAGGAATCAGGCTCTGACCAATGGCTGACATCCATGCCATCCAAAACCACGAACCGCCAGCCCTCGTAATCGAACGAATAATAGGCATTGGTCATCCCGTGCGCCTTTAAGACGTCGCTGCGCGCCATTTCCCCGAGACAATGGTTACCTATCACATGGCGCCAGGGGACTTTCAATTGGTTGCCTACCGCCATAATGGTCTGAAGGTCGGTGGCTGATTTTTCGCGGTTGCCATCGATTAAATCACCCAAGTCCAATCCAAAGACCAGTTCCTGCTGGTTAAAGGCTATGACGGCCTCCTGGAATTTGCTTTGGGAGGCCGCGTAAGCCCGGTTTCCCACCGCAGGTTTGTCCGCATACTGAACATCGGCAACCACTGCGACGTTAAAAAAGGACTGGGCCACAACCTGACCCGGCGAAGCCGGGTGATCAGCAATGCCAGATGGCTCTGCGTGGAGGTATAATCCTCCGCCAACAGCCAACCAGAAGGGATGCAAAAGGAAAGCCAGGGCAAGGCTTTTGGAAAGCCAGGATCGCCTGGCCAAATTGGGGGAAGATAAAACCTTGGCGGGCAACCATCCGGTTGCGTCAGGCAGACGTAAGCAGGTTAGCATAAGAAAGCTTCCATTTTAGTTTTGAGGTTTGGGAGAACTGGAGGGATGGGCGCTCAATTGATTGATGCCATCATTAACGTAAAACAAACCGGAAATACCCGTGCAGATTGCGGCACTGATGGACCACCAGGGAATCCAGGCCGGATTCCATTTCAATAGGGCCCAGGTAACCGCCAGCATTTGGAAAACGGTGGCAAGTTTGCCCAACCACCGGGGTCGGATGGTGACGCGGCCATTAAAGTAATAAATTACGCCGGATCCCAGGATGAGTATAAGATCTCTTCCAAAGACCGTGGCGACCAGATACAAAGGCAGGCGGGGAAGAAATGGCTGGTGCGGCAGGCTTAACAAAAGAATGGCGGAAACCAGGAGCAATTTGTCGGCCAGGGGATCCAGAACCGCCCCCAACTCGCTGTGCTGGTGATAACGGCGTGCAATATAGCCATCCACGGCATCGCTAATGGCAGCCACGGCGAATGAAACCAGGGCCAAAAATCGGTTCACCTCGTCGCCATCCTCGAAATAATACAGCACATTTACGGTAAAAAAGGGAACCAGCAGAATCCTGAGGATAGTTACTTTGTTGGCGGTGGTCATGGAAGATGAATTCATCCGGGTCGAGCATTCCCAACGCAGTGGAAAAGATGGATATTCACTGGATGCCCATGAGTTTCATTCGGACCAGCCAGCTTGGACGGGCCAACCTGGCCAGACACTTTTGAAAAACGCTGCACATGATTTGTTTTGCGACTGCCACCTCATAACAGATAGTAATCGGACCAGAATAGCTATATAATTGAAACTTAGACCAAGGCCGTTGAATAGTCAATCCGGATTGGTCAGTTTGGATTTCCAAAATCTGGAAAAACCGGGTGTGATCTACTTTGGCGGGAGTGTGGAACGGGCCGGAAAAAATTTCCAGGTTAGCGGCGCAGAAAGCCGAAGTAATTGCTCTTGACAATCTGGAGGCGGATCACTTCCAATAAAAAAACAACGTCTGCAAATCGCGCGCATTATTGCGCCGGATCAGGGCAATGTATTCACGCTGGTAATTGCCCACCCGGGCGGTGACCGTCACTTCAAAGGTTCCGCTGCGTACCGTGAAGTACCTGGCCAACTGGCCCACAGCCCCGCGGTTCATGCCCGGCACATTGATCAACTCACCCACATTTCGGAAAGGAGTGTCATCTTCATTGCCTTCAGTGGAATCGGGCCCTGAACGGGCGCGGACGATCTCATGGGCCACGTTGGCATCGATGCCAGGCAATAGCTGCAAAACCGCCGCCGAAGCGGTATTGACGTTCACCATCCGGCCGGAAATTGGGGTAAACAGATCGATCAAACCCACCACGGTTTCGTTCTGGCTTGGGGTTTGGAACCCCAATTGCTGCCGGGGAGGCAGGGAACTGCGCGGCAAGGAAGCCGAGGCGCTGCGATCAATTCCACCCGGCCCCCAAAACATCTCCGGCGTGACTCCATAAATGAGCAAAAGTTCGGTGATATCATCGATCGGGCCATTCTTGGCAACATAAGGGGGATTCAACGACAGGTAATAATCGCTTTCCTTGCCGCTCACATGAGGGTCATCATCGGTATCCCGCCAATCCATGATGGAATCCACGATGGCGGAGGAATCGGCGGCATCCATGCCCACGAGGTTCATCGCCTGTTTCAAAATAATGGGATCGGAGGCGGCCGCGTTGATATTGAACTTCCGTTCCATATCGATGATCTTCACAGAAAAAGAACCTGAACCGAGTTCGTTATTCTCCAGGGAGATATCGGCCAGGCTTTCGTTGGTAACCCCGGTGCCTCCAGCCCATTTTTGGTTGAGCCCATCGTAAGGTTCATTCGCAACCAGCAACTGTTGCGCCAGCACGTAACGGGCCAACTCGACTCCACTTCGGCCCAACCAAGCCATTTCCGGTTCAGCATTATGGTTTTGGGCAAGCCGCATTTCCACCTTCATGGAAAATGCGAAGCCCCCAGCCAGAATGGACATCATGAAA
>CAIMWS010000128.1 GCA_903845125.1 uncultured Verrucomicrobiota bacterium
AACACGGCCTTGCAGCTGGGGATCCAGCAGCGCCTCCAGGCCGAAGCCGAGCTCCAAAAGGCCCATGACCAGCTCGAGCAAAAGGTCCTCGAACGCACCCGCGAACTCACCGCCGAAGTGGCGGAGCGCCGCCGCGCCGAGGAAGCCGCGGCCGCCGCCAACCGCGCCAAGAGTGAATTCGTGGCCAACATGAGCCACGAAATACGCACGCCCATGAACGGCATCCTGGGCATGATCAACCTCCTCCTGGACACGCAGCTCACCCCCGGGCAGCACGATTTTGCCCAAACCGCCCGCTCCAGCGCCGAGGCCCTCCTGGCCATCCTCAACGACATCCTCGATTTCTCCAAAATCGAGGCGGGCAAGCTGCATTTTGAAATCCTCGATTTTGACCTCCGGGACACCGTCGAAGGCACCCTGGACCTGCTGGCCGAAAAAGCCCACGCCAAAGGCCTGGAGCTGGCCTGCCTGATCCAGCCGGAGACGGCCCCCACCTTGCGGGGGGATCCCGGCCGCCTCCGCCAGGTGCTGCTCAACCTGGTGGGCAATGCTGTCAAGTTCACCGCCCGCGGCGAGGTGGTGGTCGAGGTTTCCCAGGCCGTGGCCACCGGCTCCCAGGCCGGGTTGTTGTTCAAGGTGCGGGACACCGGCCCCGGTCTCGAGCCCGGGGTGCAAGCCAGGCTGTTCCAGGCTTTTTCTCAAGGGGACGCTTCCACGGCGCGCCACCACGGGGGCACCGGACTGGGGCTGGCCATCTGCAAACGGCTGGTGGAGATGATGTCCGGAACCATCGGCGTCGAAAGCACCCCCGGCCAGGGATCCACTTTTTGGTTTACCGTGTGCCTGGAGCCAGGCACGGCCGCCCCGGCCGCCCCGCTCCTCCTTCCGCTCCACACCACCCTGCTGGAGGGAGTTCCCGTGCTGGTGGTCGATGACAATGCCACCAACCGCAAAATCCTCCAGCACCAGGTCCGGGCCTGGCATATGCAGGAATTTGGCCTGGCGGCCGATGGCGCCGAAGCCCTCGCCGTACTGCGCTCCGCGGCGCCCACCGCTCCCGCCTGCCAGTTGGCCATCCTGGATTATCAGCTGCCGGGCATGGATGGCGTGGCCCTGGCCCGCGCCATCAAATCCGATCCCGCGCTGGCGGGGATCAAATTGATCATGCTCACCTCCATGTGCCAGCGCCTGGATCCGGAGGAAATGAAAGCCGCCGGCGTGGATGCCTGGCTGGTCAAACCCATCAAACAGCAGCAGCTACGGAATTGCCTGGTCCGCGTGCTGGATGGCGCTTCCGCCTCCCGGCTTTTGCCCCCGCCCGGCCCACCCGCCGGCCTCCCGGATACCCCCGTTGCGCCAGCCGCTCCCGCCCCCCCATCCTTGCGCATCCTGCTGGCCGAGGATAATCCCGTCAACCAACAGGTGGCCCTGGGCCAACTGCGCAAATTGGGCTATTCCGCCAGGCTCGCGGCCGATGGGCACGAGGTGCTGGCCGCCCTCCGCCAGGAGACCTGCGACGTCATCCTCATGGATGGCCAGATGCCCGGGCTGGATGGCTATGAAGCCACCCGCCAGATCCGTGCCGGCCAGGCGGGTGACCACCACCCGTGGATCATCGCCATGACCGCCAATGCCATGCAAGGGGACCGTGAAAAATGCCTCGCTGCCGGCATGGACGATTACCTTTCCAAACCGGTTAAAATCGATGCCTTGCGCGCCGCCTTGCACCGCTGCCGCGTCCGGTCAGCCGCCGCCGGGTCCCCCATCCCGCCGACCACCCCACCGCCCAACCCGCCACCCGCCTCGCCGCTCGCGGCCCCTCCGGACCAGGAGGCCGCCGAGCATGTGGATTTTGCCCGTCTCCGGGAATTGCGCGACCTGGTGGCGCCGGGTGATCCCGATCCCACCGCGGACCTGGTCGGCCTGTTTCTGGATTGCGCTTCGGCCAGCCTGGCGGCCATCCGGCAGGCCCTCCAGGCCGGCCAGGCCCAGGGGGTTAAGCACCAAGCCCATTCGCTCAAGAGCAGCGCTCGCAGCCTCGGGGCCAGGCGCCTGGCCGGTTTGTGCGAGCAGTTGGAACAGGCTGCGGATCAAGGCGGTTTGGATGCCGCCGCGGGATTGGTGGGCCAGGCGGAGGCTGAATATGAAATCGTAAAATCCGTCTTTCAATCACGGATTCCACTCCGGTGACCCGCTTTGGGGGCCGGATCCATCGGATGCGGCGTTTCCGGCGGGTCAGCGCGGGCTGGTCGAGGGCCAGTTTTTCCCGCCCGGCAGCGGGGCATCCGGCTGCCAATCGGCCGCCTGCTCCACCACCTGGCGCATGTGCTCGAACCACCAGCGGGCGCGGGTGAGCCGCCGTTGCGGCCGGGCCGCTTTCGACTGGCTGGCTGGGACTGCCAATCCAAGTTCCATTTGTCGGTCTAACATAAGCAACCTTTCCATTTTTGTGCTCTAGTCTAGCCGAACGGGTCGGACATATACCGTCCTGCCCCCGTATTCCACCTGATATAATTTACATCGGCAGCATCCGGGGTCAAATGAAGCGGAAAAATGAAAAAAAATGCGCCCTCCCGGCTCCCGGCTCCGCCCGTTTCCGGGCTTTGGCCGCAGAATCCAGGTGTAACTCTTTGATTTCCAATGGAGGTTGGGCTTGCCTTAAGAGTGGCCGGTTGCTAATATTTGGGCGGCTTTGGAGCCAACGATATTATATGGATGATACCATCGATAATGGGAATTCCCTGCCTGGCCTTGGTTCGGAGTCCGCGCTTGCCCGCGCGCTGGCGCAGGATGCCGAGTGCCTGGCTCTGCTGCTCACTGCCGAAGGAGTAGTGGTGGATGGCAACCATGCCATGGCCGCCATCCTCGGCCACCCGCTGGAGCAGGTAAGAGGCACTCTGCTTTGGCCCCATCTGCCATCCGCCAGCCGGGCTTGGTTTCAGGAAACCGCCCAAAAAGCCATGCTGGATGGGCAGCGGCAGCAGCGGGATATCCGGATCAATGGCCGGTGGTACCACACCGTGATCAACCCTTTCCCGGCCGGCCCGGGGAAATCCACCGGGATAACCCTGCTTTTCCTCGGCCGCAACCACCTGCAGCGGCTGGAGGAAGCCCCGCTCCTCCCCCACCAGGATGCGGGCCAGGCAACCGGATTGGGGCTGTCGGCCATCCAATGCCTGGTCCATAAATTGGGGGGATGGCTCGAAGTGGAGAGCGATCCGGGCCTGGGAAGCATTTTCCACGGCTGCCTGCCCGCTGAGGAGTCTGGCACCCTGCCGTACCCCGCCATCGATGAGCTGGGCGCGACGGGCGGCGGGAGCACCATCCTCATCATCGAGGACACCCTCGCGCTGCGCAAGGCCACCCGCCGCTTGTTCACTCAGGCCGGCTACCCGGTGCTCGAAGCCGCCAATGCCGAGGAAGCGCTCACGGTCTGGCAGGATTTTCGGGATCACATCGATCTGGTTTACAGCGATGTGGTGATGCCGGGCCAATTGAGCGGGCTGCAGCTGGCCGAAAAATTCCGCGCGGACAAACCCGGCATCCGGATCATTCTCACCAGCGGTTACAACCTGGAAACATCGGACCGCGACCGGATCGCCAAAGCCGCCATTTTTTATCTTCCCAAGCCGGTTTTCTCGGAGGAACTGCTCGCGATCGTGCAAGGCATTCTGGGCCGGGTCGCGTAGGGCCAAACCAGCCCGCCGGCAGCTGCGCACCGGCCCCGGGCTTGAAAACCGGAGGCCCGGCGCGGATTCTAAAAATCAATCCGCAAGGCCGGATCGCCCAGGTCGATTTCGTGTGCCAGCGGCCACCATGGATTGGAATCCCGCCACAGGAATCCCGCTCACTACTGGCGCGAATCAAGGTCCTGGTTCCTTCGCCAGGGAGGCCACCCCAATTCCAGGCCGGAAAACAGCCAGGGATCGACCGCCCACCCGGGAATTTCTTGGGCCATCCCCAACCGGCATTTCCACGGGGCCGGCCACTGAAAATATCGGTCGACGGTTTGGATTCAAGGCCTTTGTCGGCGGCAGCGAGTGTGATTTGTCAGGCGCTGGATGGCCTATCCCCTTGCGCCGCAGGCCGGCCGGCGAATTCGGCGATCCCTTGCCATAAGGAAATACAAAAATTTCTTAAGTCCAAGTTAAAGAATGCCGATATTGGGGATGGCACCTACAGCCAGGAGCAGGGGAGTGGCAGTATTGGATTCCCCTTACTCCTGGGGAACAGGCTGAACAATGACAACGACCATGGAAACCACGACCGCTGGCGGCCCCAAACAGGGAACCGCCGGCAAATATCTCACGTTCAAACTCGCGAAGGAATCCTTCGGGATTCAGGTGATGCAAGTGCGGGAAATCATCCGCCTCACCAGCATCACCGCCGTGCCCCAGATGCCGCATTATATCAAAGGCGTGATCAACCTGCGGGGCCGGATCATCCCGGTGGTGGATCTGCGGTTGAAACTCGGGGTGGATTCCATCCAGGACAGCGAACACACCTGCATCATCGTGGTCCAGGTGGCAGCCGCGGCCGGCGCCAAGCCCATGGGCTTGATCGTGGATGCCGTGGAGGAAGTGGTCAACATCTCGGCTGGCGATCTGGAGGCAACCCCGGATTTTGGAACGGGCGTGTCCGCCGAGGGCCTGCTCGGCATGGCCAAGATCAAGGGCGAGGTGAAAACCCTCCTCGATATTGACCGCATCCTCGGCTGCGAAGCCTGCCTGTCCGCGGGCGCGGGATCCTTTTAAAACGAAAGGAATCCGTTCCTGAAAACGGCCGGCTTCAGCCAATCGACCTGACAGCGAAAAACAACTCGGAAACAAACCTATGAAACTTAGCACTAAAATAATCCTCGGCTTCGCCGGCCTGATCGCGCTGGCCCTTTTACTTGGCGGCATGGCCGTCTGGCAGATGCTCGGTGTGAAAGGCAATGCCACCAAGCTGGCGGTGGACTATATGCCATCCATTACCGTGGCCAACAACGTCGAGCGGGAGTCGCTCAAAACCATGTACGCCATGCGCGGCTACGCGTTCACGGAGCAAACCAATTACCTGGTGGACGCGCGCCAGAACCTGCTGGATGTGAAAAAATGGCTGGGGGATGCCAAGACCCTGGCGGGGAAATCGGGCGAAACGCTGGCCTTCCTCAAGACGGCGGCGGAGGCGGCCGAGGCGAAAGCTTTGGAATACGAACAATTCGCCAACCAGACCGTCACCGTCACCGAGGCTCTCCACAAGGATCGCCTGGCCATGAATGACGCGGCCGCCAAATACATGAAGGACTGCTACGATTACCTGGGCGATCAGGAGAAAAAACTCCAGGATGCCCTGGCCGCCACGAACCAAGCCTCATCCGCCACCCACATCGCGGATATCAACGACCGCGTCAGTAAAATCGCCACCGTCAACGAAATTGTGGACCTGGGCAACGCCATCCGGGTCGGCAATTTCAAGGCCCAGGCCACGCGCGATCCCGAGCTCTTCCGTGAGACCCAGAAAAAATTCACCGAGGTCAACCAAAAGCTCGACGCCCTGAAGGCCATCACCAAGCAGGAAGCCAACCTCAAGCAGATCGCCAGCTGCCGGGCCGCCGGGCAGGCCTACAACGACGCCATGACCAGCTTCTTGAGCAACTGGCTGGCCCGCGAAGATCTGGCCAAAAAACGGGGCGCGGCGGCGGATTCCGTCCTGGCCGAGGCTGAGAAGACCGCCAACGGCAGCCTGGATATTTCGGGCAAAACCTCCACCGCGGCCGCGGGCGCGCTCGCCTCCGCCTCCACCATCATGATCATCGGTTTGGTCGTGGCCCTGTTGGTCGGCATTTTCCTGGCGGCCTCGATCACGATTTCGATCACCAAGCCCATCCGGCTGGTGGCCGACCAGTTATCCGACGGCGCTGACCAGACCTCCTCGGCCGCCGGCCAGGTTTCGGCCTCGAGCCAGTCGCTGGCGGAAGGCGCCAGCGAGCAGGCGGCTTCCCTGGAGGAGACCAGCTCCTCGCTGGAGGAGATGTCCAGCATCACCAAGAAAAACACTGAGACGGCGGAAAAGGTGAAGGAATTGGCCACCCAGGCGCGGCAGGCGGGTGACACCGGCGCCCAGGATATGGCGGCCATGACCCAGGCCATGGATGCCATCAAGAACTCCAGTTCCGATATCGCCAAGATCATCAAAACCATTGACGAAATCGCGTTCCAGACCAACATCCTGGCTCTCAACGCGGCGGTGGAAGCCGCCCGTGCGGGGGAGGCGGGCATGGGCTTTGCGGTGGTGGCCGACGAAGTGCGCAGCCTGGCGCAGCGTTGTGCCCAGGCGGCCAAGGAAACGGCCGTCAAGATCGAGGACGCCGTGCAAAAGAGCGTGGCGGGGGTGGAGATCAGCGGCAAGGTGGCGCGAAGCCTGGACGAGATTGTGACCAAGGCGCGCCAGGTCGATGAGCTGGCGGCGGAGGTGGCCAACTCTTCGCGGGAGCAGAGCCAGGGGATCGAGCAGGTGAACACGGCCGTCTCGCAGATGGACAAAGTCACGCAATCCAACGCGGCGAGCGCGGAGGAGAGCGCCAGCGCGGCGGAGGAACTCAACGCCCAGGCCGACGCCATGAAGGACGCCGTGCGCGAACTCAAGCAATTGGTGGATGGCGCCCAGAACCGGTCCACATCCGCCAAGGTTCAACCCGCGAAAAAGGCCAAGGTTCACCCAAACACCGCCCAACATGTGACCGTGCGGCCAGGTGCTGATGGCCAGATCACGAAGGCTTCCGGAAATCGCAAGGAAATCCCCATGCCTGCCACTTCGGAAAAGGACATGGAAGCGCATTTCAAGGAATTCTAAAATATTTCCAAGCTGTTTTCAGCCAGCCCGTGGGGAACTTTCCCCACGGGTTTTTTGTTTTTCCCGCCCCTGCTGATCCGGTTCCAGGACTCCTCCCCGGGGCCGCCCGGAACCAGGAGCCGGCGAAAAATACCTTTTAAAAGGTATAAGATGTTTAAAATCAGTTGGTTGCTAATGCCTGAATATTTAAAAATAGTTGTTGCACTGCAACCATGGATTGGGCATACTTTTGATCGAAACAGTCCCAGTTGCACTTTCAAGCTGTTTTCCCCTGCTGCTCGAGTGAGCAGTGTGGGGCTTTTTTTTTGGCGGCAGCCAGGCCTTCCCCAGGCCGGAAGCAGCAACGGCAGTTTTGTTGGCGGCACTCCTCCAGGCCGTCTGAAATTTGGCACACCTGAAATCTGGCATTGCATAGGACCCTCATTGCGCTATAGTGGAAGCGCCAACAAACACTAATCAGACCGACCCCTGCTACTCGTGTGAATAGCGTGGGGTCTTTTTCTTCGGATAAACCAATTTGAAGGAATATGACATCCGATGCGCTGTGCGCCGCGCGCCGCGTGCCAGGTAAGGCTGTCAAGTAAGGCTGGCCATGCCGGCCCCCATCCGGTAACCTGCCCCCATGAATTTTCCAGCGGATTACCACATCCATACTTGGATGTGCCAGCACGCCACGGGGAAACCGGTTGAATACGCGGCGGCGGCCGCCAGGCTGGGCCTGCGTGAAATCGGATTCTCCGACCATTCACCGATGGCCCGGGATGATTTCGACAACTGGCGCATGCGCCTCGACCAGCTGGATGAATACGTGGAGGATGTCCGCGAGGCGCGCCGGCGCCATCCCGAACTCAGCATCCGCCTGGCGCTCGAGATCGATTACCTCCCCGGTTTTGAGGATTGGATCCGCGGGCTGGCCCGGCGCCACCCCTGGGATTACCTGATCGGCTCGGTTCATTATATTACGGACACCTGGGACGTCGACAATCCGGCCAAAAAAGCCCAGTGGCAAGGCCGCGATCCCCTGGAGGTGTGGACCCTTTACTTCGAGCGCCTGACCCGGGCGGCCGCGTCCGGATTGTTCGATATCATCGGCCACCCCGACCTGCCCAAGAAGTTCGGCATCTACCCATCCACCTCCTATACGCACCTTTACCGCCCGTTCCTGGCGGCCGCGCGGGAGCACAAGCTGGCGATCGATGTGAACACCGCCGGCCTGCGCAAGGAGTGCCGCGAGATCTACCCGGGGCCCGAGTTCCTGAAAATGGCCTGGGAACAGGGGCTCCCAATCACCTTCGGTTCGGACGCCCACGCGCCCGGGGAGGTGGGGGCCAATTTCGCCGAGGCCATCACCCTGGTGCGCGGGGCGGGCTACACCCACTACTGCCGGTTTGAAGAACGCCGGCGACACCTGGAGCCGATCTGAAAAGCCACTCGGTTTGGAAGCAGGCGCCCGCCGGTTTTGGATTTACTCCGCGCCCGGTTCCATTAGGGTTTTTCATATATGACAAAGAATACAATGACCCGACGTGATTTTGTGCGGACCGCCGGCTATGCCGGGGCCGCGGTGGCGGCGCTCTCTGCCAGCCCATTGGCCCCGGCCGCGGAAGGCGAAAAGCTCACCCTGGCGTTGGTGGGCGGCGCTCATATCCATACCCCCAGCTTCGTCAACCTGCTGAAAAACCGCAAGGATGTCTGGGTGAAATGGGTCTGGGACCACGATGCCGGACGGGCCCAAAACCGCGCCCAAGCCTTGAACACCCGGCCCGCCAACAACCCCGCCAAAGAGGCGCGGGTGGCCCGGGAGGCCTCCGAGGTCTGGTCCGACCCCGAAGTCAAAGCCGTGGTGATCTGCTCGGAGACCAACCGCCACCCGGAGCTGATCGCAGCCGCAGCCAAAGCGGGCAAGCACATGTTCGCTGAAAAACCGCTCGGCATCACCGCGCGGGAAAGCTTCGCCATGGCCAAGGCCATTGAGGAGGCCGGGCTGCTGTTCACCACCGGTTATTTCATGCGCGGCCAGTCCCACCACCTGTTCCTCAAAGAGCAGGTGGCCGCCGGCGCCTTCGGCAAGATCACCCATGTGCGGGGATCCAACTGCCACAGCGGCTCCCTTGGCGGGTGGTTCGACACCGAATGGCGCTGGATGGCCGATCCCAAGATCGCCGGGGTCGGCGCGTTTGGCGACTTGGGCACCCACTCCCTGGATATCCTCATGTGGCTGTTCGGCGACGTGGAGGAAGGCACCGCCGATATCAAGGTGGTGACCGGCCGTTATGGGGATTGCGACGAATCCGGTGAAGGCCTCCTCCGCTTCAAGAACGGCATCACCGCCACGCTCGCCGCCGGGTGGGTCGATGTGGAAAACCCGGTCTCCCTGCTGATCAGCGGCACCGAGGGGCACGCGGTCATCATGAACAACGACCTCTATTTCCGCAGCCAGAAGGTGGCCGGCGCCAATGGCAAGGAGCCGTGGGATAAATTACCCAAGCCGGCCCGCGAGCCGCTGCACCAATTCGTGGACGCCGTGGCGGGCAAAAAAGACCAACCGCTGGTCACCCCGCGGGAAGCGGCCGCCCGCGTCGCCGTGATGGAAGCCCTCTACCAGGGGTGCCAGGGACGCACCTGGGTCAAGCCTCTCCAAGGCTAGAGTCCTGCAACTTCAGAATACGTTGTAAAGTTTTCCATAGGCCGGCTGGAAAACTCTTCTTCGGTCTCCGGCGAAGCCCCGCCCGGCCGCTTGGCTGGCGCGGGGCCGCCGGGCGGCTGGCCTGGGCCACTCCCCGCCGGCCGGCCCGGGTTTGGCCTCCAGATTAACCTCCAGATTAACGGCTGGCCAAAAATCCGCCTGATGTTATCTTCAAAGGGTGACAAAGTCGATGGGCGAAAACAATGAATTCGGGCCGGCCTGCTTCATCAACCGGGAGTTGAGCTGGCTGGATTTCAACGAGCGGGTGCTGGAGGAGGCGGAGGACCTTGACAATCCCCTGCTGGAGCGCGTTAAATTCTTTACCATCTTCAATTCCAACCTGGATGAGTTTTTCGAGATCCGGGTGGCCGGCTTGAAGCAGCAGATCGAAGCCTTGGTGGCCCAGCGCAGCGCCGATGGCCTGACCCCCGCCGAAACCCTGGCCGCCGTCCAGACCCGGGTGCGCCAGTTGGTCAACCGCCAATACCGCTGCTGGCGGGAAGACCTGGTCCCCGCGCTGATCAAATCCGGCATCCGGTTCCCCCAGGTCGGCGACCTCAAGACCGCGGAGCGGACCTGGGTGGACAATTATTACCAGACCCGGGTGCGGCCCGTGCTGACCCCCCTGGCGGTGGATTCCTCACATCCTTTCCCGCAGCTGCTGAACAAGTCCCTGAACCTCATCGTGCAGCTGGGCACGCTGGCGGAGGACCAGAGCCTGGAAATGCAGCGGGGCTACCGCCTGGCTATCGTGCAGCTGCCGCGCATCCTGCCCCGGCTGATCCGCCTGCCCGGCAAGGCGGCCGGCATCTATCTGTTCCTGGGCCGGCTCATGGGCCACTACCTGGGGGACCTTTTCCCCGGCATGAAAATCCTCGGCTACTGGCTCTTCCGCGTCACCCGGAACAGCGAGCTGTACATCGACGAAGAGGAAACCGAAAACCTCCTCAACGCCGTGGAGCAGGAGCTGCAAAAGCGGCGTCGGGGCGAGGCGGTGCGCCTTGAAGTCGAAAAAAGCTGCCCGCCCGAAATCCGCGATGAGCTCCTTTCCCAGGAGCGGCTGTCGCAGGAGGATCTCTACCTGGTGGATGGCCCGATCAGCCCCGGCCGGCTGATGGTCCTCTGGGAAGAATGCCAGCGCCCGGAACTCAAGGATTCCCCCTTCGTGGGCATCTACCCCGCCCCGCTCAAAGAGGCGGCGGACCTCTTCGCGGCCATCCGGAAGCAGGACGTGCTGCTGCACCACCCCTACGAGTCCTTTGAGCCGGTCATCGAATTCCTCGAGCAGGCGGCGGAGGATCCCCGGGTGCTCGCCATCAAGCAGACCCTTTACCGGACCGGCGCGGATAAGCGGCTCATCGGGGCTTTGATGCGCGCCGCCAACAACGGCAAACAGGTGAGCGTGGTGGTGGAGTTGCGGGCCCGGTTCGACGAGGAGAACAATATCGATTGGGCCCGGAAGCTGGAAGACGCCGGCGTGCATGTGGTGTATGGCCTCGTCGGCCTGAAAATCCACGGCAAGCTCTGCCTGGTGGTACGCCGGGAGGAGGACGGCCTGCGCCGGTACCTGCACCTCAGCTCGGGCAATTACAATCCCACCACCGCCCGCATCTACACCGACCTGGGCTTGTTCACCTGCCACCCCGATTTCGGCGAGGATGCCACCAACCTGTTCAACCTGCTCACCGGCATCTGCCAGTTCCCCGGCATGCGGCGCCTGCTGGTGGCCCCGTTCACTTTGCACCAGCGCATGCTGGAGCTGGTGAACCGCGAGGCGGAGCACGCCCGCCAGGGCTTGCCGGCCCTGATCCGCGCTAAAATGAACTCCCTGGTGGACCGGGAGATGATCGAGGCGCTTTACCGCGCCTCCCAGGCCGGCGTGACCATCCAGCTCCTCGTCCGCGGCATCTGCTGCCTGCGCCCGCAGGTCAAGGGCATCAGCGACAACATCACCGTGGGCAGCGTGGTCGACCGCTTCCTGGAGCACAGCCGCATCTTTTATTTCGCCAACGCCTGCCAGCCCGAGGTGCTGGTCTCCAGCGCGGATTGGATGCCCCGCAATTTCTTCCGGCGGATCGAGGTGGCCTTCCCCATCCTCGATGGCAACCTGCACGACCGCCTCTGCCGGCAGATCCTGGACGTCGCCTGGGCGGACAACACCAAGGCCCGCTTCCTGGGCGCCACCGGCGGCTACCAGAAGGCGCCGGGCAAACCCGGGACCGCCGCCATCCGCAGCCAGTACGAATTCATGCGCCGGGCGGCTCAAGGCGGGATTTTGGATCCCCAGGCCAAACCGGGCAAACGCGGCTATCCGCGGGTGAAGGTGCGAACCCAGCCGCCCAGCCGGGAGACCGGCTCAAAATCCGTCTGACCCGGCCGCCGCCGGGGCGGCCGGTTCAACCCTCGTCAATAGTCGTAAAGGCCGCTGTCGTGGGAATATCCCCCGCCGTAGCCGCCGCCCATACCCCCCATGCCCTCCTCCTCCCCCCCCGGGCCGCCCAAGGCATCGCCCAGCACATCCCCCATGTCGGCTTCGATCTTTTCCGGATCTTCCCCGGCCTCCAGGCGCTTGATCGCTACATCCAATTCCTTGGGCATGGCGTCCGCGGGCATCATATCCTTCATCTTCCGCATCAGGTGGGCCATGTGTTTGGGATTGTTCTCGTCCAGGTGTTCCATGTCCCGCTCCAGCTCGCCCATCGCCCGCATCATGCGCGGATCGTCCAGGTCCGGCATGGGCGGTCCCCCGCCCTCATCCTCCGTCTTGGCGGCCGGCTCCTTCAACCCGCGGGGCATGGCGAACGCGCTGACCTGTTTGGTCAGTTTCCGGTTGCCGCAGCGCGGGCACTTCGGCGTGCGCTCCGGGTTCACCCGCTTGGACAGGAAATTAAAAATCACCCGGCATTTGGGGCAGGCAAACTCATATATTGGCATAATCGATTCCCAGTTTTAGCTCTTTCCTTCTTCCAACCAACAAACCGATCCAAATTGTAGCATAAACCCACGGCTTGGGAAGATGCCAGTTACAATTTGATTTCCCTCCGTCCCCGTGCAATTCTGCCCCCCATGCAGGCATGGTTTCCATCCCGCAGCCGCCGCCCGGCGCCGGCGGGCGGGCGGCAAAGTTTTTGGCGGTGGCGGGCAGCGGCCGTCCTGCTCCTGCTCCTGCTGGCCTGGGCGGCTTCCCGCTGGGCGGTGGGCACCCCCACCCCGCTGGAAGCCGAGACCGCCCGGCTGCTGGCCCGCGCCCGCCGGCAGGAAAGCCACAGCCGGGGCATTTACACCGCGGTGCAGCGGCTCCAGGATTGGCCGGCGCCCTTCCCCCGGCTGGCGGCCTGGATCCTGGGGGACTCCTCCATGGCTTGGGAAGTGGCCGATCAGCTGGCCGCCCAAGGCTCCCCCGTCATCCCCCTCCTGGTGCGCGCGGTGCAGGCCGAACGTAGCCCGGCGGTGCGGGCGGTATCCGCCGAAGTCCTGGGCCGGCTGGAAGCCGGGGCCGCGGTCCCGGCGCTCACCAACGCCCTCCTGAAGGACAAGGAGGAGAGCGTCCGCAGCCAGGCCGCGGAGGCCCTGGGCGCCATTGCCCAGGCGGACGCTTTGCCGGCCCTGGAAGCGGCCGCCCGCCAGGATTCCGCCCCCGTGGTACGCGGCCAGTCCGCCAAGGCGCTCGCGGGCATTGATTCCGCCCGGCGCGTGCCCCTGCTGGCGGCCCTGTTGGACCGGGAACGGGATCCGTTTGCCCGGGGGGAAATGCTCGCCGCCCTGGGCCAGACCAGCCAGCCCGCGGCCGGACCGCCCCTGATCCAGATTTTACGGCGGGACCCGGAGGCCGAAACCCGGACCGCCGCCGCCGAAGCCCTGCTCAACGTGGGCGGCTCCAACGTGGTGGACGAGCTGCTGCGGACCGTGCGCGAAGACCCCCAGCCCGAGGTCCGCGCCGCCGCCGCCGAAAGCCTGGGCCAGCTGGGCGACCTCCGTGCCGTGCCCGTCCTGAGCGGCGAATTGCAGAAACTGCTCACCGCGGCCAATGCCGCCACCAACCCGGTGGTGGAGCCCGCCGCTCCGCAGCGCTCAATGAGCGAACTGCAAGGAACGCTGGTGTCCAGCCTGGGCAAACTCCATGACCCGCGCGCCCAGCCCATCCTCCTCGCCGCCCTGGCCCAGGCCGCCAGCGACCAGGCCTGTGCCTCCGCCATCGCCGCCCTGGCGCAGATTGGCAGCACCCAGGCCATCCCCGCCTTGATCGAGCGCCTGGACCCGCACCTTTCCTCCGAGGTGCGCAAAACCGCCGCTGCCGCCCTGGGCTCGCTCGGCGCCACCCAGGCGGTGGCGGCCCTCACGAATATCCTGGCCCAAGGCGGTCCCGTGGCCCCGGCGGCGGCGGAAGCCCTGGGCTCGCTCGGGGCGCCGGAAGCCGCGCCGGCTTTGCGCGCGGCGCTGGCCTCCGGATCCGTGCCGGTCCAGCAAAGCGCCGCGGAAGCGCTGGGCCGGCTGGGCTGCCGCCCGGCGGTGCCGGAGCTGATCGCCGTGTTCCAATCCGCCGGGCAGAAAAACCTCCGGCTCAACGCCGCCAAAGCCCTCGGTTTCCTCGGCGGCTCCAACGCCCTGCCGGTCCTCGTCCAGGCCCTGCGCGACCCGAATCAAACCCTGCGCACCGAAGCCGCCTGGAGCCTGGGCCACCTCGGCCTGCCGGAGGCCGTTCCGGCGCTCGCCCGGCTCCTCCGCGATGCCGAACCGGACACCCGTTTCGTGGCGGCCCTGGCGCTGGCGGAAATCCAGGATCCCCCGGTCCGCCCCGACTTGGAACTCCTGCTCCGCGACGCCCAACCCCGGGCCCGCCTCGGGGCGGCTTGCGCCCTGGCGTTCCTGGGCAGCCCGGCCGGCTTGCCGGAGCTGGAGAAATCCGTGCGGAACAAGGAAGCCTGGGTGCGGCTGGCGGGGTGGTCCGCCTTGATCCACCTGGGAACCCCCGCGGCCATGGATATCCTCCGGAAAACACCGCCCGACTCCAATCCGGATTTGCGCCGCCTCGTGGAGCGGGCGCTGGCCGGGCTCCGCGCCCAAGCGGTGGCGGAGCTCATGGCGGGGGCCTCCGACGACGATTTCCGCCAATACGCCGCCCGCGCCCTGATCTACTTCCACGACCCCGCCACGCTGCCCGCCCTGCGCGCCGCGATGCTGGACCGGGAAGTGGATGTGCGCCACGCGGCGCGGCTCGCGGCCTGGTACATCGAGCGCCTCACCCCCCGCGCGCCCGCCTCCCCCGCCCCCTAGCCGGCGACTGCTTGGGCGGCCCCAGGGAAGCCTGTCATGGGCGCCGCCATTGGCTGGATTGCTGGATCTTGCGGCGGCGCAACCACCTTCCTCCCCGGTTCCGGGGCCAGGCTCAGAACTCCATGACTTCTTCCTGGGTGAGGATGTGCAGCTGCTTTTTGGCCAGGATTCTTCGGGCCTTGGCGGCGCTCTCCACCTCGATCAGGAGGACCGCCCGGCCGTGAGCGACAAATCCGGAGGCGTTGCGGAGGTTGATTTTATTCCGGGCGAGGGTTTTGACGACCGCATCCAGGCCGCCGGGCTGGTCCTCGACCGCGATGGCCAGCACCTCGAGCAGCGAGAACATGAAGCCTTTGGCGCGCAGCACTTCGCAGGCCGGGTCCGGCTCGTTCACGAGCACTTTCACGACGCCAAACGCCTCCGAGGAGGCGATGGCCACCCACCGGATGTTCACCCCGGCCTGGGCCAGGGCCTGGGTGATGGCGGCCAGTTGGCCGGTTTTGTTTTCCGCAAAAATGGCCACCAATTTCACTTCGCTCATATCGATTCCTTTCGCTTGCTCACTGGTTGGGGGAGGGCTTCACAGGGAACGCTTGTCGATGACCCGCCGGGCTTTTCCCTCGCTGACCGGCAGCGTGCCGGCGGCCACCAATTCCACCTTGGGCTTGACCATGATTTCCGCCCGGAGCTTGTCGGTGATTTCGGTTTGCAGGCGCACCAGTTTTTCCACCTGGCCGCCGAAGCCGGCCCCGGCCAGTTCCACGGTCACCGTCAGCTCATCCAGGCCTTCAAGCAGGATCACGTAATTGCGGCCCACCGCCGGGATGTCCATCAGCACCCGCTCGATCTGCTGGGGATAAATGTTCGAGCCGCGCACGATCAGCATGTCGTCCGTGCGGCCCGTGATGCGGTTGAGGCGGCGGTGCGTGCGGCCGCACGGGCACGGCTGGGGCAGGATGGAGGTGATGTCCCGCGTGCGGTAGCGCAGGATCGGCATCGCTTCCCGGCACAGCGTGGTCAGGACCAATTCCCCGCGCTCGCCATCGGGCAGTGGCTCGCCGGTGCGGGGATCGACGATTTCCACCAGGAAAAAGTCTTCCCAGATATGCAAACCGTGTTTTTCGGCGCATTCAAAGGCCACCCCCGGGCCGTTCATTTCCGAAAGGCCATACGAATTATAAACATCAATGCCCAGCCCTTGCTCGATCTTGCGCCGGGTTTCCTCACTGTACGGCTCCGCGCCGATGAAGCCCTGGCGCAGGGACAGCTCCCGCCGGGGATCGATCCCCTTTTTTTCCAGATAATCGGCGAAATAGAGGGCGTAGCTCGGCGTGGTGTGAATGGCCGTCGTGCCGAAATCCTGCATGAGCAGCAGCTGCTTTTCCGAGTTGCCGGGGCCGGATGGAATGACGAGCAGGCCCACCTTTTCCGCGCCGTAGTGCATCACCAGGGCGCCGGTGAACATGCCGTAGGTCATCATGTTTTGCAGGATGCCCCCCGGGCCCAGGCCGGCCATCACCAGGCAGCGGGCCATCAACTCGGCGGCGCGGTCCACATCCTTGCGGCTGAAAAACAGGCCCTTGGGTTTGCCCGTGGTGCCGCTGGAGGTATGCAGGCGCGCCAGCTCGGTGGCATCCACCGCCACCAGCCCGCGGGGATATTGCTCCCGCAGGTCGGCACTGGTGGTCAGCGGCAGCCGCCGCGCATCGGCCAGGCTGGTGATATGGCGTGGCTGCAGGCCCGCCTCCGCGAACTTCTGGCGGTAAAAAGGCACCCGCTCATAAACCCGCCGCACCGTCGCTTTCAATCGCCTCAGCTGGAGCTGCTCCAGCCCGCCGCGGCCCATGGTTTCTGCTTCCTGATCCCAAAACATGGTGCGGCCATCCTAAGCCGCGCACCCTCCCAAGGGAACAAAAAAGTCCCCGGGCGGATGCACCCAGGGACCGAAAATTCCGGAAAACGGCTGTTCCGGGCCAGCCGGTCACTCTTGCTTGCCCGCCTTGCCCGGCTTGCGCCCGGCCGCCACCGGCTCCAGCACGAGGCTTTTCAGCGCTTCGGGAGCCTTGTAATGGCGCTTGAGCCCGCACTCGGTCAATATGGCGGAGGGCACGCGCGAGATGAATTCAGGGAAACAGCGCTCCACGCGGTCCCGGAGCAGCTTTTGCCCGGTTTTGGAGGCCCAGAAATCCTCCTCCACGCGGCTCAGCTTGATGCACGCCTCCTCGGGCGTCATCGTTTCCGGCTTGGCCAGGAACCAGACGAGTTCCTTGTCCCCCGGCATACACACCGGGAATGGCGCGAATTTCACCTCCACCCCATCCTCCTCGCCCCCTTCGGCCACCGGGCGGACCTGGATTTCGCTGGTCAACTGCCCGCCATCCGGCAGGGCAACCTCCACCGTGAGATTCTTCTCCTTTTTGTTCGCCTTGACCGTTATGTCCGCCTCCCCAAACGACTCGGACAACTGCTGTTTGACGGCCATGATGCTTTTGGGCTCCAAGTCCGGCAATTCGACCTTGCTGCAAAACTTCTCGAAGGCCTTGACCTTGGCCTTCTGCTTCAGCTCGTTTTCAACCGCCTGGTAGATTTTCCCGGCCAGATTCACATCCGGCGTGGTCTTGGGCAAAACCTTTTTCAGCAAGTCCAGCACCTGGGCCTCGCTCATGGCGTTTACATTCTGTTTTTTCATCCTGCTTCGCTCCTGTTTCAAATCCTATTCAAATGGGGAGCTTTTTTGCTCCATTTGCGGCGAAAGTGCAAACTGTTTTTGGACCTCATGGAAATCGCCCGGACCAAACCGCCCCATACCGCATAATCCCCACGAGCCAAAGGCGGGCGCACCAACAAAAAGCCCCGCTGGGAAGCGGGGCTGCGGAAAAATGACTCCTGCTTGGCCGGATTACTTGGATTTCCGGAGCGGGGCACCTGCCGGGCTCAAGCGCTGGGTGGGGGCAGTGGCCGGTTTGGCCTCCGCCGGTTTGAGAGCCTCCACCGGGACGGAGCGGTTCAGTTCCTTGATCACTTCCTCACCGATATCGTTTTCGCCGTTGGAATAAACGACCACCAGGGTGTTATTCACCGTTTGGGCGGCGGTATCGATCACCATGGAATAGCCTGCGGCCTTGGCCTTCACGTTAACCACATCCATGATCTCCCGCAGGATGGCATCCCGCATCCGGCGCTGCTGCTCATTCAGCGTCGTGCGGGCGGTGCGGTCAAACTGGTTCACTTGCGATTCGATTTCCTGAATCTCGCGCAGCTTGGCTTCGGCACTTTTTTTGCGCTTGTCCCGCTCCTCGATGGAAACGGTCTGATCGGTGGTGCTGTCGAGCACCTTCTTGTATTCCTCGTTGGCCTTTTGATGGCCTTCCACCAGGTCTTTGCGCTGTTTGTCGAATTCGGAAGCGCGTTCTTTCAAGGTCGCGTCGGCCTGCTTGGTTTTGTAATACCCATCAAATACCTTTTGGAGGTTGATGATGCCCACTTTGGACTGGGCCAGGGCGGGAACCGTCATGGCCATACACAAAGCGCAGCAGAGGAAATGCTTGATACCGTTCATTTTCATATTTTGATTTTAGAATTCCCGGGTGTAGCCGACGCCAAAGTTAAAGCGCCCTTTGTCACCCGTAAATAGCCCGGTGCTCATCGGGATGCCGTAGTCGAAACGCAGCGGCCCAATCGGCAGATTCAACCGGAGGCCGATACCCACGTTGTCCAGGTAATCGCTGAACTGCCAGGAATACGGCTTCCAATAGACATTGCCGATGTCATAGAAGAAAGCCAACCGCAGCCGCTCCACGATGGGCAGGCTGTATTCCACCGAACCCATCCAGTAAGTCTGGCCGCCCATCGGCTCGCCGAAAACCGGATCGAAGGTGTCGTCCGCCCCGGCATGGTGATATTTGAACCCGCGCAGCGAATACATGCCGCCCAGATACCAGCGGTCGAAGATCGGCACATTCGTCGTATCCCCGTACGCCTCGGACACGCCCGCCCGGCCCAGGACTTCGATGATGTGCTTTTCCCAGAACCCCTTGAAATACCAGGACGTGCGCATCTCCAGCTTGTAGAAATCCTTGTCCGCGCCGAACGGCCCGCCGGCCACTTCCGTGAGAAACTCGGTGCGCTGGCCCTTGTCCGGCATGGTGGCATGGTTGCGGGTGTCGTAGGCGATGGAAGTGCCCACTTTGGAGATCAGGTGATGGCCGGCCTCCTCGGGATCCTTGACGAACGCCGGCGCCGGATCCGTGATGTTCACGATACCGATATCCTCGATGGTATAGCTGACGCCCACCACGAAGAAATCGCTGCCAATGGCCTTCGATAACCCAAGCCGGGCACCCGCCTGGTGCACATCGTAATACTTGCTCAGGTAACTCATCTCCCGGTAATACAGGTCCGTGCTCAAAGCCAGCTTTTGGCCGAGGAACCACGGCTCGATGAAATTGATGGTGTAATCCTGCCGCTGGGTGCCAACCTGCACCCGCATGCGGAATTTCTGGCCGCCGCCCATGAACCACGGCGGTTTGAACAAGTCGAAATTACCCTGGCTCAACTCCACGAAACCCACGATCGAATCGACCGTGCTGAAGCCGGCGCCGACCATGAAATTGCCGGTGTTTTTCTCCTCCACCGAGATCACCAGGTTGCGGTGGTTGGGCACATCCGTAGGCTCCGGTTCGGTTTCGACCTTCTCGAAGTAGTTCATCTGGGTCAGGCGGGTCTTGCTCAGATCCACTTTGACCTTGTTGAAGATTTCGCCGGGCGTGACCGACAATTCACGGCGGATCACCCGGTCCTTGGTTTTGACGTTGCCCCGGATCTCGATTTTCTCTATGTAGGATTTCTCCCCCTCCTCCAGCTCGAAAACCAAATCCATCGTGCCGGTCTCCACATTGGGCTTCCGGGTCACGTTCACCGCCACCCGGCTGGCTGTCTCCTTGCCGATGTATCCCTTGGAGCCGTAAAAATTCTGGATCGCTTCAATATCCGATGTCAGGCCTTTGGGAGTGAAAGTCTTCCCTTCCACCATCTTCATGCCCTTGCCCGGGGCGTAACCCCGGCGCACATCCTCGGTTTTGAACAGCTTGTTGCCTTTGATCTCAATGCTGCCCACCTTGTATTGGCGCCCCTCATTCACCAGCCAGCGCATGACCATCCACTTCGGATCGAGCAGGTCAAATTTGACATCCGTGATCTGGAAATCGATGTAGCCTTCGCCCCGATAGAAATCGACCAAACGTTCCTTGTCGTCCTCGAATTCCTCGTCCTTCAGCACCCCGCCGCCGATCAGCCAGGAGAACATATTGCGCTTGCGGGTTTTGACCACCGTGCGCAACTTCTTTTGTTTGAATGCCTTGGCGCCCACGAATTCGACCCGCTTGATCTTCACCTTGGGGGCTTCCGTGATCTCAAAAATCACCTGGCCCCGGCCCGCTTTCTCATCGATCACGGTCGAGTATTTAACCTGGGTCTTCTGGTAGCCCCGTTTCTGGTAAGTCTTGAGGATTTCCTGCGTATCGGCGAACAGCTTCCGCTCGTCCAAGGGGTCTCCAATCTTGGAGGTGACCTTCTTCATCAGCGCCCGATGCCGGTATTTGGTGTTGCCGGTGAATTTGATATCCGTGACGACCGGCTTGCCCTGCAGTTTGAAAGTCAGATCCACCCCGGAGGCGGTGTTGTTTTCCACGACCTGCACATTGAAAAAGAAGCCGGTGGCGTAGAGCGAGTTGATATCCTGATCGACCAGGTTGCGGGAGTAATCCTCACCGGATTTGACCCGGATGTTGGCGCGGATCAAACTCTCGCTGGCGGCTGGCGGCCCGACGTGGACAATCTCAATTTTTTCAACTTTCGGAACCGTCCGGGTTTGCGCCGGGGCGGTGGAAACGCTCCACAGCACCAACGCCACCAGTATTGCGCATCGGCGAACCAATGTGTTCATGGTTTAAACATTACCCGGGATGTCGTCCGGACCTACTTTGGACGCCCCTTCAAACCGGGTGTAACCTTTCAAAAACATTAAATTGACGTCGCCCGTTGGGCCATTCCGTTGCTTGGCGATCAACAGCTTCACCGGTATGGCTTCCGTCGCCTCCGGGATTACGCCTTCCTCATCATCCTCACTGCTGGCCTTGTAGAGCAAGGCCACCAAGTCCGCGTCCTGCTCGATTGCCCCGGATTCCCTAAGATCCGACAGCCGCGGTTTGCGGTTCTTTTCCTTCTCAATTTCGCGGTTCAGCTGGCTCAGCACAATCACTGGCACGCTCAATTCTTTGGCCAGCGCTTTGATGCCATTGGAAATATCCGCTATTTCCTGCTGCCGATTATCGGCCCGCCGAGAAGTAGAATGCAGCAATTGCAAGTAGTCAACCACAAAGAGCTTGATCTGATACTGCTGCGACATGCGCCGCGCCCGCGCCCGCATCTGCAGAATGGACAGCCCCGGGGTGTCGTCGATAAAGAGCGGCGCCCCCGCCAGGTGGCCGGCCGCGCCGGTCAGCTTGTGGAAATCCCGCTCCGCGATGAACCCTTCCCGGATGTCCCGCAAGTTCACCCGCGCCCGGGAGCACAGCATGCGCAGAATGAGCGATTCGGCCGTCATTTCCAGGCTGAACACCCCCACCGGCAGCCGTTGTTCGATCGCCGCATGCTCGGCGATGTTCATCGCCAGGGAGGTTTTGCCCATGCTCGGCCGGGCCGCCAGCACAATCATTTCCCCCCCATGAAGCCCGCTGGTCAGCTTGTCCAAGTCGGCGAAACCGGTCGCGATCCCCGTCAGCATCCCCTGGCGCTGGTGAAACTCCTCGATGGTGGTGATGGCCGTCCGCACCAACTCCTTGATCGGCCGGGTGCCCGAATCGACCCGCTCCTCGCTGATCCGCAGGATATCCCGCTCCACCTCGTCCACCAATTGATCCACATCTCCCTCGTGATCATAGACTTGGGTGATGACCCCCGTACAGGCATGCAGCATCCGCCGCAGCAGGTATTTCTCCCGGAGGATGTCCAGGTAATAAGGGAGATTGGCCGCCGAAGGCACCGCGTTGGGCAGCGAGGCCAGATAACTCAGGCCACCCACCGCCTCCAACTGGTTGGCATCCTTGAGCCGCTGGGCCACCGTGACGAGGTCGATCGCCTCCTTTTCGTCATACATCTCCACCAGCAGGGAGTAGAGATGCTGGTGGCGCAAATCGTAAAAGGCGTCCTTGTCGGCCTTTAATTTTTCCACGCACCGCCCCACGTTCTCGTTGGGCGAAAGCATCACACAGCCCAGCACCCCCTGCTCGGCCTCCAGTGAATGCGGCGGCAGCCGGTCGATCTTGCTCAACTCGGCTACGCTCAGGTTCCGCTTGCGCCGTTTTGCCTGCTCTGCCGCGCCACCTGACTTTTCTGGGACATCCTCGCTCACAAAAAATCCGCCCACAGGTTAAGGCCGGCATCCCCGGGGTGCAAACTGCATCTGCAAACAGTTATTCACAGGTTGTTCACCAACCAAAACCAGCGCCATTCAGCCTGGAGCTTGGTGCTTTAGTCACTGGTATGGAACAGGTTATGCTATCGGAAACCGGCGGCCGCCCGCCTGGGGCGTTATATTATTTACCAGCATTCACCAACACCCTTGGCCGCCCGGGAGAGGCATCGGAGGGTCAGGTTTTGGCCCGCTGCCAGAGGGCGTGCAAATACCGGCCGCTTTGGCTCAACGAACCATCCGGTTTCACCAGCCAGAAGCCCCGGCAAGCGGCGGGATCGGTCACCACGGCGGGCGGGGGCTTGGGGGCTTGGGCGCGGTATTCGTTGCAATAAAGCTCCCAGTGGATGATGTGGCTGACCTTGGCGGCCAGCAAAACCCCCAAATATTCGTCCCAGCGGTCTACCAACTTTTCCGGTTGGTCGTTTTCCGGGATGCCAATCTCCCCCACGCAGACCGCGCCCGGCCCAAAAAGCGGGCCGGTGCGGGCGTATTTGCGGATCTCGGCGAGGCATTTCCAAAGGGTTCCGGGGCTGGCCAGGCCGTCATAACAACTGTAGGAGATCAGGTCCAACTCCACCCCCGGGAGGACATGCTGGGTCATCGTGGGGATGCCTTTCCAAAGATCCGCCACGCGGTTGACTTCAGCCGCGTGCGCCACCCGCAGCCGGGCGCCCTGGCCGTATTCCTGGCGGGCTTTGGCAACCCCCGCCTGCCGGGCCTGCAGCCAGCGCTGCATCGATTCGCAGCGGCGCCGCCAGTCGTCCGGGGGCGGATTCCAGGTGGCACCCCCCTTGCCGCGCAGGAGCCAGTCCCCCTCCCAATGCTGGAGCACGATGGTTAAATCCCTTTCCCGGAATGTTTTATACCAATAGGCGGCCACCTCGTAGTATTCCTGGGTGAGCGTTTCGTAAAAGCGGGCTGGCTGGTCCGGCCGCAGCCAGGCGTTTTCAGACCGGGCGTGGGCTTCCAGGAACAGGGTGGCGAAGGGCAGCGCGAAGAGTTGCTGGAAATAGTCCGCTCGCGCCAGGTCGAGCAGGGTGGAATACTCGCCCCAGCGGCTGTTATACGGATAAGAGCGGGCGATGCTTTCGGGCAGGAACCAGAATTTGCCCAAGCGCGTGCCCAGCTCGAGCAATTTGCGGGCTCCTTCCAGCAGGAAGGGCTCGCGGGTAAGATGATATTTGCCATCCACATGGGTGGCGCCCACCCGGGAGCGGAAATCCGGCGGCAATTGGGCCTGCGCGGAGGGGCGGTGGGCGGCCCAAAGCCGCTGGCGGGCTGCCTCAGTCTCGCCGCCCTCCGCGGCGGCGGCTCCCCAAACCGGGCGGCTGGCCACGGCCAAACCCGCGAGGCCGCTGAGGAATTCCCTCCGGTTGCAAAACCGTTGCTCAGGTAATAGTATCATGTTTGGGATTCTGGCCGGGCTTGACCTGCCCGCCACCCTTTTTATTAAATCAACCATATGAGTAAGGAAAAGCATCATTTTCAGGCGGAAATTGAGCAGGTGCTCAATATCGTTATTAATTCGTTGTACACGGACAAGGAAATCTTTGTGCGGGAACTGGTTTCCAATGCGGCGGATGCCTTGGAAAAGCTGCGCTTTCTGCAGACTTCCGGCCAGGCCATCCAGCAGCCGGATCTGGAGCTGAAGATTTCGGTCACCACCGATGAGACGGCCAAAACCATCACCATCGCCGACTCCGGCATCGGCATGACCAATACCGAGCTGGTGGAAAACCTGGGCACCATCGCCCACTCCGGCTCCCGCGCTTTCCTCAAGCGCCTGGGCGAAGATAAAAAGGTGGACGCCAGCCTGATCGGCCAGTTTGGCGTCGGTTTTTACTCGGCTTTCATGGTGGCCGGTTCGGTGACCGTGCAAACCCGCAGCTGCCGGCCGGATGAGCCGGGCTGGACTTGGATCTCCACCGGGGCCGGCGGTTATGAGATCGAGACCGCGGCGGACCTGCCCCGGGGGACCAAGGTGGTCCTGCAGCTGAAAGAGGATGCCGCGGAATTCGCCAAGGACTTTACCCTGGAGCGTATCATCAAGAAGTACTCCAGTTTCGTCCCGTTCCCGATCGAGCTGAACGGCAAGACGCTCAATACCGTGCGCGCCTTGTGGGCCCGCAACAAGAACGAGATCAAGGAGGAGGAATACAACGAGTTCTACAAATATATCGGCCATGACCAGGAGGCGGCCCTTTACCGTCTCCATTTCTCGGCGGATGCCCCCCTGGCCATTCAAGCCTTGTTGTTCGTGCCCATTAAGAATTGGGAATCCATGGGCTTGTCCCGCACCGAGCCGGAGGTGAACCTTTACTGCCGCAAGGTTTTGATCCAGGCCAAGTCCAAGGATCTGTTCCCGGAATGGCTCCGGTTCCTGAGAGGGGTCGTGGATAGCGAGGATCTGCCGTTGAACATCTCCCGCGAAAGCATGCAGGATACCAGCTTGATGGCCAAGCTGAACAAGGTGTTGACCAGCCGGTTCATCAAGTTCCTGGATGAACAGGCCAACAAGGATGCCACCCTCTACCAGACCTTCTATGGCACTTACAACCGTTTCCTCAAGGAAGGAGTCGTTTCGGATTTCACCCATCGCGCCGATCTGGCGAAGCTCCTGCGCTTTGAAACTTCCGCCTTGCCGGCCGGCCAGCTGACTTCCCTCGCGGATTACGTCAAACGGATGCCCACCGACCAAAAGGATATCTATTACCTCCTGGCCCCGCGCCGCGAAGCCGCCGAGGCCAGCCCGTATTACGAGGTGTTCCAGTCCCGCAAATACGAGGTGCTCTTCCTGTCCGATCCCTGGGATGAATTCGTGATGGATCATCTCCGTGAATTCGACTCCAAAAACCTGCGCTCCGCGGAGAAGGCGGACCTGAACCTGGGCGATGACCAGGCCAAGGCGGCCGAGGCGCTGTCGGCCAGCGAAGCCGAGGCCCTCGCCAAGTGGATGAAGGAAGTATTGGGGACCAAGGTGTCCGATGTGAAGGTCTCCCAACGCCTCGTCGGCAGCCCCACCGTGGTCACCGATCCGGATCAATTCATGACCGCCAGCATGCGCAAACTGATGAAGAACATGCACCAGGAGAAGCAGCCGGCAGTCACCCAGGTCCTCGAGATCAACACCCGCCACGGCCTGATCCACAAGCTCAACCAGATGCGCCAGACCGATGCCGCCCTCGCCGCCAAGGTGGCCGGGCAAATGCTGGACAACGCCCAGGTGGCGGCGGGCCTGCTGGAGGATCCCCGCGACATGATCCAGCGGCTGAACGAGCTGCTGGAACAGCTCATGGTGAAGTAAACCCGCGGCCGGCTGGAAGCGGCCGGGTGCGCACGGATCCGAAAATTAAAATTACCTTATGGCAAAGCCAAAAAATGTGGTGGTGGCGCAATCCGGCGGCCCCTCGCCGGTGATCAACAGCTCGTTGCGCGGCGTGGTGGACACCTGCAAAATGTTCCCCGGCACCTTCGGCACGGTTTACGCCGGCTGGCACGGGGTGGAAGGCGTCCTCAAGGAGGAACTGCTCGACTTGACCGCCCAGGCGGAAGAGGAAATTGCCCTGCTGCGGGTCACCCCCGCCGCGGGCGCCATCGGCACCTGCCGTTATAAGCTGAAACCGGCTTTCTCCGAGGATTTCGACCGCGTCCTGGAGGTGTTCAAGGCCCACAACGTGGGCTATTTCTTCTACAACGGCGGCAACGATTCCATGGACACCGCCCACAAGGTGGCCGAAATGGCCCGGCAGAAGGGCTTTGACCTCGTGGCCGTGGGCGTCCCCAAGACCATCGACAACGACGTGGGCGACGGCGCCTTCCAGCTCATCGACCACACCCCCGGCTACGGCAGCGTGGCCCGTTACTGGGCCTCCATCGTTCAATGCGCCGACGAGGAGAACCGCGGATCCTGCCCGGCCGACCCGGTGCTGGTGCTGCAGGCCATGGGGCGGAAAATCGGGTTCATCCCCGCCGCCGCGCGCCTGGCCGATCCCCAACGCCAGATGCCCCTCCAGATTTACCTGACCGAAGCCAAGGTGACCCTGGAGCAGATGGCCGACAATGTAAACGACTGCCTCCGCCAGCATGGCCGCTGCATTGTGGTGGTGTCCGAGGGGTTCGAGGTGGGCGACCTGGGCGCCACCCGGGACGCTTTCGGCCACGTGCAGTTCTCCGCCAGCAAAACCACCGTGGCCCAGCAGATCATCAATTACCTCAACGAACGGGGGCTCAAAGCCAAGGGCAGCGCCCGGGCCAACGTCTATGGCACCGACCAGCGGGACAGCATCGCCTATGCCTCCACCGTGGACCTCGACGAGGCCTACAAGGTGGGGCAGAAGGCGGTGCTCATCGCCCGTGAAGACGGCAACGGCTGGATGTCCACCATCCTGCGCGAGCCGGGGGTGATCTATAACGTCCGCTACGGCAAGGTGCCGCTGAAGGAAGTGGCCAACTCGGAACGGTTTTTCCCTGAGGCCTGGCTGGCGCCCAGCCGCGTGGATGTGACCGACGATTTTGTCCGGTATGCCCGGCCGTTGATCGGCGAGGATTGGGTGAGTGTGCCCATGATCAATGGCCTCCAGCGCTTCGCCCGCCTGAAGCACATCCTGGCGGAGAAAAAATTGCCCGCCTACGTCCCCGTGGGCGACCGGAAAAAGTAAACCGGGCCTGGGGGAAATCCGGATCCGGGCCGGTTCGGCAACGCAACTACTGGCGCGGGCGCTGGGTCCATTCAAAAGCGCCCGAGTGCCATTCGTTTTCCGCTTGCTCGGCGATCAAGGTCAGGCCGGCCTTTTCGTAGGCCTCCCGCACCCCGGCGAACTGGGTGCGCAGCACCCCCGCCAGCAGCAGCAGGCCGTCCGGCGCCACGCGGGCCGTGATGCGGGCGGTTTCGCTCAACAGCAGGTCGCACTCCAGGTTGGCGCACACCACCGTGTATTTTTTCCGGCTGGTCGCGGGCATCTCCCGCAGATCCTTCCGGCTGACCGCCACCGCCGCGCCATTGGCACGGCAATTGTTCCGCGCCACCCGCACCGCCACCGGGTCGAAGTCGAAAGCCGTTACCTTGCAGTACCCGAGCTTGGCCGCCGCCAGGGCCAGGATGCCGCTGCCGGTGCCCATGTCGAGCAGGTCCGGCCGCGGCCACCGGGGGAAATGACGCACCAGCTGGCGCAGGCAAAACAAGGTGGTGGGATGGTTCCCGGTGCCGAAGCTCAGCCCCGGATCCAGCACCAGCACCTGCTGGCCGGGCCGGGCCTGCCGCCGGCTCCAGCTCGGCCGGATCAACAGGTGGCGGCCGATGGCCAGCGGCTTGAAATGTTTCTTCCACGATTCCGCCCAATCCTCCCACTCCAGCCGTTCCAGCCGGGGTTCGCTGGCGTTGAGCCGGGGCCGGAATGCCTTCAGCCGCCGCAGGGCCTCCTCCAGGCAATCCCGCAGCGCTTGGGCCTCCTCCGCGGGCGGCTCCAGGTAAACTGTGAGCCGCGGCTCCCGGCTCCCCTCCTTCTGGTAAGCCACCGGCACGCCGCCGGTCACGGTGGCCAGCAACCCCTCCACCTCGGCCTCGGAGGCTTCGTCCGTGTCCACCCAGAGCTGCCAAAAAAACTTCTTTTTCAAGCCATTGCCTGCCGCTGGATTTCAAACAAGTCGCGGATGGCCTTCTGGCCCAGGGCCAGCAGGACCGCCAGCTGGCTCTCCGTGAAGGTGGACTCCTCACCGGAGCCTTGGATCTCCACGAATTCCCCCCGCGCGGTCATCACCAGGTTCATGTCCACCTCCGCCGTGGAATCCTCCACGTAATTCAGGTCCGCCAACCCCTGCCCTTTCACCAGGCCCACGCTCACCGCCGCCACCTCGGTGGAAATGGGGTTCTTGGGGATCAGCCCCTCCGCCAGCCAGCGCTTCACGCCCAGCGCCAGCGCCACCATGCTGCCGGTGATCGCGGCCGTCCGCGTGCCGCCGTCCGCCTGGAGCACATCGCAATCCACCCACACGGTGCGCGGCCCGAGCTTTTCCAGGTCGATCACCGCCCGCATCGAACGGCCGATCAGCCGCTGAATCTCCTGGGACCGCCCGTCCAGCTTGCCGCGGGTGATGTCGCGCGCTTTGCGCTGCAGCGTCGAATACGGCAGCATCGAATACTCCGCGGTGATCCACCCGCCCGCCACCCCTTGCTCCTTCATCCACCGCGGCACGGCCTGCTCCAGGGTCACCGCGCAAATCACCCGCGTGCTGCCCCACTCGATCAGCGTGGAACCGCCCGCATACGGGGCGATGCCGTTTTGGAAGCGGATGGGCCGCAATTGGTCGTTGCGGCGGCCATCCCCGCGGAGCGCGGCCGCCGGGGAGGATGGCTCCGGTTTGGATGCTGGTTCTGGTGTCATAAAGCAGTTTGCCGACCCTATTCACCAAGCCTGATCCGCGCCGTTTTGTCAATCCTCAGGCCGGGGAATCCATGGGAACCGCCGCTCCGGGTGAACCCTGGGGTCCGCCGGCGGCGGGTGGCGCAGTGCGGCAAACCCGCTCTCCAGCCTCGACAGGGGAACCCCGATCGATCAGGATTACCCACTAAATCGTGAAGCCGATCCTCAACATCGCGGGCGGCGTGGCGCTGATCCTGTTTGGCGCCCTCTACCTGCGCAAGGCGCTGGACCGCCTGTTCGGGTCGCGGCTGGAGGCGTGGATCAACCAGGCCGCCCGGAACCGCTTGCGGGCCCTGCTGAGCGGGCTGGGAATCTCCCTGCTAGCCCCTTCCAGCACCACGATCGCGGCGCTGGCCCTCCACGCCATCCAATCCCGCCAGGCCACCACCCGCCAGATGCTCGCGATGATTTTCGGGGCCTGCATCGGCCTGACCGCCACCATCCAGCTCGTCGCCTTGAGCCTCACACCTTACGCGCCGACCATCGTGCTGGCGGGGTTTGTCATCGCCCAGGCCGGCCGCAAGCCGCGCACCCGCCAGGCCGGCCGGATGATCCTGGGCCTGGGCTTCATCTTCCTGGGCGTGCTGATCATCCAAACCCAGCTGGCGCCCGGATCCAGCGCCTATGCCGGCCTGCTCCAGGGCCTGGCGCTCGCCGAGCGCCACCTCTGGAGCATGATCCTGGCATCCTGCCTGCTCTCCGTGACCATGCAGTCCGCCACCGCCACGCTGGCGCTGATGATGGCTTTCGCGGCCAGCCAGCCCATCTCCGCCGCCCACCTGGCGGCCTGGGTGGTTGGGACCAATCTCGGCATCGGGCTGACCATCCTCCTCGGCGGCTGGGGCCGGACCGCCTCGCGCCAGCTGGGCTGGGGCCTGGTGCTGGCGCAGTGCGTGACGGCCGCCCTCGCGCTGGAGTATTCCGAGTACCTCGAATGGGGCCTGGCCGCGCTGCCCGGGGGCCGCGCCCATTACATCGCCAACCTCCACACCTCGTTCAATCTGCTGGCCGCGCTCCTCGGCTTGCCCCTGGTGAATCCCCTTTGTGCCCTGGCCATCCACCTGGCCCCGGAGCGGCCCGGCGGCCCGGATTCCCGCTACGCCACCTGCCATGTGTGCCGCCGGCCTCCCGAGAGCCTCGCGCTCGCCGTGGCCCAGGTCCGCCTCGAGATTGCCCACTATGGCCGGTTGGTGCGGGAACACCTGGCGGAAGCGTGGCAGGGGGTGGTGAGCCTGGACGATCACGCCACCGAGGAGGTGCGGAAAAACCGGCTGCCCATGGAGCGGCTCTCGGCCGAGATCCAGGCGTTCCTGGCCTCCCTGACGACGGGGGAGGGCAACCAGCGGCGCGAATTCTCCGAGCCCTTCACTTTGGCCCGGATGCTGGCCGAACTGGAAATCATCCAGAACACCATCGGCAACCAGCTGACCCATTGCGCCCGGGACCTGCAGCTGCTGGAAGTCCCTTTCAGCCCCGAGGGCCGCGCCGAGCTGGACGAGTATTTCCAGCACGTGGCGGCCGCCTTCGACCTCGCCCTGGCCGCCCTCCAGAACCAAGCGCCCGCCGCCGCCCGGGAGGTGCTCGACCAAAACCGCCAGGCCGGCCAGCAGGCCAACCTCCTCCGCGACCGCCACCTCGCCCGCCTCCAACAGCGCGTGCCCGGCGCCTTCGAGATCAGCCCCCAGCACCTGGATGCCATCCACATCCTCCGGGACATCCACAACCACCTGGCCCACCTCGTGGCGGCCATGAGCGGGGTGGCGGAAGAATCCAACGGGGCGCCCCGGCCTGCCTGAAGCGCTGCCCTTCCTGGCCGGCCCCCTCCAGGGAAGGCGGCGCGGGCGGATCCAGTTTTTAGGCTGCCCTTCGGCCCCCGGAGCAGGTTCACCCGGTCCAGCTTCAGCTCGCACCCGGCCAGGCAGCGGAAGTGATCCACCTAAACAGCGAAAGTGGTCCACTTAAACGCGCCTCAACCCATGGCTGGCAGGTTAATTCCCCACCCCGGTTTTGGAAAACCTGAATCCCGGGGGCATCTCCCACAAATTCCGTTGCCCGCCGCGCGCAAAGAGCGGATCATCCGGATATGAAGACGATTTTCCCGGCCTGGGCGGCGCCGCTGGCAGCCCTCCTGGCCCTGGCGCCGTCCGGCTGGCCGGCGGCCGCCTTTCCCGGGTTCCAGCGCCACGTCATCAACGCCTACCCGGTGGGCTACCAGGTGGCGGTGGCGGATGTAAACGGCGACGGCCGCCCCGATGTGCTCGGGCTCTCCACGGAAAAGGACCGCGTGGATTGGTTCGAAAATCCCGGCTGGCGGCCGCACCCCATCGCCCGCACCCTCCGCAACATCGACCTCGCGCCGCGCCGCCTGGCCGGCCGGCTGGGGCTGGCCCTGGCCAGCGGCTTCTATTTTTCCGAGGCCTCCCGCGGTGGCGAAATCCAATGGCTCGAACCTGCCTCCGGCACGAACCTTTGGACCCCCTGCCCCGTGGCGGTGGAACCGGTGGCCCACCGGCTGCGCTGGGGCGACCTGGATGGCGACGGCCAGCCGGAGCTGGTGCACGCCCCGATCTTCGGCCCCGGCTCCCGCGCCAACGTGGATCCCCACCCGAGCCGCCTCCGGGCCTTCCGGCCGCCCGCCAACTCCGCCGCCGGCGCCTGGACCCCCTGGGATATCGATGAAACCCTCCTGGTCTTGCACGGGCTCTACGTGGGCGACCTGGACCACGACGGCCGGGATGAAGTGCTGACGGCCAGCTTTGGGGGCCTCCACCGTTTCGACTGGGAAGGCCAGGGCCCGGCGGCCCATTGGGTGAAAACCCAGCTCGGGACAGGCGCGCCCCCGCTCTCCGCCGCCCCCGGCGCCGCGCGCGGCTCCAGCGAGGTCGTGCCCGGCTGCCTGCGCCCCGGCCAGCCGTTCCTGGCCGCCATCGAGCCGTGGCACGGCGACCTCCTGGTGGTTTACACCCCGCCTGCCGTCCCCGGCTGCTGGCTGCGCCGGGTCATCGACGATTCCCTCCGCGAAGGGCACGCCCTGGCCGCCGCCGACCTGGACGGCGATGGCCGGGACGAGTTGATTGTCGGGTGGCGGGGCGGCGCCGGCGGCCTGGCCATCTACCAGGCCGGGGATGAACCCGGCGGCGCCTGGCGGAAAA
>CAIMWS010000129.1 GCA_903845125.1 uncultured Verrucomicrobiota bacterium
GCAAAAGCAAATGGTTGAGCACGGCATAGGACGGGCTTTCAGCCCTCTGGGGTTTACGTGGTCTGATTTCCTGGGGCGATGCCCCAGGCTGATATCAAGACGGGCCTTTGGCCCGCAAAAGCAAATGGTCGAGCACGGCATAGGACGGGCTTTCAGCCCTCTGGGGTTTACGTGGTCTGATTTCCTGGGGCGATGCCCCAGGCTGATATTAAGCTGGGCCTTTGGCCCGCAAAGGCTGACCGAGGATCCAAGCCGCAGGCTTGTCCTTTTTTTCCGCACCCAAGGCGCATTGTCATACCAGCCCGGGCCAACGGCCTGGGATTGTCGCCCCAAACCGCACGAGGGCTGAAGGCCCGACCCATCCTCCACGCCATGCCTCAATCGCTGTCCTATCTCCTGACGCACATCGTCTTCAGCACGAAGGACCGCACACCCGTGCTCGATGCGACGGTGCGCCCCGCCCTCCACGCGTATCTCGCGACTGTCGCCCGCAATGTGGATTGCGAATGCTTCCGCGTCGGCGGCGTGGCCGACCATGTGCATCTCGCCATCCGCCTCTCGCGGACCATCACGATGGCCCAACTCATCGAGGAACTGAAAACATCGTCCTCGAAATGGCTCAAAACCCAATCACCCGCCTTGGGTGACTTTGCGTGGCAACGCGGTTACGGTGCGTTTTCCGTCGGGCCATCCGACCTGAACGCTCTGCTCCAATACATCGACACCCAGGAAGAACACCACAGGACGCGAACCTTCCCGGAGGAATACCGCGCATTCCTCCGGAAATACGGCATTAAATACGACGAGCACTATGTCTGGGACTGACTTCGCACTCCTATGATGAACGACCTGATTCTTTTCACCACCGAAGACGGGCGGAGCCAGATCAAGCTCCGGGCCAAGGACCAGGCCGTCTGGCTGACTCAGCGGGAAATGGTTCAACTCTTTGATGTGAGCCCTGACAACGTGGGGTTGCACCTCAAGAAATTTTTTCGCCGACGGGGAACTCGACGAACGTTCAGTTACCGAGGAATCCTCGGTAACGGCCACCGACGTCAAAAACTACCTTACTGACCGGTGGCCGGTGCAGGAAGGGAAGTGGGTCGGGCTCGGCGCACGGCGGGGGGGCGGTATTTGCTTCCGCCCTGGGCCTGGACGTGGCACCATTGTTCCCGAATGAAACTGGAATGGAATATCCGGTGGAGTGCCAGGTTATGGACAGGCCTGGCGCTGTTAGGCGCTGGCATGGTTGCGGCCGCGTTCGCGGGGGATTGGCCGCAGTGGGGCGGGAGCCCGGCCCGCAACCAGTATTCCCCGGAAACCGGCCTGCCTGCGTTGGTGGACCCGGGCCAAACCAAAAGCGGATCCGAGGAGATCGATCCGGCCACCACCCGGAATCTGAAGTGGGCGGTCCGCCTCGGCAGCCTCGCTTATGGCAACCCCACAGTGGCGGGCGGCCGCGTCTTCGTGGGCACGAATAACGAGGCGCCGCGGGATCCCCGGCATACGGGGGATCGCAGCATCCTGGCGGTTTTCAACGCGGCCGATGGCGGGTTTCTCTGGCAGTTGGTCATCCCCAAGCTGGCGGACAAATTCCAGGATAACGAAGGCTTGGGCCTGCTGAGCTCGCCCACCGTGGAACAAGACCGGGTTTACCTCGTCAGCAGCCGTTGTGAAGTGCTCTGCCTCGATGTCCACGGGCTGGCGGATGGCAACGCGGGCCCGTTTCTGGAGGAGGCGCAGTATGCCGCCGGACCCGGCCAGCCCCGGATCGAGCCCGGGCCCCGGGACGCGGACATTATCTGGCGGTTCGACATGCGGGCGGAGCTGAAGGTGGCGCCGCACAATGCCGCCAATTGCTCGGTGCTGGTGGTGGGGGATCTCCTGTTTGTCGGCACTTCCAACGGCCAGGACGATACGCACACCCGCGCGGCGTCACCCCAGGCCCCCAGCCTGATTGCCCTGGACAAAAAGACCGGCCGCCTGGTGGCCCAGGATCGCGAGGGGATCGGCTCCCGGCTGTTCCACAGCCAGTGGAGTTCCCCGGCGGCCGGGGAGGTGGGTGGCCGGACGTGGATATTTTTTGGGGCCGGGGATGGTTTCTGCTACGCCTTTGACGCCCAGCCCGGCGCCCAAGGCACCCTGGAGAAACGGTGGCGGCGGGACTGCAATCCCCCCTCCTACCGGGTGCGCAACGGCCAGCCGGTGAAATACAGCGACCCCGAGGGCCCCAGCGAAATCAACGGCACCCCGGTGTTTTACAAGAACCGCGTCTATGTGGCGATCGGCCAGGATCCGGAAATGGGGGACGGCGCCGGGAACCTCGTCTGCCTGGAGGCCGGCGGTAGCGGGGACGCAGCCGCCGCGGGGACGGTGTGGTCGCGCAAGGATATCCACCGCAGCCTGTCGACCGCCGCCATCGACCCGGGCACGGGCCTGCTGTTCATCGCGGATTTCGCCGGGTTTTTGTATTGCCTGGAAGCGGACACGGGGAAATCGGTCTGGGTGCATGATTTGAAAGCCCACGTGTGGGGATCGCCGCTGGTGGCCGATGGCAAGGTTTATATCGGGGATGAGGACGGGGATTTCACGGTGCTGGCCGCCCGCCGGGAGAAAAAAGTGATCAGTGAAACCAACTTTGGCGGGCCGATCTATTCCACGCCCGTAGCCGCCAACCAGGTGCTTTACGTGGCCACCCAAACCCACTTGTATGCCTTCGAGGTTCGGGGGCAGGCGGGGCGGTAGAGGAGCGGGGAGTGGGGGGCCCGGAGCGTAGAGCGTAGAGCAGGGAGCGTAGAGCGGGGAGCGGAGGGCGGGGAGCAAGGAACTGAAGTCGGAGGTCGGAGGTCGGAGGTCGGCAAGAGCCGAGAGCTTAGAGCCTGGAGCTGGGGGCGAGGGTGGCAAAGGAACTGAAGTCGGAGGTCGGAGGTCGGAGGTCGGCAAGGCAAAGAGGGCGGAGGGCGGAGGGCGGAGCTTTAGCCGCAAGAGATCGCAAAGAACACAAAGATGAAAACCGAGATCAGCACTGGGGGCCCGGTCCATCACGGGGCGCTTGCGGAGGGGGGGATGGCGGTGCTGGCGGTTGGCTCGGATTCTGCCGCCAGTTGGAGGGTTGCCTGGCGGGCGAACCAGAGGGGGATGGCCCCGCCCACGCCGAAGGAGCAATCAACCACCCGCCACCACCAGGGGATGCCGCGCAGGTGCCCGAAAACGGCGGCGTAGGGGATCACCAGGGCGCAGGCGAGGAGGCCAAAATCGAACAGCCAGGTGTTGCGCACCGGGTTGCGCCAGGCTCCCACAAAGGCCAAGGCGATCATGAAGTGGCCGAAGGCCAGCCAATCCGTGCCGTAAAAAAGGAAGGCGTGCCGGGAGGGGATGGCAGCCAGGGCTTCGTGGACCCGGTGCAGCCATTCCACCAGCGGCGGCCCAAAACCGCCCGCCGCCCCGCCCACGGCGGAGTCCGCGAGCCGCAGCAGCCAAGCCGTTTCCCAAGGCAAAGGGAGGGCGGTGGCGCCGCTCACCAACAGCCCGCCGATGAATATCGCCAGCCAGCCGCGGACCTGGCGGAGGAGTTGGGGTGCCGCAGGAGCCGGCCCCGGCGGGCGTTCGGTGGTGGCCGCGGGGTTCGGCCCCCTGGCCGCCGGCCGCCGCCATTGCCGGGCCAGATCCCAGACAGGCAAGGCCATCAGCACCCACGCCACGGCGTAGCCAGGCCAATTGAAATGCTGGGGGAGCAGTTGCTCGAAGGTTCGCGGCCCCGTGGCCGCCATTAACAGGGCATCTTCCATAAACACATAGAGCCCCAGCAGCACCCCTCCCACACCCCATAGAATCGCCTTCCGCCCCGGCCAGACCGGCCGGTTTGCGAGATCGGCCAGGCCCAGCAGGCCGCCGCCGGCGATCAACAGCAGCCCGATGCCCATGGGGGCCACCACCGGGCCCCACCATGGCAGGGGGATCAAAAACAGCACGTCCTATACCGCTCACGAGAATTGACCCGGGTCTGCTCAGATAAACTGACCCGCCCCTGATCTACAGGAACATCGCCCGGCAGCCTTTTTCCTTTCCAAGCAGAGGGGGAGGCATCTGCTTCGGGCTGGTTGGGGAAAAAGGAA
>CAIMWS010000130.1 GCA_903845125.1 uncultured Verrucomicrobiota bacterium
CTAATTTCGATGGGGGTCGTTTTGTGCGAGTCTGAAGCGGGTTTGTTTTGCATTAAACCTTATAGCCTCAGGAGGTTGCGCATTACGACCTCATTTTCTATCTCGGAGTTCGGGTTAAACCCGCACTTTTATTCGCCGCTTACCCTCTTGCGCGGCCCGGCACCGGCAGGCAAGATTACCGGCATGTCGCAAGCGGATTTTGTTCATTTGCACCTGCACACCGAGTTTTCTCTGCTGGATGGCGCCTGCCGGCTGGACCGTTTGGTGGAAAAAGCGCGGAGCATGGATTTCAGCGCCCTGGCCATCACGGACCACGGGGTGCTGTTCGGTGCCATTGATTTTTACAAACAGTGCAAGGAAAGCGGGATCAAGCCCATCATCGGCTGCGAAGTTTACGTAGCCCCGGGCAGCCGGTTCGATAAAAAAACCTCCGCCAATGGCCGGGATGTCTATAACCACCTGATCCTGCTGGTCAAAGACGACACTGGTTACAAAAACCTCATCAAGCTGGTCACGGCCGCCCATTTGGAAGGTTACTATTACAAACCGCGCATCGATAAGGAATTGCTGGCGGCCCATCATGAAGGTCTGATCGCCCTCAGTGCCTGCCTGGCTGGGGAAATTCCGGAGCTGATCCTGAAAGACAACCTGGCCAAAGCCCGGCAAACGATCGATTGGTTCAAGCAGGTCATGGGACCGGAAAACTTTTACCTCGAGCTCCAGAACCACCGACTCCCCGAGCAGGCCAAGGTCAACCGCCAGCTCATCCCGCTGGCCGGAGAATTCGGCCTCAAACTGGTCGCCACTAATGACGTTCATTACCTGGAGCAAAACCACTCTCATGCGCATGACTGCCTGATTTGCATCGGCACGCAAACCACCCTCGAGGACAAGAAACGCATGAAGTATACCCCCGAGCAGTTTTACCTGCGCTCGGCCGAGGAAATGAAAGCCCTGTTCGCGGAGGTGCCGGAGGCCGTCACCAACTCCGTCGAGATCGCCGAAAAGTGCAACCTGAAAATTGAGTTCGGCAAGCTCTACTATCCGGTATTCGATCCACCAGGCAGCCAAAGCCGGGAGAACTACCTGCGGCAGTTGGTGGCCGAAGGTCTGGCGGACCGCTACGGTCTGAAAGCCCGCCCGGAGGGCGCGGGCTTTGTGGTGGAAGATCTGGAGGATCCGCTCCGCCTGCCCACTTACCAGGCCCCTGTCAGCACTCCCCTGCCTCCGCGCACGGAGTACCTGAAGGATCCGGCGATCGCCGCAGCCATCCAAACCGTGCTTTCCCGGGTGGACATGGAGCTCAAGGTCATCGACAAAACCGGCTTCGTAAGCTATTTCCTGATCGTCGGTGATTTCGTTCGCTATGGTCGCAGCGTGGGTGTGAGCTGCGTCGCGCGCGGTTCAGCCGCCGGCTCCATCATCACCTATCTGCTGGCCATTTCCAATGTCGATCCCATCCGCTACGGGCTGCTTTTCGAGCGGTTTTTGAATCCCGAACGCGTCAATCCGCCGGATATCGATATCGATTTCGCCGACGACCGCCGCGAGGATGTGATTGCCTATGTCCGCCGGAAATATGGGCGCGACAGCGTGGCCCAGATCATCACCTTCGGCACCATGGGGGCTAAATCCGTCGTCCGCGATGTGGGCCGCGTGATGAGCCTGAGCTTCGGCGAGTGCGACCGCCTGGCCAAAATGATCCCGGCGGAATTGAAGATGAACCTGGCCAAGGCTTTGAAAGACTCCCCCGATTTCAAAACCGCCTATGAAACTGAGGAGGTCACCCGGGAATTGCTGGACACCGCCTTTATCCTGGAAGACCTGACACGCAATGCTTCCGTCCATGCCGCGGGCGTTGTCATCGGCTCCGAGCCGCTGGTCAACCTGTTGCCCTTGCGCCAGGATGAGGAAGGCACCATCGTCACCCAGTATGCCATGGGGCCGGTGGGCGATCTTGGCCTTCTGAAAATGGATTTCCTGGGCCTCAAAACCCTGACGGTCATTCGCAACACGTGCGAGCTGGTCAAACAAACCCGGGGCATCGAAGTGCCCATCGACCACCTGCCCCTGGACAACGTCCCCACTTACGCCCTGCTCAACCAGGGCAAAACCGTGGGCGTATTCCAATTGGAATCCGGTGGGATGCGCGATCTCTGCCGCAAATTCCAAATCAGCTCGGTCGAGCACATCACCGCCTTGATTGCCCTCTACCGGCCGGGTCCCATGGACCTGATCCCGGAATTCATCAAGCGCCGGCATGGCGAGGTGAAAATCGAATACGAGCATCCCCTGCTGGAACCGATCTGCCGGGAAACCTATGGCATCATGGTTTACCAGGAACAAGTGATGCAGGCGGCCCAGGTGCTGGCTGGCTACACCCTTGGCGGCGCCGATTTGCTCCGCCGTGCGATGAGCAAAAAAAAGTTCGAGGAGATGGAGAAGCAGCGCGCAAAATTCGTGAAGGGCTGCGCCGACACGAATCAAATCTCCACCGCCAAGGCCAACCAGGTTTTTGACCTGCTCGAAAAGTTTGCCGGTTACGGCTTCAACAAATCCCATGCGGCCGCCTATGCCATCGTGGCCTACCAGACCGCCTACCTGAAAGCCAATTACCCGGTGGAATTCCTCTGCGCCATGATGACCAACGACATGGGCGACACGGACAAGCTCAGCATCCTGCTCGACGAGGCCCGGTCCATGCAAGTGCAGGTCCTCCCGCCGGATGTGAACGAAAGCGATGTGGGATTCACCCCGGCGCGCCAGGGCACCGCCGTGCGATTCGGCCTCGCCGCCATCAAAGGTGTGGGTGAAATCGCCGTATCCAATTTGCTGGAAAACCGCAAAAAACAAACCAAATTCATCGATCTGGCCGATCTGTGCGAACACACCGACAGCCGCACCGTCAACCGCAAGGTCCTGGAGGCCATGATCAAATGCGGCGCCTGCGATACGCTCGGCCAAACCCGCGCCACCATGTTCGGCTCCCTGGAACGGACCTTGGCCAGGGCGGCCAGCGTGGTTCGGGACCGGGCCAGTGGTCAAGGCTCGCTTTTTGGGTTGATGGAGCAATTTGCCGAACCGGCTCCCCCGCGTGAGCAGGCCCTGCCCGAATGGCCGGCCAGCCAAGTTCTGGCGGCGGAGAAGGAGTTGCTCGGCTTTTATGTCACGGGCCACCCCTTCAATCCTTACCTGCCCATCGCGCAAAAGTATGGGCTGGTCAACACCGCCACTTTGCGCGACCTGCCCAACCGCAGCACCACCCGGATCGCCGGCCTGGTCAGTTCAATCCAGCAGGGTGTTTCCAAGAAGTCCGGCAAACCCTATGCCATGTTTTCCCTGGAGGACGTTCAAGGCACGGTCCAGGTGCTCTGCATGAATGAAAACTACGATAAATACCGCGCCTTGCTCGTGGAAGGAACCCCGCTGTTCGTCCTGGCGGAAGTAAACCGTGGAGAGGACAAGCCTAAATTATTCCCCCAGGAAATCATGACCCTGGATGAAGTGGTACGGCGTTTCACCAAGCAGGTGCAAATCCGGCTGCCCCTGGCCCGGACCACTCCCGAACAGCTGAGCCAGGTGCGCGATTTGGCCGCCGCGAACCCTGGCAAGTGCCCCCTGCTGCTGTGCCTGCTGTATGCCACCGGCGAAATGGTATTCATCGAGCCCAGCGAACGCTATTTTGTGCTGCCCACCCTCGAGTTTCAGCAAGCCGTGGAACAGCAATTCGGCAAGGAAGCCTATTACGCCAAGGCCGATCTGACGCCTCCAGAGCGGATCGCCCGGCCGTGGGAACGCGAACGCGGTGGCGAGGAGTAAAGCCGCCGCTGGCAGCTGTTCCGCCCGCCTAAATGGATGGTGGGGCAGTCCTTGGAAATGGCCCCAATTTCCAGGTTCACCCAGGTTCACTTTTGGGAACCATCGCTGGCGGTGTTTTTGAGGAAAGCTGGGGGCAACAGGCCCCTCTCTCACCCGGATCTCCCCGCCAGCGGGGCGAGGGAATCCGCAACGGGCGAGGTAATGCCTTCGGCCCTTTTTCAAGGCGCTTCCGCCCTCTTCAGGAATCGCATTTCCCAACGGGATTCACCTCGCACGAACAGTCGAGCCTCGCATCCAGCCAGCTTATCGGTCTCCCGGCGTGCCGCATCGAGCCCCACAATTTGCGGGTACCATTGGTCTTTCCGCAGGTCACCCAATATCTTCCGGGGTGTGCTCCAGCCGCCAGGATCGGTTAAATTCCGGTTAAACGAGATATAAATCCCCTCCTGGGTCCAATCCTTGTCCACGGCACGATTCAAAAGCATGACGTATTGCCGGAGATGGTGATTCCAATGCAACGAGGGTCCCCAATAGGCATCCGCATCGGCTGCGTGCCAATCAACGCTCGCGGGAAAGACCGGCGTCACCGCCCCGCCCAGGCCCGGTTCATGCCACGCCTGGTGGTGCCACTTATAGACTTTGCCCACCGGGGCATCCCGGTTTTTCCAGGCCATCCGGGCTATGGCCACCCCTTGGTCCGATGGTTTTCCGGCATAGGCGCTGAAGAAAAAATAGAGGTGGCGTTTCCGGGCATCGAGCAGGATGGAAAAATCCCCATTGCCGCCGGCGAAATAAAAATTGCGCGTGGATGGATTGAGCGTACCCGCAGGCGCCTCCAACACCACGCCCAAATCCTCCCAAGTGGCGCCGTTGTCACGGGATCGGGCGGCTCCAATGCGGGGCGCTGTGAGTCCGGTTCCCGGCACCAGGCCAGCCGGTTCGAAATGATACCAGCCATAAAGCGGCCCGTGGGGCTCCTTCCAGGTGCACTCGATCCAGCGGCCGCCGTTTGTCCGGTTGTTGTATTCGCAGCGCACATAGGACTGGTCCAAATGGAAAAGGTCGGATCCGGTGCTGCGCCATGGGTGCCCGGCGGAATTGAACAGGTGAAGCGTGGCGCCATCCCAGTGCAAGGGGCTGTTGCAATCGGTTTCCCCGGGCTTTTCGGGCGCCGGGCTGTTTCCCCCGCGGAACTGGACTCGTGGCACATCCCGCAAAACCACTCGCGGCGGGGCCTCCCGCTGGGCCGCCTCCACCAGGCAACCGCCAGCCATCGACACCCAAAGGAGGATGACCAGGCATCGGCTCCAACGCTGCACCAAGCGGGATTCATGCAGCCAGCCAACGCTGCCCGGCCAGCAGGATCGAAACCATTGCATAGGCAAGGCGGAGCCGAGACCCGTTAACGGGTGGACGGTGCTGATCCCCTGGGCCGGATTGGTTGTAAAACTCCGGATCATGGCGCTGGCGGATTACTTGGCGCCAGGCTTGGGCCAACGCAAATGCTGATGCAGGAAATCGTAAGTTCCCTGCCCATTGATGGTGTGGGGGCCTTTGAACCATTCGATGGCGCAATTGCCCGGCAAACCCAGCCGTGCCGCATAGAGGTGGCGGACTTTGGCGAATTCATAAGCCACCGTTTCATCGGGCGCCACCCCGTCGAAATGCCCCCGCTCCACCATGAACGGCCGGGGCGCGATTAGCGCCGCCATCTCCGCGTAATTGAAGGTGCTGCCCAAATCGAATTCAAAGATCTCATACTCACCACTCCAGACGTAGCTGTAAGGGCTGAGGGTGGAGGCGTTTTTCCAGACCCAATCATTAAAATCAGCCGAGCAGATCGAGAGGCAATAATCCTCGATCAAGGCCGGCACCCGCATGGCTGTCTTGCCGCCGTAGCTCAGACCGTAGAAGGCCATGCGCTGCGGATCCACATTCGGCAGGGTTTTGAGCCAATTTAAAATCTGCCGGTGCTGGGGCACGATGATGGAGAACAGCGTTTTCTTAAGCGGGTAGGACTTTCGTTGCAGCGTCCGGAACTGGTCGGTGAAAATATACGGATTTTGCGGGGCGAACACGATGAACCCGCGCTCCGCCAGCTTCGCCGCAAAATCGTGGTAGGCGGAATGGTCGCCATAAACGATATCCCGGGGGCGCCCCTCCAAGCCATGCTGGCAGACCACCACCGGACGCCGCTCGCCGGCTTTGAGATCCTTGGGCCAAAGGAAGATCCCCTCAGCGAACACTTGGGGATACACATCCAGCACCACCTCGTAGGCGGTGTATTTCTCCGTCTCTGAAATTCGCCGCGAGCGCGGGTTGAGCGGGCTGAAGGCATCCGGATAGCTGCCGATCACTTCCTGGGCGAAAAACTCCCGGTATTCCCGCGACGTCTCCCGGTAGCGCTCCGGGCTGGTGGCATCCAGTTTTTTCATGAATTGGTTCCGCACATACGGGCTTTTCAACAGCAGCTGCTGGCTGTGCGTGTCCATTTCCTCGATCTGCCTGCGCAGGCGCTTTTGGGGATCGGGTCCGGGCGCCTGCGCGGGTAGCACCTGCGCGGACGGAGCCGAAATTTTCTCCAATCCCAGCGCTCGGGAAAACTGCTCCAGCGCGGCCGGCCGGAACGCCGGTCCCCGGCCATCTCCAGATACCGTGAGCGCCAGTGCCGGTTGTTCGGCCACGCCGGCCGGGAATTTGACCAGCGCTTGCGCCCGGGCAAACTCGGCCTTGACCTTTTCCAAGGCGGGGGAAACCAGCCTCGCCGGGGCGCCGCCTTTGCCCGGCAATTCAAGTTCCGGCCCCAAGGCGGCCTCGATGATCAAACAGCGTGGCGCCACCATGGCCGCCAGCTCGGCGTCACCGAACCGCTCCAGCAGGCCAAACACATTGCGGTCGATAGGCTCCGCCCACATGCCCCGCCGGTCGTTGAAATAACCGCTGACAATGGCCGCTTTGATCCGCGTATCCAGGGCTGCCGAATACAGCGCCAGCAGGCCCCCCTCCCCCCAGCCCACCACTCCGATGGGCGCCCCCGGATGGCTCTGGGCGCTCCAGGCGACCGCCGCCAAAATTTTGCGGACCTCGTAACCGATCAGATGGCGGCCCAGTTCAAAGGCCGGGCGGTAAAGATATTCCCGATGGGTCAACGTGGGCATCCCCCCGCCATTGGGCGATTGCCGCTGGGCCAGCTCGCGGCTGATCACCTGCGGGATGATCACCTGGCAGCCAGCTTCCGCCAAGGCCCGCGCCCACGCGCCGCCCCCAGCCTCCTGGATCGGCACCAGCTTACCCGCGAGCCGGACCTCCAGGCCTGCAATCTGCTCCGGCCATTGGTCCGCATCCGGAATCGCCACCAGGCTGGCCCGCACCGGCCCTTGGGTTGGCTTGAGCAACAAACCCTCGCCATGGACCTTCCCGAAGGCCAGCCACCGCACCGCCAGGATCTGGCACCGGTCATTTTGCGCGATCAACGCCGCATGATCGGTGGTGGCCACCCACTCCAACTCCACGTCCGGATTCGGCTCATCGCGCAATCCGATGATTTGAGCCAGCCGTTCCCGGTTGGGGCCCAGACTCTTTTCATAGGCCGCCCAGGAAGCATGATCCAGGTGCCACCACGCGCTCCGGGCCTCCGCGGAAACCTCCAATTTTTGCAGCAGAAAACGGTCGATCCCCTGGACCATGGCGGCCGCCAGGTCCCCCTCCATCGTCAGCGGGGCGGTGCCCGGGAACGGTACCGCCAGCGGGGCTGGTTTGGACGAATCCGCCTCCACCCGGGCCAGGCTGCCGGCGGCAAGCGCTACCAACAAAGTCAGCAATTGGGCTTTCATGTCGTTTATCTTGGAAGTTGTTGTCAGCGCCCAGCTTTTCACGGCTGCCCCTGCCTGGCAATCCAAAAGGCGGTTCAGCCTTAAATGCGCTTGATCGGCTTCAGCTTTGGGCGCTAGCATGCACCTATGAAGTCCCGCTTCCTTCCGTTTATGGCGGTCTGTCTGCTGGGCGGCCTGGCCGTGGTTTCCGGTGGCCAGCCAGTCCCGGTCATTTATTCCACCGACCTGACCCACCCGCATGTTGATCCGGACGATCATTTCGATCTGGCCTGCCTCTATGCCATGCCGGAGGCGGATATCCGGGCGATCATCCTGGACCAGGGCCAATTGCAGGCCCAGCGGCCGGGCTATAAGGCCGTCTGGCAGATGAATTATCTCACCCAGCGCCACGTGCCCGCCGCCATCGGACTGCGGGACAAACTAAAAAATCCCGAAGACCAGGCCTTGGACCAGCCCGCCGAATTCCAGAACGGTGTGAACTTGATCCTCCAATCCCTGCAGAACTCCCCTGAAAAAGCGGTCGTGCTCTTTGTCGGCAGCGCCCGGGATATCGTCGCCGCCTACAACCGCGAACCTGGTTTGTTCCAGGAAAAAGTCCGTTGCATCATGGGCTTCATCGGGGAGGCCAGCGACCCCGCCAATGTGGAATACAACGTCCAACTCGACCCGCAGGCCTTCATCCGATTGGTGCGATCCGGATTGCCCTTTTACTGGGTGCCCTGTTTCGATGGCGGCATCTGGAAGAACAACGGCCACGCCTCCTTCTGGCGCATCCATCACCGGGATGTTTTGGAACAAACGGCCGAGCCTTTGCAGCGTTATTTCCTCTACATGCTGCGCACCGCCACCAATGACCCCATCGCCTATTTATCCCAGCCCACGGATCCGGCCGACCGCGCCTGGATGATGAACGGCGAACGAAATCTTTGGTGCTGCCCCATCCTGGGCTTGCCCCTGGGCAGATCCCTCGCGGCGGAGGGCCAGCCAGTGGTCCGGTTTTCCCCGGTGGAACTCACCATCGACAGCCAGGCGGTCATCCACTATGGCCAATCCACAGGCTCCCGCTCCGTGATGCGGTTCGAAATCATCGACCAATCCAAATTCGCCGCCGCCGCCACCCGCGCCACCGCCGAGTTGCTCCGGGCCTTTCCCCTCCGCCGATAATGTGCCACTGCCAGCGCTCACCCAGTTTAAAGGCCGGTGCTGTTTTCTCCCCCAATGGTAAAGCGCACGGGCCATTCACTACGAACACGGAGGGATACGGCATTCTGAAATGATAGGTTCCAACTCCGCCAAAAACTTTGGGGCGGAGGATAAACCTATGCCAAACGACTGGCTTGCCTGGCGGATCCTATTGGGGAGACAACACGCACGATGACACAGACTGGCAGGCCCATGTGGCATCGCCGCGTCGTTTGGCTTGGGAAATTTCACCGGTTTACTTCGTTGGGATGGATGAGGTAAAGTAATCACCTAGCGATATGCGTCATGATGATGAATCAATCACTTCGGAAACAACGACCGTTGGGGTTATGATTGCCCCCCCCTCAACCAGGCGATTCCAACCATTTTGGAAACATTTCGCGGTCAATATTGTATCGCCGGCCATTTTGACCTTTGCTCTGTTTTTTACCCTGATATTCGCGGTCATCATCCCGACGATGAAAAGAAACATCATCGAGAGGAAAAAAGAGATGATCCGCGAACTTACTCAGGTGGCGTGGAGTGAATTGGCCGGCCTGTATGAGCAGGAGAAACAGGGAGCGCTTTCCAAAAGTGCGGCTCAACAGGCCGCCATTGTCCACATTCAAAAAATGCGCTATGGGGATGACAGCAAAGATTACTTTTGGATTTCTGATACCCAAACCCGCATGGTGATGCATCCGTATCGTCCGGAATTGAATGGCCAGAGCCTTTTGGACTATTCCGACCCCTCGGGAAAAAAGCTGTTTGTTGAGTTTACCAAGGTGGCGCTCGGCAAAGGCGATGGCTACGTGGATTACTTGTGGCAATGGAAAGATGACGAGAAACGTGTGGTTCCCAAGTTATCTTATGTCAAGGGATTCGCGCCTTGGGGCTGGATCGTGGGAACCGGCATTTATCTGGAAGATGTGCGGCATGAAATCAGCGGGATGATCCGCCAGGTGTTGCGGATATCGATTGGCATCTCAGTTGTCATCGCGCTTTTGCTGGCCTATATCAGCCAGCAAGGGCTTAACCTCGAGCGCCGGCGCTGGCGGGCGGAAAACGCTCTGCGAGAATCCGAAGAAAAATACCGCCTCCTGGTGGAAGGAACGACCGAAGGGATCCTGCTAGTGCTCCAAGACCGCCCAGTTTACGCCAACAAGACTTTGCTTGGACGGTTGGGGTACGCGGAAGAGGAGTTGTCGCAGATACCGCTGGAGAAAATTATGGAAGTGCTTCCCAACGGCGGCCCTTTGGCACCCACGGCGGAGCGGCGCGCCAAGCTCATCCATAAAGACGGCCAGTTTTCCGACGTTATGCTGGCGTCCGCCACAGTAACGATTGGCGAAAAAGCCGGGCAAATTCTTACGATCAAGGACATTGCAGCCCGGCGGAAGACTGAGGAAACCTTGGCCCATTTGGTAGCGGATTTGCAGAGCATGCTGCCCCTGGCAACGCGATCGATCAAGACGTCGCCTTTGCCAATGGCCACTTGCGGTCTGGCCACACCAATCCATCAAGCCGCCGCCGCCATGGCCCGCGCCAAGTCCAGCGCCGTTCTCGTGCTGTCCCCAACCGGCGAACCGATTGGCATTGTGACCGACCAGGATCTGCGCAACCGTGTGCTGGCGGTGGAATTACCCGCCAACCAACCCGCCGCCAGTATCATGAGCGCGCCTTTAATCCGCATCGAGGATCGAGCCCTGCTATTTGAAGCAGCCCGGCTGATGCAGGAGCGCGGTGTCAAGCATCTGCTCGTGACCGACGAGCGCGGTACCACACGGGGCCTCCTCACGGCCGCTGAAATCCTCCACATCCAACGCCACGCCATTGGCGCCCTGCTGGGCGAGATTCAGGAAGCCCGGTCTCCGGAAGAGCTGCGCGACAGTCGCGCCAAACTCCCCGTGTTTGTCAAGGCGCTGCTTGAAAGCGGGGCGCGGGTGGATAGCGTCACGCGCATCATGACTACTGTGTCGGACGCGATCCTGGTGCGTTTGATTGCGTTGGCTGAAGCCGAACTGGGTCCGCCCCCGGCGGCTTTTGCCTTCGTGGCTTTGGGCAGCGAAGCCCGGGAAGAGCAAACCTTGGCTACCGATCAAGACAATGCCATCATCTACGCCGATGTTCCCGATGAACAAAATGAGTCGGTGCAGGCCTATTTCCTGCGACTGGGTGATAAAGTGTGCGGCTGGCTGGATCTTGCCGGTTACCGCCGCTGCAAAGGCGAGGTTATGGCTCGCAATCGAAAATGGTGTCAACCGCTGGCACAATGGCGGCGATATTTTACCGAATGTGTGACTGCGGTGGGGGATCAAAATCTGCTGGATGTGAACGTGTTTATCGACTTTCGTTGCGCGCATGGGGAAATCGGACACGTGCGACAGTTGCGAGAGCATTTGCATCGCTTGTTGGAGGGGGAAAGCCGACATGCCTTTTTCTTTCACTTGGCGCAGAGCACGCTGCAGTTCAGAGCTCCCCGTGGATTTTTTGGTAATATTCAACTCGATGCGTCCGGAGAGCATCCGTCGGCGTTCAACGTTAAAGCGGCAATTATCCCGTTGGTTAACTTTGCACGCATGTACGCCTTGAGGAACCGCTGCGTGGAAACCAATACGCTCGACCGGCTGCGTCGGCTGCGCGACCAATGCTTGTTGCTGCCTTCCAGCCACGACGAACTGGCCCAAGCCTACATAACATTGATGCAAATGCGGCTGACTCACCAAGCCGCTCAAATCGGACGTGGCGCCGAGCCGGACAATTTTATCGAGTTGCGGGAATTGACCCAGCTCGAACGTTCGGTGCTAAAGAAGGTCTTTGCGGACATTGCCATATTCCAAGCCCGGCTGCAAACCGATTTCGCCCGGACCTCCTAACCCTATGCGCGTGTTGATTGTCGGTGATGTGCATGGCCAGCACCAGCGGCTGGCCGAGAGTTTGAAGCAAGCCCAAACCGATTTCCGCATTGCCGCCGCGATTCAGGTGGGCGATTTTGGATTTCACCCCAGGTTGCTGCAAGCGGCACGTAGAGAGGGGCTGCGATTCCCCGTTCCACTGTATGCGATCGATGGCAACCATGAAGATCACCCATGGTTGCACCGTGCCTGGCATGCGGGCGAGGGCCGGGCGTGGAAACACGACTTAAACTTAATTTACCAACCCCGCCCATCTCTCGCTCGGCTGGGTTCCTCCAAGGTCGGATTTCTGGGTGGTGCACTGCATGTGGACCGCCCCCAGAACCACACTTGGTGGGGCGGTTCTCCTAACTATGTGGTGCGGAGGGACCGAGAGCTCGCCGCTACCTTGTTTAACCAGCAACAGCCGGACTTGATAGTCACCCATTCCTGTCCCGCTCGCATTGGTATTGGGATCTCGGGTCCGGCCGCGATGCAACCCGGGGTAGCCGCCTTTATAACCGCCGCCGGTTTCGATCCCGGTCCGCCTGATGATTGCGGCGAGATGGAGTTGAACCGATTATGGGCGGACCTGATTCACAAACCGCGAGCCTGGGTCTTCGGACACTTCCATCTGATCCACCAGGCTACTGTGGAAAACACGCGTTTTGCATGCGTGAGAGATGATCTGGATAATCCCTCCCGCACGCTGGTGATTTGGGACACGGAAGAAAAAAAGCTCCTGCTTTGCCCCGCCGATCCGAGTGCCATACAGTGCAAGCCCTGACACGCGGAACGGGCCTGAAAATCAAGCCGGGGCGGGAAGGTTTTTGGCAGGCTCTTCAGGTGGCGGAGTTAGCCACGAGACGAGCACCAGCACCAGGAATCCCAAGGGAATTGTAACAATCGCAGGCTGACTGAAGGGGACAATCGCCCGGGCGGGATCCAGACCGTACACATCCTTATAGGCTTGCGCGCTAAGCAGAATCCAAGCCAGAGAGGAAAGCATGCCCACCATGATGGCGGCCGTGATGCCCTGTTTGGTGGTCCGTTTCCAGAAAAGCAACATGATCAGCGACGGCAAATTGGCGGAAGCGGCGATGTTGAAAGCCCAGCCTACCAGGAAGTTCACGTTCATCTTGGCGAACAGGATACCCAGGCAAATGGCTAACACTCCCACAGACAGTGCGGCAAGCTTGGCGGCTCGCACTTTTTGATATTCGTCCATCTTGATTTTAAAAAAGTTCGTCATAAGATCATGTGCCACCGCGCCGCTGGCGGCCATGATCAAACCGCTCACCGTGCCTAAAACTGTGGTAAAGGCCACGGCGGAAAGTACCGCAAACAGCATTTCATCGAAACTGCGCGCGAGCAGCGGGGCGGACATATTCGAATCTGTGACATCCAGCGTGCCACTGGTCATCGCCCCTAAGCCAAGGAATAAGGTTAGCACATAAAAGAAGCCGATGGCCGCGATACCCACCACTGTGCTTTTGCGAGCGCTAACCTGGTCCTTGACGGTATAATAACGGATCAAGATGTGGGGTAATGATGCCGTGCCACAGAACAGTGCCAGCATCAGCGAGAGGAAGTCGAGTTTGTCGAACAGCTTGGCGCTGCGCACCTTTTTAAAGGTCGGACTGGAGCCTGGAGCCATGAAATCGCGGCCCGGCGTGGGTTTTTGAAAATAGACAGTGGTGGCGCTTCCATCGGCCTCCGGAATTTTTTCCGAACTCCATTGGATCACTTCGCTTTCCTGCATAGTACGCAGGAATCCAAATGGCCCTGTTGGACCCGTTTTCTCCACTCCCCCGGGCAGTTTTGAAGCATAGCCCACCGGTGCCAGGTCGGCTTCGCCCGCTTGTTTGCCCCGCGGCAAACCATTGACCAGTTTCTTGCCATCTTTCCGTACGGTTAGGATTTGCGCCTCAGAAAGGACCGTCCCCTCTTGGCGCCAAACGGTGATCCCGCCCGACGAATTTTTAACACGAAGGTAAGGTTTTCCAACCCACCCACCCTCTTCAGGCACCACAGTCGTTCCAGCCGCGCCGGTGATTTCCGCCACGGGAATCCCTCGCTTCATAATCCGCAGTTCATTGCCATTGGCATCGGTGGGTTTCGTGGTCACGCCGCGGAATAAAATCAGAATAGTAATAAAAGAACATAACAGCACCAGCATGCTGCCCTTGATAAATTGCACCCAAGTTGTCGATACCATGCCCGCCGTGGTGACGATCAGTGTCACAATGCAACCCACTACGATGACCCCCACATAATGCGGAAAGCCCAACAATGGTTGGACTAGGGCTCCGGCTCCAACCATTTGTGGAATGAGATAGAAACAACTCACCACCAGGGTGCTAATAGCCGCCGCCAGTATAATGCCCCGGGAGTTGAACTTGTTGTCGAGAGCGTCAGCGAAAGTATATCGCCCCAGCCGTTTCAACGGTTCGGCGATGATGAACAACGCCACAATCCACCCGGCGAGATAGCCGATGGAATATAAAAATCCATCGTATCCAAAAAAGGAGATCATACCGCATATGCCCAGGAAGGAAGCCGCGGACAAATAATCCCCGGCAAAAGAGATGCCGTTGACCACCCAATGAATGCCGCCACCCGCCGCGAAGTAGCCGCTGGCTGACTTAGCTTTGGCTCCAAGGTAAAAACTGATGCCCAGGACGGCGCCCGCGAAACAGAGAAATACCAGCACCGCGATCCAAGAAGTCTCGTGTATCATACCCAGGTGTTATTTGGATTTGCGACAAAGTTTCATGTACACCAGTGCCAGCACGAGCGCGACGACAATGAGCGAGAAGCCGTACACCACCGCGAGATTGACGCCGCTCACGAACGGCTTGCTCATGACCTCCGGCCAGAAGGCGCTCAGGGCCATAAAACCGCCGTAAAAAAACACATACACGATACACAGGATTACACCCATGCGGGTATTGTGTGTGACGACCGCTTCGTCTTCCTGTTCTTTGGCCGCGGAGGCCTCGAAATTAAGTCCTGCCATAGTTTAATTTATTAATATACGTAATAGTAGTCATTAACGCAAATGA
>CAIMWS010000131.1 GCA_903845125.1 uncultured Verrucomicrobiota bacterium
GTTGAAATCCCAAAAAAATAAACCACGGAATACACTGAATACACGGAATGAAGAGGGAAGGGGAGCGGAGAGCTTGGAGCGGAGAGCAGGGCTGCCGGAGGTCCGAGGTCCGAGGGCGGAGGTCTGAGGTCGGCAAGGCAGAAAAAGGCAAAGAGGGCGGGGGTAGCGGAGAGCGGAGGGCGGAGGGCCGAGAGCTTGGAGCCGAGAGCAAAAAACGAGAGGATGAACCATGGATCGTGGGGATTATATGGAAGGAGGGAGGGGGCTGGGGGGGTATTGCGTGGGATGGGGGTGGTCTCTGGTGGCTGGTTTTTGGGTTTTTTGCCGGTTTGGGGCCGGTTTGGGGCCGGTTTGGGCTTTGCGTTTCTTGGCATTTTTGCAACGCGGGTTGGCCGGCCTGGTAGTGGTCCGTGCGTTTGGGGAGCCGGGTGGGCGTTTTTTATGGTTATGAGGCCCCTTTTGCAGGCCTGGCCGGAGTGGGCCAAGTGGCCAGGCTGGTTATGGCAAATTCCGGGCGTTGAACCGGAAACGCCGGGATGCTGGTCCATCGGTAAAGTGCTGGCATTGTTGTACCTGCGTCATGCAGAAGGAGCGGATCAGCCGCCGGCGGGCCGTTTCGCGCCCAGGCTTATCAGCTTCGGCTTACATTTTTTACGGCTGTTTGATCGGTGAAATTCCTACAAAACCATGATTTTGTAGGAAAGGACCGAACCACTATTTAGTCCGTAGCTTACACATTTCAGTGCTGAAACCAACCCAACGCTGTAAGCCATGGCTTACAGCATATCAGCCACGGCTTACATTTTTTTCGTTTCGAACTGTTTTTTGTAGGCCTAGGCCTACATCAAGTTACAGAGTAGGGGATGCGGAATGGCCTTGGGAGGGGATTTTGGGAGCGTCCGGTACATTTTTTCCTCGCTGTGGGAAGCCGCAGCATATAAGTTAAGTTTAAATTGCGCTAATAGCGACTGGTAAGCGAAACGATAGAGAACCTAATAATTGGAAACACATTGCAGAGGGTGAAAGCCAGCCGAAGGATTAGCGGATTGTAGGGAAAAAGATGCAGGAATACATCCAATCTCCCCCGTCCCACCGGGGTGGTGGATGCCCTTCGGATTTGAAGGGGGAAAAGTTGATTAATGAGTGAATTGAAGTTGCAGCGGGCAGTCCGTCGGCCACAAGGCGGACGGCATGTGGGGGGATTTTTGGCCGGCCGGCCGGGCAGCGTGGCGCGTTATGCGACCGCAGGCTGGCTGGTGGCGCTGTTGCTTTGGGCGGGCGGATCCGCCAGCCAGGCGCAGACGGCTGTGTATTCGCCGGAGCTGCCCAAGCCGCCGCCCAGCGGGCCGCCGCCCGAGATGAAGAAAATAGAAAGCTCGCTGGCTGCTCTCACCAACACCCCCATCCGCACGGTGGGACCGGGCGTGTTCCAGCTGGGCCAGGTGCGGCTGGACAAGGCCCAACGCACGGTGAGCTTCCCAGCCACCCTGAACCTGGCCTACACCAACAATCCCCTGATGGAGTATTTCCTGGTGACCGATTACGGCAAGGCGCACGAAAGTGTGCTCAAGACCGAGACGCCGCCCTACCAAGTCCACCTGGCGATGCTACTGCTGAGCGGCCAGGCGGGCGGCACGAACACCCTCCAGGCGGCGCCGGAGGCGCAGCTGAAAAGCCCCGGCAAGGAAGCCCTGCCCGGCGAGCGGGTGGAGATCCAGGTGAGCTGGCAGGGGGCCGATGGCCGTCCGGTCACGCGCCCGGCTGGGGAATTGGTTTACCGGCAGGACACCCAGGCCACGCTCCCCCAGGAGGCCTGGGTCTATAATGGATCGGCTGTGTGGAATGGCCGGTTCCTGGCCCAGCAGGAGGGGCAGGTGATCTCGCTGGTGACCGACCCGGTGGCGCTCATCAACTCCACCGGCGCGGGGCACGACAACGACCACCTCTGGTTCGCCAGGACGAACAGCCTGCCGCCGGCCGGCCAGATGCTGCAGGTCACGATCAGTTTATCCGAATCCATAACCACCAGCACAGCCACAACCACACCCAAGACTGCATCCGCCCCGAAAACCGCCCCGACCGCCGCCAAAAAGAAAACCAAGTAATTTTTTTGTATGAATCAGAATAATACGCTCCCCTCGAACCGCACGAACCTCCTCCGCAGGTTCAGCCTGGCGCTCAACCACCTCCGCCCCGGCCTGGCCGCTTTCATCGGCCTGGCGGTCCTCGCCTGGATGCCAATCGGTGCGGTGGCTCAACCATCTACTGATGCCACACTTTCCGGCCTGGCCGTGAGCGCGGGGTCCATCAGCCCAACTTTTGCAAGTGGCACGCCGGCCTACACCCTGACGGTGCCGTTCGCCACCACAAGCACGACGGTGACGCCCACGGCCAATGAAAGCCATGCGACGATCACGGTGAACACAGTGGGCGTGGCCAGCGGGGTGGCCTCCGGGAGCATCAACTTGAATGTGGGGGACAATACAATCACGGTTTTGGTGACGGCGGAGGATACCACGACGACGACGACCTACACGGTGGTGGTGACGCGCGACGCGGCCAGCACGGATGCCACACTAGCCAACCTGGTATTGAGCGCAGGGGCGTTCAACGAAACATTCGCGGCAGGCACGATGGCTTATACCCTGACGGTGCCGTTCGCCACCACAAGCACGACGGTGACGCCGACCAAGGCGGGTGCGAATGCGACGATCACGGTGAATGGCACCTCGGTAGCCAGCGGGGCGGCCTCCGGGAGCATCAGCTTAAATGTGGGGGATAACACGATCACGGTGGTGGTGACGGCGCAGGATACCACAACGACGAAGACCTATACGGTGGTGGTGACGCGCAGCGCGGCCAGCACGGATGCCACACTAGCCAACCTGGTATTGAGCGCAGGGGCGTTCAACGAAACATTCGCGGCAGGCACGA
>CAIMWS010000132.1 GCA_903845125.1 uncultured Verrucomicrobiota bacterium
ACCCTCGCAGAGCAAGTCCTCTGCGAGGGTTCAAACGATCCGGTGGCTGTTCAGGAAACGTGAGTGAATCCGCTGGCCCTCTATCACCAACCGAGCAAAAATAACGCTCCTTTAGAACTGATTTTCCAGCGCACTCTCATGCCCGTGGAGGTCTTCACCGCCGAGGACAGCCTGGGGTGGGTTTATCAATTCTGGCAGGCGGAGCGCAAAGATGAGGTCAACGCTTCCGGCGACAAGATCACGGGCGAGACCCTGCCCGCCGTCACCCAGTTGTTCACGGAGCACTACATGGTGCTGTTCCTCCTGCACAACACCATCGGCGCGTGGTGGGCGGCAAGACAGAGGTCAGAAGGCAGAGTTCAGAAGTCAGAATGGGCCAAGTGCCAGACCGAGGACGATTGCCGGAAGCTCGTGGCGCTGCCCGGCTACGAGTTCACCTATCTCCGCTTCATCAAGGACGGCAACGGCGAATGGGTGCCTGCCGCTGGCGGGTTCCCCGGCTGGCCGAAGTCGCTCAAGGATTTCAAGCTGCTCGATCCGTGCTGCGGCAGCGGCCACTTCCTGGTCGCCGCGTTCGTGCTGCTGGTGCTGATGCGGATGAAGGACGAGGAGCTGTCGGCCAAGGACGCCTGCGATGCCGTGCTGCGCGAGAACCTGCATGGACTCGAACTCGATCCGCGCTGCACGCAGATCGCCGCGTTCGCCCTGGCGCTGACGGCCTGGAAGTTCACTGATAGCTTCCGGCCACTGCCCCCGCTGAACATCGCCTGCTCTGGCCTGGGCGTGAACGCCCGGAAGGAGGACTGGCTGGCCCTGGCCAACGGCGACACCCGGCTCCGCAGCGGACTGGAGCAGCTCTACGACTTGTTCCAGAAAGCGCCGGAGCTGGGCAGCCTCATCAACCCGCGCCGACTTGCTCACGGCGACCTGGTGACGGCCAGCTTCACCGAAATCCGACCGCTCCTGACCAGGGCGCTCCAGTCCGAGAAGGCCAAACGGAACGATGATTTGAACGAGATCGGTGTAACGGCTCAGGGGATGGCGCAAGCGACAAAGCTACTCGGTGGGCATTTCCAACTTGTGACGACCAATGTTCCTTACCTCGGTCGTGGCAAACAAAACGACGTGCTCAAGGCTTACTGCGAGAGCGAACACAACGACGCTAAGGCCGACCTTGGCACCTGTTTCGTAGAGCGGTGTTCTAAGTTTTGCGTCTGCGGCGGGACTACAGCACTGGTGACACCGCAAAACTGGTGGTTTCTCGGTAGCTATTGCGACCTTCGCTGTAAGCTATTGAACCAAGCAAGCCTTCGCTTCATCGCCACGCTCGGCGAGGAAGCCTGGCAGACTTTCGGGAACCGTGGGCCTGTCGCAACCCTTATGATTGTCGAACAGTTGCTCCCCAAAAGTGACCATGTGATGGTCGGAGTTGACGCACTTTCTCAACCCACCATCGACGATAAGATTTCATGTCTCCAGAACGGAAGTCTCCGCTGCATAGCGCAAGCCGCACAGCGTGCCAATCCAGACCAACGCATTACGGTTGATGAGCCGATTACGGGAACACTCCTGCGAGAACACGCGATAGCCTATGTCGGCCTGCAAAACGGCGACGTGCCGAGGTATATCTTTCAAACATGGGAGTTGCCAGCTATTATCGATGGCTGGGAACTCTTTCAGATGGCGGCTGGCGAGACTGGTGAATGGTTGGGACGAGACGCAATTCTTCGATGGGAGGGTGGAACTGGGACATTATCTCAGAGCGAAGGCGCACGAGTCCAAGGGCTAGAGGCGTGGAACAGACTGGGAGTCCTAGTCACCCGAATGCGGAAGTTGAGTGTCACAGTCTATTCAGGCCATCCATTTGACCAAAGTGGTGCGGCAGTAATCCCAAAGAACCCTGACAACCTTCTTGCCATTTGGACCTTTTTATCTTCTCCCGATTACTTTCGAGAAGTGCGGCGCTTGGACAAGAAAGTCAATGTGACACCTGCGACTCTCGTGAAGGTTCCTTTTGACTTGCCGCAGTGGCAGCGTGCGGCGCTCGAAAGATTTCCACAAGGCCTTCCGAAGCCTCAATCAGATGATCCGACACAGTGGTTGTTCGCAGGGAACCCAGTTACTTCCATTGTGCCAGTGCAGGTAGGCGTGGCACGGTTGCTTGGTTATCGCTGGCCGCGTCAGACCGGCCAGATTGTCTCCGGTGCCTCGCCCGTGCCGGACGATGGTCTGGAGAAGTTCGTGGACGAGGACGGCATCGTCTGCATCCCGTCCGTGCGCGGTGAATCGCCAGCGGCGGAGCGGCTCCGCGCCCTGCTCGCCGCCGCCTATGGCAAGACATGGAGTTCGAGCAAGCTGGACGAGTTGTTGAGCGCCGTGGACTACGCCGGATCGAACCTGGAGGACTGGCTCCGCAACGGGTTCTTCGATCAGCACAGCAAGCTGTTCCATCACCGCCCGTTCATCTGGCAAATCTGGGATGGCCGGAAGGACGGATTCAGCGCCCTGGTCAACTACCACAAGCTCGATCACAAGCTGCTGGAGAAACTTACCTACACCTATCTCGGCGACTGGATCAAGAAGCAGCAGGAGGCCGTGGCCAACGAGGAATCCGGTGCCGACGACCGGTTGCTCAAAGCCCAGCAGCTCCAGGACAAACTCAAACTGATTCTCGAAGGCGAAAAGCCCTACGACATTTTCGTCCGGTGGAAGCCGCTGGAGCAGCAGCCCATCGGCTGGCACCCCGACCTGAACGACGGCGTGCGCCTGAACATCCGCCCGTTCATGGAGGCCGACGTGCTCCGCAGACGGCCAAAGATTGACTGGGGTAAAGATCGCGGGAGGAACCCTCCTGGTTCAGCTTGGTATGACCTTTGGAAGGGCGAGAGAATCAACGATCACCACCTGAGCTTGGAGGAGAAACGGATGGCAACAGCGAAGGACAAGTGAGGCGTGTCATCACTTAACCGCAGCAAAGAGAAAGATATGTCGAGCAACATCAAAGTCAGCCACCTACAGGCGATTGTTGATTACGTATCCGAGCATGGATCAATCACAAATCGGGAATGCCGCCAAGTGACGAGTCTCACGTATAACGATTCCATAAGGATGTTCGCAGCGTTGTGTCAGTTGGGTATCCTGAACAAGGTTGGGGCAGCATCCGCAACGAAATACGTTCTAGGTGAGAGAAAAGCCCCTTCGCCTCCTCGTGATGGATATCATCGAAAGAATATCATCTGATGATAGTCCTCGACGCCATCATCCAATCGCTCAGCCGGGCCGGTGAATACAACCGGGACGACCAGGTTGCGCCTGCGGTGATCCTGTGGCCGGACAAAGAGCGCCAGTGGGAGCCGGTGTTGCCCGTATTACGCGAGCGGTTGGCGCACTTGTTGACGCTGGGGCCGTATGCCACCAACTGCAAGACCGGGCCAGCCATTTGGCTCCGGTGCATGATTTCCCGCGCCCTGCCGGAAGCCAACTGGTCGGAGAAGACCATCCCGGTCCTTTACCTGCCCGGCGTCAGCCGCCAGGAGCTGCGAGCGGTTGCGGAATGCCCGCCCGCGTTGATGCCGCTGGCCGAACTACAATATCGCGGGGCGTTCTGGTCGCAGGTAAATCACAAAGACTGGACGGTGCTGGCGTTCCTGCAATCGGCGGACGGGGGGCTGGGCTTGGACGTGGCGCGGGACAACGCAACCCTGGAGGCGATGAAGACCGCGCTGGCGAAGCTGGTGGAGACGGACATCCAAGACTTGTCCGGCCATAAGCTCGAAGCCTCGGACTTCCACGCACTGCTGTCGCCCGATCCGGTGCGCGAAATCCTGGCCTGGATGAATGATCCGAAAGCATCCCAGGCCAAACTGACCGCGCAACAGTGGGAAGCCTTTTGCCACTCGTGCAAAGACAAGTTTGGATTCCATCCGATGAAGGACGGCCCGCTACGGGCGGCGGAGATGATGGGCCTGCGTCAGGGAAACTGGAGCCAGGTGTGGGATCGGTTCCGGGAAGCGCCCAAGCGTTACCCGAACCTGCCGGGCTGGTTGCGGAAGGCCAAGCCGCAGGACGACGATTTGTTCCTGAAAGAGAGCGATGAGGTCTGGCCGCAGTCGAACGAGATACATGAGACTGCCCTCCGCAATGTCCTCAAGGGCTGCGCGGGCAAGACCGCGCAGGTCGTGATCGAGCGGATCAAGGAGAGCGAGGCAATCCACGGCAAGCGCCGGAGCTGGGTGTGGGCTGAGCTTGACCAGGCCCCGCTGGCGGTTGCCCTGAAGCACCTGACCACGATGGCCGAGACCTGCGGCAAGCCCGTGGCCGGTGGTGCGCTGGACGATCTGGTAGCCGCCTATGTCAACGGCGGCTGGTGCGCCGATGCCGCCGTGGTGGACGCCTTGGGCGTCGTGGAGAAGAAGGACGACATCGAGGCCGTGCAGGCGGTCATCCGGGCGGTCTATTTGCCCTGGCTGGAAGCCAGCGCCCTGGCGTTCCAGAAGTTGGTCAAGGCGGGCGGCGTGGCGATCCAGTCGCCAGCACAGGCCAGCGTGTCGGAAGTGGCCAAGGGCACGGCCATCCTGTTCGCGGATGGGCTGCGCTTCGATCTGGCTCAGAAGCTCAAAGCCAGGCTGGCGGAAAGAGGATTACAACTGGAACTCGGCTGGCGCTGGACGGCGCTACCGACCGTGACCCCTACAGCAAAGCCCGCCGCCTCGCCCATCTCGGAATTGTTTACGGGCGACGAGGGCTGCGAGGAGTTCCGGCCCCGGATCAAGGACGGCGGCAAAGACCTGACCAGCGACCGGTTCAAGCAACTCCTGGAAGAACGCGGCTGCCAGGTGCTCAGTGACAAGAAGCTGGGCCAGCCGGACGGCGTGGCCTGGCTGGAATACGGCAGCATTGACAGCACCGGGCACAAGGAGGGCTGGAAGCTGGCCAAACGGGTGCCGGAGGAGCTGGAGGGCCTGCTGGGGGCCATTGTGGGCCTCCTGGAGGGCGGCTGGAAGAAGGTCCGGGTGGTGACCGATCACGGCTGGTTGTTGGTGCCAGGGGGCCTACCAAAACTCGACCTGCCCAAATACCTGGCTGAAACGCGCTGGGGCCGGTGTGCGCTCATTAAGGAGGGCGTCCAGAGCGAGCTGCCCTCGGTGCCGTGGCATTGGGCCAGCACGGTGCATGTGGCCGTGCCGCCCGGCGTCGGAGCGTTCAAGGCCAGCCTGGAATACGCCCACGGCGGGCTGAGCGTGCAGGAATGCCTGGTGCCGGAGTTGACGGTCAGCTCCGCCGCGCCGGTCGAGGCCGACGTTGCGATTTCATCCGCGAAGTGGGTTGGGCTGCGGTGCCGCGTCCAGGCCAGCGCCGGTGCTGTAGGGTGGTTGGCCGACATCCGGGAGAGCATTGCCGACAAGGCCACATCCCTGGTTGCTAAACCCAAAGAAATTGAACCTGACGGTCAGACCTCATTGCTGGTGCTGGATGACCGGAAGTCGGGAACAAAGGCCACAGTCGTCCTGGTGGACGCGAGTGATACTGTCGTGGCCAAATTCCCGACCGTGATTGGAGAGTGATTTATGGAGCTTGATGCCATCGACAAACTCGCCGCCAAAGCCTTCGAGGGCTACATCGTGCGGAAGGATTTGGTGCGGAAGTTTAAGGGCCAATACCCGGTGCCCACCTACGTCGCGGAGTTCCTGCTCGGACGCTACTGCTCCTCGACCGACGAAAAGGAGATCGAGGAGGGCCTACAAGTTGTGCAGCGCCAGTTGGCCGACCGGACGGTGCGCCCCGGCGAGGAGGAGTATTTCAAGTCCAAGGCCCGCGAGACTGGCTCGATCCGCATCATTGACATCATCACGGCCCGCCTAGACGCCAAAACCGATTCCTACGTGGCCGAGTTGCCCAGCCTGCGCCTGCGCGACATGCGGATCACGCCCGCGCTGGTTCAGCAGCACGACCGGATGCTCACGGGCGGCTTCTACGCCGAGATCGAGTTGGTCTATGATGCGACCATCGCCGAGGAGCAATCCGGTCGGCCCTTTGGGGTGGAGAGCATCCGGGAAATCCAACTCTCGAAGCGGGATGTCCTGGAAGCCATGTATCGGGGCCGCGAGCTGTTCAACCTGGAGGAGTGGAAGCGGTTCCTGATCCGCAGCATCGGCCTGGAGCCGGACGCCCTGACGCCGCGCAACATCGACGTGATCTTCTTGCGGATGGTGCCCTACACGGAGCGGAACTACAACATGGTCGAACTGGGGCCGCGTGGCACGGGCAAGAGCCATCTGTTCCAGCAGGTGTCACCCTACGCGCATCTGGTGTCGGGCGGCAAGACGACCGTGGCGCGGATGTTCGTCAACATGGCCAACGGCCAACGGGGCTTGGTCTGCCAGTATGACGTGGTCTGTTTCGACGAAATCTCCGGCGTGTCGTTCGACCAGAAGGACGGCGTGAACATCATGAAGGGCTACATGGAAAGCGGCGAATTTTCACGCGGCAAGGAAAGCATCCGGGCGGATGGCGGCATCGTGATGGTGGGCAATTTCGACGTGGACGTGCAGCACCAGCAGAAGATCGGGCACCTGTTCGGGCCGCTGCCGCCTGAGATGCGCGATGACACCGCATTCCAGGACCGCATCCACTGCTACGCGCCCGGCTGGGACGTGCCCAAGGTGTCCGCCCAGCTTTTCACCAACCACTTCGGCCTGGTCAGCGACTTCCTGTCGGAGTGCTGGACTCATCTTCGTAAACAAAGCCGACTGACGGCGCTCCAGGGGCGGGTGTTTTTCGGCGGGGCGTTGAGCGGACGTGATACGTGGGCGACACAACGAACCGTCAACGGTCTGTTGAAATTGCTATATCCCAATCCTGATACGGCGATTCCCGACGACGCGCTGGAGTGGGCCGTGCGTCTGGCGCTGGAGTGTCGCCGTCGCGTCAAAGAGCAACAGAAGCGCATCGGGTCGGCGGAGTTCAGGAACACGCATTTCAGCTACACGCTCGGCCAGGACGGCGTGGAGAAGTTCGTGGTCACGCCTGAACTCCAGAGCGAGGACAGCATCGGCTCCGATCCGCTGCCGCCCGGCCAAATCTGGACCATCAGTCCGGGCGGGCTGGACGAGAACGCCGGGCTTTACCGGATCGAGGTCACGGAGGGGCCAGGGTCGGGCGTGAAGATTCTGAACCGGCCAGCTCCGGCCCCGTTTTCGGAGAGTGTGCGCTACGCCGAACAGAACTTGTATTCGCGGGCCAAACAGTTGACCGGCGACCGCGATCCCCGCGAGCACGAGTTTTCTATCCAGCTCCGGGCTTTCGACGCCAGCAAGAGCGGCAACGCCACGGGTCTGGCGGTCTTGGTCGCGTTGTGCAGCGCCCTACTACAAAAGAGCACCAAGGGCGGGCTGGTGGTCATTGGCGGGCTGAACCTGGGCGGCTCAGTGGACCCGGTTCACAACGCCGTCAACGTGGCGGAGTTGGCCATCGAGAAAGGCGCGAGCACATTGCTGATGCCGGTCTCGGCCCGGAAGCAACTCAACGACCTGCCCGACGACCTCATCACAAAAGTAAACATTCTCTACTACACCGACGCCCGCGAGGCGCTGTTGAAAGCGATAGTGGAATGAGCTGACGTTTTATACGGGAAAAAACTTTATTTAGCGCGGAGACCTACCAGCAGACGGGTGATTACTGCGTTCTGGCGAGGCTATGGTATTGCGGTGAAACCATTCTTGGCCGGGACTGCGGTTGGCCTCGGCAGTTTTTTTGAGGGGTATTGCAAGGAAATGGGATTGTACAGAAGCCCATACTTGAGGAGACGCCCTTGGAAACGTCACCGGGCTTGCGCCGCAGTGGGTGAAGGTTATTATGTGGAGGCACCGACAGGGTGGGATACAAATTCCACGGTTGAGCCTTAACAGGGGAATGAACCTGCTGCGCCGAGGGCGGCAGAGCTGTCCTGGGCGATGGATTTAGGCCAGGCTGGCTCCGGCCAGCGGAGAATGGTACTCAATTGGACAACACGAACACGAATCCGCCGGATAGCTCCGCACCACCGGCCGCGCGGTGGGATCCCATAGCCGACTATGACCAGCGGTATCGGGCCAAGCAGCATCGGGCCATTTTCGGCGACAGTGGCTACAGCAACTATGGGTATTGGGGCACGGGCGCCAAGGATGCGGTGGAGGCCTGCGACGCCCTGGTGGACAAATTGATCGCCACGTTTCCCGGCCGGTCTGGGACCGTGCTGGATGTGGCGTGCGGATGCGGCGGCTCCACCCAGCGGCTGGCGCGGCACTTCCAGCCCGGCGATATCACGGCCATTAATATATCCCCATACCAGACGGAAAGCACCCGGGAGCGGGTGCCGGGCTGCCGGTGCCTGCAGATGGATGCCGCCCGGATGGAGTTCGAAGCCGCCAGCTTCAATCACATTCTCTGCGTCGAGGCGGCCTGCTGTTTCCGCACCCGGCTGAGGTTTTTCAAGGAAGCTTACCGGGTCCTCAAGCCGGGTGGCGGCCTGGCCTTGTCGGACATCCTGATCGAAACCCCTCCGGAGTTGGTGGGTGTGCAGGAGCGGATCTCCGACCTGGAGGAGATCCCGCTGGCGAACCGCGTGAATGCCGAGGTCTATCGGGACATGCTCGAGGTGGCCGGCTTCGAGAAGGTAAAGATGGAGAGTGTGCTGGACCAGACCTTGAGAGCCTTCGGCCACTACACCACCGGCTGGGCCAGCCGTTACTTCAACAAGCTGGAGGCCCCCACCGCCCAGCAAATGATCGCGCACGGGAAGTTCCTCGCCCAGTGCACGGAGTGGAACCCCCAGATCAAGGATTACATCATTGTATCGGCGCAGAAATGAGGCGGACTGGACGGACGCCGCCGGTAAATTTGAGTGTCGCGGGGCAAATTTGAGGGGCAAATTTAAGGTGCGTCCAGCCCGGGATTCAAATAGTGTTCCCGCATGACCAACCGCACCCTGATCCTGGCTGCGGGTGTGCTGCTCGCCGTGTGCCACCTGGCGCGGGCCGCCACCCTGCAGGTATCCACCCACGGCAACGACCAACATCCGGGGACGGAGGAGCGGCCCTTCGCCACGCTGGAGCGGGCACGGGACGAGATCCGGCGCCTGAAAACGGGCGGGGGGCTGCCGGCGGGCGGGATCACCGTCGAGCTCCGGGGCGGTGTGTATGAATTGGCGCGGCCAGTCGAGCTGGTGGAGCAGGACAGCGGCACGGCGGCCCCCCCCATCGTCTATCGGTCCCGGCGCGGGGAGGTGGCGCGGATGGTTGCCGGGCGGGCGGTAACGGGCTGGCAGCCGGTCACGGATCCAGCCATCCTCAAGCGGCTGGACCCGGCCGCGCGGGGAAAAGTCCAGCAAGCCAGCCTCAAGGCCCTCGGCGTGGGTGATCTCCAGGGCATCGGGAAAGCCGGAACCTACCAGTCCGATCCCGGCCTGGAGCTGTTCTTCCAGGACCAGCCGATGACCTTGGCCCGTTACCCGAACCAGGGCTACCTGCGCATTGCGGAGGTGCTCGACGCCCAGGGCATCGTCAAGTCCGGCCAGGCGCAGACCGCCGAGGGCCGGTTTGTCTGCGAGGACCCGCGGACCGCGCGCTGGACGGGCGAGGAGGGCATCTGGCTGCACGGGTTCTGGGTTTGGGATTGGGCCGACCAGCGCATCCCGCTGGGGGCCGCCGATCCCACTGCCCACACGCTCAGCCTGGCGCGCCAACCGGGCCACGCCTACGAAATCCGGAAGGGACAGTGGTTTTATGCCGAGAACGCCCTGCCCGAGCTGGACAGCCCGGGGGAGTGGTATCTGGACTGCGGCAGCGGCCTCCTTTACTTCTGGCCGCCCGCCCCCCTCGCCGCCGGCCAGGCCATCGTCTCGACCGTGCGCGATCCGTTCCAGCTGAACAACGTCTCCCACGTCACCTTCCAGGGCCTGTTGGTCGAAGCCGGGCGCGGCAGCGCGCTGGTCATCAAAGGGGGCGCGAACGTGCGCGTCGTGGGCTGCACCTTCCGGAACCTGGGGAACTGGGCGGTGAAGGTGTACGGCGGCGCCCGGCATGGAGTCGTGGGCTGCGATATCTACCAGACCGGCCAGGGCGGCATCCATCTCGAGGGTGGGGACCGCCCCAGCCTCACCCCCGCCGGACATTACGCCGACAACAACCACATCCACCACACGGCCCGCTGGGACCCGGTCTATCAGCAGGGGATCACGGCCTTTGGGGTCGGGAACCGGGTGACGCACAACCTGATTGACCATGTCCCACATGTGGCCATCGGGTTTACGGGCAATGACCAGGTCATCGAGTACAACGAAATCCACAGCGCGGTCTTCCAAAGCAACGACGCCGGCGCCATTTACACTTCGCCGCCCGATGAAACGTGGTCGATGCGGGGGCACCGGATCCGTTTCAACTACCTGCACCACATCCAGGGCTTCCGCGGCAAAGGTTGCCTGGGGGTTTACCTGGATGACTGCTTCTCCTCGGCCGACATTTCCTGCAACCTCTTTTACGAAGTGGCCACGGCGATCCTGATCGGGGGCGGGCGGGACAATACGATGACCAACAACCTGTTCCTCAACTGCGGCCGCGCCTTCAGCATCGACGCCCGCGGCCTCGGCTGGGCCAAAGGCGTGGGGGATTTTGCCACGAAGGAGTTGATGGCCCTGAACTACAAGCAACCGCCCTGGTCGGTCCGCTACCCGGAGCTGCTGAACCTCCTCGAGGATGAGCCGCTGGCCCCCAAAGGGAACGTCGTGGCCCGGAACATTTGCTGGGGTGGCAAGTGGGGCACGACGGAAGCCAAGGCCGTGCCCTGCGTCACCTTCAAGGACAACCTGCTGGAGACCGATCCGCGTTTGAAAGACGCCGCGCGGGGCAACTTCCAACTCCTGGACGACTCGCCCGCCTTCAAACTGGGCTTCCAGCGCATTCCTTTCGATCAGATTGGCGTTTATCCCAGCGAGGACCGCGCCTCGTGGCCAGTCGTGCACAGCGTGGAGCCGCGGCCGGAACCGTAAGCGAACGGCATTGGGAAGCGCCACCCAAAGCGCCGCGGGGTGGTTAATCGTCATCCACGGCGTTGCTGACGGCCCAGGCCGGGTAAGGGGTTTGCGGGCCTTTCATGGCGTGCCAGATGATGCGGTTGAGGAGATCCTCCGGGCAGGCGTCCACACGGTTGAGCGGCAGCCGGTTGGACAGGCTGGCATACCGGCGCAGGAGGGGATCGGAAACTTTTTTGACCTCCGGATTCATCTGGTCCAGGGGGATGTTGTTTTTGACGGAGGTGAAGGCGGTCCAATCCGGGACCTGGGTGAAACAATCGGTCATGGGGGTGGCGGTGGCGTCCATCTGGTTCATCGGGGGGAGGCCGAGGATCAGCTCCATGGTGCGGATGAGGCTCGTCTGGTTGTACTGGGTGCTGACGACCTGCCCGCGCTTGCAGTAGGGGCTGATGACATAGGCGGTGGTCCGGTAGCCGCTCACGTGGTCCCAGCCGGCCTGGGGGTCATCCTCGATGGCGAAGATGCAAGTTTCCTTCCAGAAGCGGCTGCGGCTGAGGGCTTCGACGATGCGGCCGAAGGCGAGGTCATTATCCGCGACCTGGGCGGCGGGGGTGGGGGCGCCGGCGGCGGTGCCGGAGGTGTGGTCATTGGGCAGGCAAATGATGGCGAGGTGGGGGAAAGTGCCGCGTTTTTCAAACTCATCCAGCTCCTTGATGAATTGCGCGGCGCGGAACATATCCGGGATGCTCATGTCCCAGCCGACGGTGTTGGTGCACAGGTGGGGGCGCAGGGATTCCACCGCCGGGCGGCTCCAGATCCGGATCGCGTTTTTGCCTTCCATGAAATCCCGGTAATGGTCGAGGAACTTGATGGATTTGAGCGAGTGGCCGGGCCACGATTTTTCGGTGATGGCGAATTCACCGTAGTCGCGGATGGTTTTGCCATGGGCCAGGGCGTTGTCCCAGAGGAACCCGGCCGGGGAATAGGCCATGGCATCGACATCGTCATCCTCCATGCCATCGGGGTAGCTGCGGGGGAAGCCGGCAAAGGATTTTTCCATGTAATCGGTGGCAAAGGAGGTGGAGGCCCACTGGTGGCCGTCGGCGCTGAGGATGCCGGAGCAATAGGTGTTGTCCAGCAGCACGAAGTCGCGCACCAACTTGTGCTGGTTGGGGGTGACCGCTTCGCCAAAAACACAGAGTGTGGGATCGCCGTTGCCTTCCTTGATGTCGCCGAACACCTGGTCGTAGGTGCGGTTTTCCTTGATGATGTAAACCACATGTTTGAACACACTCGGTTCCCCCACCCGCTCCGGCACCGGCCGGGCCGGTTGGTGGGGGCGGGCCGGTTCCCGGGCGGCCAGGAGGGCCGGGTAGCGCAGGTTTTGGAGGGCCGTGGCGGTGAGGCCAGGCAGATCCTTGCGGGAGGGGACGCCCAGCAGGGAGACAGTGCCATAATATTGGTGGGAGCTGTATTTGACGACCTCACCCGGCTGATAGCGCCGGGTGGAGCCGATGCCCTTGATGTTGGCCACATAGAGCGCGCGGCGGGCGGCATCGTGGATGATGGCGCCGGGGAACCACCCGGTGGGGATGAGGCCGGCCAGGCGGGACTTGCCGGGTTTGAAATCGACCACCGCCACGGCGTTCTGGGTGCCGTTGCAGACATATAAGACATCCCCCGTGGCATCGAAAGCCAGGGCATTCGGGCTGGCACCGAACAGATCGGCAGGATTCTGCCGGGTGCAGAGGGTCTCCACGATTTCCTCCCGGCGGGTGTCGATGACGCTCAGGGTGTCGCTGCCGGCGTTGGCCACGACCAGGTGCCGGCCGTTGGGAGCCAGGGCCAGGGCGGAGGCGTGGAGGCCGGTGAGGCATTCCTTGACGGGGGCGCCCCCGTCGAGGTCCACCACGGATACCGACCCCTCCGAGGCGATGTGCCGGACCGGGTCCACGCGCACCCAGGTGCCGCGGCCCGCCGGGCCGGTGAGGGTGCCGGCCGCCGGCCGCCGGCCGCCCCAGTTACTTACATAGGCCTTGCGGCCGGCCAGGACGACGTCGAAAGGCAGCGCCCCCACGTCCCAGGTGCGGCGCACCTGGCCGGTGCGGGCATCCAGCTCGGCGAGGCGGTTGGACAAGTTGAACACCACGTAAAGCAGCTGGCCGTCTTTGGAAACCGCCAGCCCGGCCGGGATCTCTTCCTTGCGGCCGGGGGCATTGGCCAGCGGCAGCGGCAGGCTGTAGCCGGGGGCGGCGGCATCGTTCTTATCCACCGGGAACACCTTGATGCTGCCGTTCACGTTGGCCAGGTAGATCCGGGAGCCATCGGGCGCGTAAGCCAACCCGGTGAAACTCACCTGCCCATCCTTGTCCGGCGTGAGGATATGGGTGGAGACCGCCCCGGGGGCAGGCTCGCGGCTGTCCTCCGAGGGGAGCGGCACCCGCTGCACCACGGCGCCGGAGACCGGGTCCAGCAAGACCAATTCCGCCGTTTTGCCGGCGGTGGCCAGGCGGCGGCCATTGGGGCTGAGGCCAGGACCTGCGGGCGCAGGCCGGGCAGCTCCACCTGCCGGCCCACGGGCGTCAGCACCTGGTTGGCGGGGGTGTAATAGCGGTTGGTCCCGAGGCGGCCAACCGGCTCGGTGGTGGAAAAAACGGGCTGGTGCGCAGCCTGGCACACGCCGGCGCCCAGGAGGATCGCCCACCCGGCCCGGCCCGCCATGGATAAATAATTCATGGGGCAAAAGATGATTGATCCGCCCGGGATTGGCAACCCGATATGCAATCTGAACAACCTCCGGGAGGGGAAATGATTGGAGCGGCCGGGCGGAATGGTTTACCGTGAACGGCATGGGCGACATGCAGCGCGCAAGCCAAAATCCATCCACCGGGGCGGGCCTGACCCGCCGGCCTCAGCCATGAGCGGCTGGCGGAGGATCGTCCATTTCCTGGCCCTGGAGCGCAACCCGGCCCTGCTGCTGCTGGCGCTGCTGCTGGCGGGCACGGGCGAGCGGCTCTGGCTCGGTTTCGCCCCGAAATACCTGGAAACCCTCGGCGCCACGGTCCTGGTGATCGGCGTGTTCGATGCGCTGCAGACCCTGCTGGGCGCGCTGTACGCCTACCCGGGCGGGTGGCTGACGGATCACTGGGGCCAGCGGCGGTCCCTGCTGCTGTTCAACGTGCTGTCCATCGCCGGTTATATCCTGGTGTTGTCCTGGCGCCACTGGCTGGCCCTGCTGGCCGGGGCCTGCCTGTTCCTGGCCTGGAGCGCGTTTTCGCTGCCCGCCACGTTTGCGGTGGTGGCCACTTCCCTCAAGCGGCAACAGCACACCATGGGGGTGGGGGTGCAATCGCTGGTGCGACGGGTGCCGATGATGGGAGGCCCCTTGTTGGGCGGCTGGCTCATCGGCCGATACGGCTGGGAGCAAGGCATGCACCGGGCGTTGTCGGTTTGCATCCTCCTGAGCGCCATTACGATGGTTGCCCAATGGTTTATGGTTGAGCCCAAGAGGGCAGTGACCGAGCCCCAGGGGGCCGGGAGGCCGGCGCGGCCCATGAGCTCCTTCCTGGACATCGTGAAGGGGTTCAATCCCACGCTCCGGGAATTGCTGGTGAGCGACATCCTGATCCGGTTCTGCGAGCGGCTGCCCTATGCGTTTGTCATCCTGTGGGCCATGAACCACGGGGGCGTCACCGCCCAGCAGTATGGCTGGCTGGTGGCCATGGAAATGGTGACGGCCATGGTTTGCTACATCCCGGTGGCCCACTGGGCGGACCGCCACGGGCAGCGTCCCTTCGTGCTGGCCACCTTCGTATTTTTCACCCTGTTCCCGCTGGTCCTGCTGCGGGGGGACCACTTCGGCTGGCTGGCGGTGGCTTTTGTCGTGCGGGGCCTCAAGGAATTCGGCGAGCCGGCCCGCAAGGCGCTGATCATCGCCCAGGCGCCACCGGAATTCCGGGCGCGCACCTACGGGGCCTATTACCTGATCCGGGATTGCGTGGTCACCAGCGGATCCCTGGCGGGCGCCTGGCTGTGGAACGTGAGCCCCCGGGCCAACTTCCTGGGAGCCGCGCTCTGCGGTGCCTTGGGCACGCTCTGGTTCGCCCTTTTTGTCTATCGGCGGCCGGCCCCACCCGAGGTCACTGGGCCGTGAACCGGCCCGGCGCCCGGCGCCCCTGCCCGGGGATGCCCAGGAGGGAGTCGCCCAGGTCCTCGCGGCATTGAGCAGCGAGGGCTTCCAGGCGGCGGACCACCCCGGGGTTCGCCGGGGCGACATCCTGCTTTTCCCCGGGATCCACGGCCAGGTTGTAGAGCTGGGCGGCGGCCAGCTTGCGGTTTTCGTATTTGACGGGGATTCCGTCCCGGCCGCCCGGGCGGCCGTTCAAGGTGCGGTAAACGTGGGGCAGGACCAGCTTCCAGGAACCGCTGCGCACCGCCTGCAGCTCATTATTGGCGTAATAGAAAAAATAGGCTTCGTGGGGATTTTTTGCCCCCGGCTCGCCCGCCAAGAGCGGCCAGATGTCCAGGCCGTCGATTTTGCGGCCGGGCAGCGCCGCGCCGGTCAGGCGGGCGATGGTGGGGAAGAGGTCGATGGTCATGGCCATTTCCCGGCAGACGCTGCCGGCCGGGATTCGCCCAGGCCAGCGGGCCAGGAACGGCACCCGGGTGCCGCCCTCCCAGGAGGTGCCTTTGCCTTCGCGGTACGGCTCCGCCGAGCCGGCGTGGTCCCCGTAGGAGAGCCAGGGCCCGTTGTCGGAGGCAAACAGCACCAGGGTTTGCTCGTCGAGGCCGTTCTTTTTGAGGGCGGCGAGGATCTCCCCGACGCTCCAGTCGATCTCCTGGATCACATCGCCATAGAGGCCGCGGGCGGATTTGCCCTTGAATTTGTCGCTCACGTGGAGCGGCACGTGGGGCATGTTATGGGCCACGTAGAGGAAAAAAGGCCGGTTTTGGTTCCGGTTGATGAAGTCCACCGCCCGCTGGGTATAACGGGTGGTCAGCTGGGCCTGGTCCTCGTGATTGAGGCCGTCCTGGATCACCTGGTCCCCCTCGATCAACGGCAGGGGCGGGTAAGTGCCGGGCTTGGCCTCGGGGTGGAAGGGCCACATGTCGTTGGAGTAAGGGAGGCCGAGGTATTCGTTGAACCCCTGGTGGACCGGCAGGAAGGGCCGGGGCCGGCCCAGGTGCCACTTGCCCACCATGCCGGTGGCATAGCCTTGCTGGCCGACCAGTTCCGCCAGGGTCATTTCGTCCGGGTGCAGGCCGGTGGGATCCGCCGGGCCGAGCGCGCCGTGGATGCCCACGCGGTTGGGATAACAGCCGGTCAGCAACGCGGCCCGGGAGGCCGAGCAGACCGGCTGGGCCACGTGGAAATCGGTGAAGCGGATGCCCTCCCGAGCCAGGCGGTCGAGATGGGGCGTGGCAAAGCCCCGGGCACCGTACACCCCCACGTCGGCGTAGCCCTGGTCGTCGGTGAACA